>JBBQHC010000055.1:0-18449 GCA_038323615.1 Rhodobacterales bacterium | reverse complement strand
AAAGGCACCCATTTGTGCGATATTGCCTTCCATAGTATCTCTCCTTGCTTTGAATTTGTCGTGTGAGGGTTAAGACTTAGTGGTGCGGATGCATCGCATCCTTGAGGTACACGCACGTCAGAATGGTGAAAACATAGGCCTGGATGAAGGCGACCAGCACTTCGAGTGCATAGATCGCCGTGATCGCCAGGATCGAAAACGGCGAGATCGCGAGGATCGCCGCGAAGGCCGCGAAAACCTTGATCACCGCGTGACCGGCCATCATGTTGCCGGCCAGACGAATGGAATGTGACAGGGGCCGCACAAAGTAGGAAATCACCTCGATCAGCGCCAGAATTGGCCGCAGCGGTAGCGGTGCCGCGCTGACCCAGAACAACCCCAGAAATCCGAGCCCGTGTTTGTAAAACCCGACCAGTGTCACCATCAGGAACACGCCCATCGCCAGAACCGCCGTCACCGCGATCTGCGATGTCGTGGTAAAGGCCATCGGCAGCAGACCAAGGAAGTTGGCGAAAACGATGAACAGGAACAGTGAAAGGATATAGGGAAAGAATTGCAGGGCGTCCTTGCCCGCCACGTCCTCGACCATCTTGTGAATGAACCCATAGGCCATTTCGCCGATCGACTGGCTGCGCGAGGGGACCATCGCGCGGCTCCGCATGCCCACAACCATCAGCGCAAAGACCGACAGCACCGTCAGCGCCATCCAGAACGTCACGTTGGTGATCGTGTACCAATGCACCGGGCCTTCGCCGAACAAAGGCTTGACGATGAACTGATCCATCGGATGAAAGACAAGGGCGCTTTCGCTAAGCTCTTCTTCTGCCAAGGGTCAGGTCCTTTCGTCGTCGTTGCCCGGCGTGCCGGGCGTTTGTCGTTGCGCCTCTTGCGCCGTGCGCAGCATCACCCGCACTCCGGCCACGAAGCCCAGCAATGTAAACAGCACCAGAAAGATCGGAATGGTGCCAAACAGGGCGTCCAATCCGTATCCGATGCCAAAGCCGATCAACACACCGGCCACCATCTCGATCACCATGCGCCAACCCATGTGGGCCTGTTCATAGTGCGTGTCCGAAGTGTGCTGCACGGGCGCATCGCCCTTCAGCTTCGCGATCCGCGATTCCAGCGCCTTGAGGCGGTCAGATTCATGCGGATCGGCCAAGCTGTCACACCCCAATCACGGTTGGCTGTTGCTAAGGCGGCGCGAGGATTGAGTCAAGTTGCGAGAGTCTGGTCCAAAAATCCACCCAAGTATCTGATTTAACATCCATCTATCCTGTCACCCGAGACCCCGAGCCCGTCGCCCGTCACCACCCGGGCCGTGATCCATATTCAACCATTCGGTTGACGATTTCGCCCGCGTCGGTTTACTGACTGCCCATGTCAGACCCGCTCGACACCGCATTTTCAGCCCTTGCCGACCCGACCCGGCGGGCGATCCTTGCCATGCTGCTCGAGGACGACATGGCGGTCACCGATGTGGCCGCACCCTTTGCGATGTCGCTGGCCGCCATATCCAAACATCTGGGTGTGCTGACTGCTGCCGGACTGATCAGCCAAGAAAAGCGGGGCCGGGTGAAATGGTGCAAAATTGAGCCTGACGCCCTGCGCGAAGCCTCGGTCTGGATGCAGGGGTTCGGGCAGATGAGCGGCGTCGATCTGGATGCATTCGAGCGGTTTTTAGAGAGCGAGCTTGAGGTTTAGTTTGGTTTGCGCCTCGCATCAAACACCTCGCCATCGGGCAGTTTGACGCAACCTGAAGACAATTCAAAAGTCCCGTTTTCAGTGTTCATTTCAAAACCATGCAAGATACCGCGTTCAGACCCGCCGTCACCCGGATCACTCCTTGAGCAGCAGCCCCAGTGCCAGCACAGTCAGCCCCAACCCGGCCAGAACCGCCGGCGGCGGCCCCGCCTGCCCCAGCGCCAGCGTCCACAGGATCACCCAAGAGGGGGTCAGATAGGTATAGGCCATGACCTTGGCCGAGGGCAGCCGCAGCGCGGCGAACTGCAGCAGCACAAAGGTCGCCGCGCTCGCAAAAATCGCCGTATAAAGGATCGTCACCCAGACGATGTCGGGCAGTGTCGTCCAGTCGGTCGCCCGAATGTCGCCCCAGCCCCAGACCGTCAGCACGATGCCGCCCGCGATCAGGGTACCAAGGGTAAACACCAGCGGGCTTTCACCCCGGTTCAGGCGGCGCACCATCGGCGCATAGATCGCATGGGCGACGCAGCCGGCGAAATAGATCGCCTCGCCCCGGCCCATCTGAAACCCCCGGATCGCCGCCCAGTCGGCGCGAAAGATGACCCAGACGGCGCCCGCCGCACCGATCGCCAGGGCCAGCGCCATCCGCGCCGTCGTCACCTGCCGCAGCAGCAGCCAGCCGAAACCGGCGGCCATGACCGGGGTCAGGGTGAACACGGCGGCGGCGCTGACCGGAGGTGCAGTTTTCAGCCCCTCGAACATCAGCACGAAATAGACCGCATAAAGCCCGCCAAGGATGCCATAGCGCCACGTCGCCCGCAGCGCCCCGCGTGGCACGCCCCCGGTCGCCGCCACCGCCGCCCCGATGATCGCCGCCGCAATCCAGAACCGGGCGGCATTCAGGGCCGTCGGCGCCAGATCATTGGCCGCCAGCGCCCCCAGTGCGAACGAACCCGCGACCAGCGCCGAAAACGCCAACATCGCCAGATGACCCCACAGCGCCGCCCGGCTCACCCGACGATGTCTTTCGCCCGCGCCTTGAGGTACGTCAGAAATGCCTGCACTTTCGGAGTCCGGTGCAGATCGACGTGGGTGACCAGCCACAATGCGCCGTTCCAGTCGTCCTGGCCCGGCATCACCTCGGTCAATTCGGGGTTCTGCGCCAGTTCCCACATCGTGACAAAGCCGATCCCCGCGCCGGCAATGATTGCCTCGCGCCGGGGCCGTTCTTCGCTGGCACGAAAGATAATCCGTTCATGTGGCACGAGGTCCAGCAGCCAGCGAAAAAACGGGGCCCGACTGTCGGTGCCATCGGGGCCCACGAACCAGTGGTTGACCAGATCGGCGGTATCCTTGGGCTGGCCGTGGCGGGCCAGATAGGCGGGGCTGGCGACCAACGCCGCCCGCTGCACGATAAAGGGTTGCACCACGTTGTCCGGCTGATCGGGCACCGTGCCGGCCCGGATCGCGACATGCGCCTCGCCGTACTCCAGCCGGAACAGGCGGGCATCGGTCAAATAACGCACGATCAGGCCGGGGTTCTCGGCCTGAAAATCCGCCAGAACCGGCACCAGAAAGCACGAGATTGACGCCAGCGAGGTGACGACCAATTCGCCGGTAACGCCTTCGCCCTGCCCCTTGATCCGCCCCGCCAGTTGGGTGAACTGATCTTCGGTCGCCTGCGCCACCTGCAACAGATCGCGCCCCGCCTCGGTCGCCGTATAGCCGCGCGCATGACGTTGAAACAACTTGACCCCAAGACGCTGTTCCAGTGCGTCGATGTGGCGGATCACGGTGGCATGATGCACGCCCAACACCTCGGCCGCACCGCTGACGGTGCCCATCCGCGCGACCTGATAGGCGGTGCGCACCTCGTCCCAGTTTTCCATCACGTTGCTGATTTTCCTTGTGCGCTGATACACATTGACGGGGCCAAGCTGCCCGCAACCGCACACCGACACAAGAGTTCGCGTCACCGAAATCGGGCGCGGCGCGGCACGGGGATACTACATACTAAACCGCTGGCTGGGGTGTCTGACTTGACTCTGCCCCGTCAATCCGACTAAACGCCCGCAACACCCGGATTGCGTCAGCTTTCCGGTCCCGGACCATGATCCGGGATCGCCCCCCACCAGCGCGTCGCGCCCGTGGGGGCGCAACTCGTTTTGAAGTGCCCGTGGGGGCGCTTTTGTTTCTCGCCGCCCCTGCTTATGTTGGGGGCTTGGTTGCAACGGTCAAAGGGGCCCGGCATGTTTGAAAACCTCTCGGAACGCCTCTCTGGCGTCTTCGACCGTCTGACCAAACAGGGCGCCCTGTCCGAAGACGACGTGAAGACTGCGCTGCGCGAGGTCCGGGTGGCGTTGCTCGAGGCTGACGTATCGCTGCCTGTCGCGCGCGATTTCGTCGCTGCGGTGCAGGCCAAGGCGACCGGGCAGTCGGTCACCAAATCCGTCACCCCCGGCCAGCAGGTCGTCAAGATCGTGCATGACGAGTTGCAGCACATCCTGACCGGCGACACCGACCCCGGCGTTCTGAAAATCGACAACCCGCCCGCCCCGATCCTGATGGTCGGCCTGCAAGGGTCGGGCAAGACGACGACGACGGCCAAACTGGCCAAACGGCTGAAGGAGCGCGAAGGCAAGCGGGTGCTGATGGCCTCGCTTGACACGAACCGCCCGGCGGCGATGGAACAGCTTGCCATTCTGGGGCGTCAGATCGGGGTCGACACCCTGCCCATCGTCAAAGGCGAAGACCCGGTGCAGATTGCGCGCCGCGCCAAGACGCAGGCCAGCCTTGGTGGTTACGACGTTTATATGCTCGACACCGCAGGCCGCTTGCACATCGACGCCGACCTGATCGCCCAAGCCGCCGCCGTGCGCGATGTCACCAACCCGCGCGAAACCCTGCTGGTCGTCGACGGCCTGACAGGTCAGGTCGCGGTCGAGGTCGCGCAGGAATTCGACGCCAAGATCGGTGTCACCGGCGTGGTCCTGACTCGGATGGATGGCGACGGGCGCGGCGGTGCGGCGCTGTCGATGCGGGCAGTAACGGGCAAGCCGATCCGCTTTGTCGGCATGGGCGAAAAGATGGACGCCCTTGAAACCTTTGAACCGGGGCGGATCGCGGGCCGTATTCTGGGCATGGGCGATATCGTCGCGCTGGTCGAAAAGGCGCAGGAAACGATCGAGGCCGAACAGGCCGAACGGATGATGCGCCGGTTCCAGAAGGGGCAGTTCAACATGAACGACCTCAAGATGCAGCTGGAACAGATGATGAAGATGGGCGGCATGGAGGGGCTGATGGGCATGCTCCCCGGTGCCGCCAAGATGAAGGGGCAGATGGACAAGGCAGGGCTGGACGACAGCATCCTGAAACGGCAGGTCGCCCTGATCAATTCGATGACCAAGAAAGAGCGCGCCAATCCCGATCTTTTGGCCGCCAGCCGGAAAAAACGGATTGCCGCTGGTTCGGGGCTTGAGGTGTCGGACCTGAACAAGCTGGTCAAGCAGCACCGCCAGATGGCCGACATGATGAAAAAGATGGGCAAGATGGGCAAAGGCGGAATGCTGAAACAGGCCATGAAGGGGATGTTCGGCAAAGGCGGCCCCGACATGAACGATCCCGCCGCGATGGAAGAAGCCGCCAAAGCGATGCAGGGCAAGATGGCCCAAGGCAACATGGGCGGCCTGCCCGGCCTTGGCGGTGGGATGCAGCTGCCCCCCGGCCTGTCGGGGTTTGGCAAAAAGAAATGACGTTGACCACCGCCCCGACCCTGACGACCAAGCGGCTGACGCTGCGCGGCCCGCAACCGCAGGATTTCGGCCCGATTGCCGATTTCTACGCCGATCCGGTGCGCTCTGCCGGGTTTGGTGGGGCGTTGTCACGTGACGACGCGTGGCGCTGGTTCGCCCTGTCCATTGGCCACTGGTGCCTGCACGGCTATGGGTTCTGGACGGTCGAGGCCCAAGGCAAAACCGTCGGCATGGTCGGCCTGTGGAATCCGCATGGCTGGCCGGAACCCGAGCTGGGCTGGGTCATGTTCGCCGGATCCGAAGGTCATGGCTATGCCGCCGAGGCTGCGGTCGCGGTGCGCGACCACGCCTACACGACACTTGGCATGACAACGCTGACGTCGAATATCCTGCCGTCCAACGAACGCTCCAAACGCCTTGCCCGCCGTCTTGGTGCGACCTACGAGCGGACCTACGACAACCCCAACATGGGGCTGGACGAATTGTGGCGGCATCCACAGCCGGGGGCGACAGCATGATCGACGTGACAAAAACCGGGCATCCAACTGCCGACACGCGCCATCCAGTCGATTTTCATCCCCAACCAAAGGAATTGTCATGACTGTTCTCCCTTGGGAATCCCGCCCCACCGGGCAGGCCGCCGTCGCCATTGAACGGATCGGCCAGTCGCTGCCCCGGATCGCCACCGACCGCTGCGTCATGCGCGGCCCCTATATCGAGGATTTCGACCTTTACGCCGATATTGTCACCTCGGAACGGGGTAGACACGTCAGCCAGCAACGCACCCGCGAAGGCGCCTGGGATGACTTCCTGCAACTGACGGCCAGCTGGATCTTGCGCGGTGCGGGGCTGTGGACGGTCGAACTTCAGGACGACAAATCGGTTGTCGGCTTTGTCCTGCTCGGCCATGAAACCGGCGACCCGGAACCCGAACTGTCGTTCTTTTTCACCGCTGAGGGCGAGGGTAAGGGGTACGCTTTTGAAACCGCCACATCGGCCCGCAACAATGCCTTTAACGCGCTAAGCTGGGATGCCCTTGTCAGCTATATCGAGCCCGGAAATACCCGCGCCATCGCATTGGCAGAGCGGCTGGGCGCCTTCCATGACGCCAAGGCCGACCACGACGGCACCCTCGCCTATCGCTATCCCCGCCCCGAGGTGGCCGAGTGATGACAGACGCCACCGCCCGCGCCGCTGCCCTGCTGCGCGAACACCGCGAAAGCATCGACCGGCTGGTCGCGATCCTTGTCTATACGCTGGGCGAGCGGTTCAAGCACACCCAGGCCGTCGGGCGGCTCAAGGCCGAACACGATCTGCCGCCGTCCGATCCGGTGCGCGAAGCGGCGCAAATCGCCCGGCTGACCCAGCTTGCAAGCGAGGCCGATCTCGACCCCGACTTTGCCAAGAAATTCCTGGCCTTCGTGATCCAGGAAGTCATCAAACACCACGAACAACACCAATCCTAAGGGTTTGAAATCAAATCCTTACCCATTGCCATCTAAAGGAGAAAACTCATGGCTATGAAAATCAGGCTCGCCCGTGGCGGCTCAAAGAAACGCCCGCACTATGCGATCGTCGCCTCCGACAGCCGGATGCCGCGCGACGGCCGGTTCCTGGAAAAGCTGGGCACCTACGCGCCGATGCTGCCCAAAGACAGCGAAGAGCGGATCAAGATGGATGTCGAACGGGTCAAATACTGGCTCGGCGAAGGCGCACAGCCGACCGACCGGGTCAGCCGGATGCTTGAAGCCGCCGGTGTGGTCGCCAAGAAAGAGCGCGCCAACCTGAAGAAGGGCGAGCCGGGCAAGAACGCCAAGGACCGCGCCGCCAAGAACGAGGCCCGCGCTGTCGCCGCCGCAGAAGCCGCCAAGGCACCGGCACCCGAGCCGGAAGTGGTCGAAGAAGCCCCCGCCGAGGAGGCTGTGGCTGCGGAAGCCGTGGCAGAAGAAGCGGCACCTGCCGAAGAAAAGGCCGAGTGATTGGCCAAGGGGCCGGGCATTCATGTCCGGCCCCGCTTTCCTTTTCGAGGGAATCGACATGCTGTGGCTGTTTCGCAAACTCCTGATCCCCGGTGCCGCGTTCTTTATCGGTATGTGGATCCAGTATGGCCTGTCGGGTGACGCCTGCGTCGCCGCAAATGGCTATTGGGAACGCGGCGTTTGCCAAGGGGCGACACGATGAATGACCGGGTGCCCGAGCGGGTGATCGTCGGGACTTTGGCAGGCGCCTTCGGCGTCAATGGCGAGGTCCGCCTGAAATCCTTTTGCGCGGTGCCCGAGGCGATCGCGCTTTATACCCCCCTCTATACCGAAGCCGGGCAGGCCTTTCACACCATCACAATGACCGCCCAACTGACCAACGCTTTGGTCGCGCGGATCGACGGGATCACGACCAAGGAACAGGCGGATGGCTTGCGCGGCCAAGCGCTTTATGCCGACCGTTCGCGCCTGCCCTCGCTGCCTGACGATGAATTCTACCATGCCGACCTGATCGGGCTGTCGGTCTATGACACCGGCGGCACCTTGCTGGGGACCGTCAAAGGCGTCGAGAATCACGGTGCGGGCGACCTGCTGGAAATCCACGCACCGGGGATCAGGGAGACCGTCCTGCTGCCCTTCACAAGGGCCATCGTCCCCACTGTCGATCTGGCGTCGGGGCGGATCGTCGCCGACCCGCCCGAGGGTTTTTTCGGCGATGCCTGAGGTGCGCCGCATCCTGCTGCATCCGGGGTTTCACAAGACCGGGACGAGTTCGATCCAGCATCTTCTGTGGACCAACCGCGAGCGTCTTGCTCCGCAGGTCGGGCTGGTCATGCTGCGGCACCTGAAACCTGCGGTCAAAATCTGCGCTGGCTTCTCAAGAGCCCGCAACCCGTTGGCGCTGGTCGATCTGGCCGGGGCGTTGCAGCCCGCGTTCGCCGGGGCCGACACCCCCGATCTGGTGATCAGTTGCGAAGGGCTGGCCGGGCATCTGCCGGGTTGGCCGGGCGTGGCCGATTACAATGCCGCGCCGCTGACCGTCGCCTATATCTGCGGCTATCTGGCGGAACGGTTTCCGATCGCCACCGTGCGCGTGGCGCTAACGACAAGGGATGCCGATGCGTGGCTGTATTCAGCCTGGCGGCATCATCTGTTGGGGCATCGGTTGATGCTGGGGCGCGATGCGTTTGCGGCAGAGTTTGTCGGGTCCGCCGACCTTGCGACGGCGGCGCAGGACATCGCGGCGGCGGTGGATTGCCCGGTCACGTCCCTGCGGCTGGAAGATATGCAGAGCCATCCAAAGGGACCGGGGGGCGCGTTGCTCGACCTGCTCGACCTGCCTGCGGATATCACCAACCGGGTCGTGCCTGTCGGACATGACAACGCGGGGCCGGGGCTGGATCTGGCCGAACGGTTTCTGGCGCTGAACCGCTCGGCGTTGACCGACGCCGAGGTTGCCGAAAAGAAACGCGCGCTGGCCGAGGCTGCGCATTTGGGTGGATGGGTGCGCGTATGACCGACAAAACGCCAAAGTCGCTGGGCCGCAAGACGATTCGCCCGACCCTGCAACCGCGCGAACTGATGACCGACGCGCCCGATCTGGCGCGGGCCTGGACGGCGCAAGTGATCACCCTGCTGCCGGGGGCCTTTCCGGGTATTTTGGGCGACAGCCTGACGGGCAAGGCGTTGCAGGACGGGCTGTGGCAGCTCCAGACCACTGACCTGCGCGAATTCGGCGAAGGCAAGCATCGCAATGTTGATGACACGCCTGCTGGCGGCGGTGCCGGGATGGTTCTGCGCGCCGATGTGGTGGCCCGCGCCATCGACGCGACGCGCACCCGCACTAGGGGCCGGATGCCGCTGATCTACCTGTCGCCGCGCGGTGCGCTGTTCACCCAAGGCATGGCCCAAAGCCTGTCCCGCCAGGACGGCGTGACTCTGCTGTGTGGTCGGTTCGAAGGCGTCGATGAACGGGTGCTGGAGCATTACGAAATCATTGAGGTGTCGATGGGCGACTATGTGCTGACCGGCGGTGAACTGCCCGCGATGACCCTAATCGACGCCTGCGTCCGGCTGTTGCCGGGGGTCTTGGGGAATGCGGACAGCACGGTAGAGGAAAGCCACTCTCACGGCCTGCTGGAACACCCGCAATATACCCGACCCGCTGAATGGCAGGGGCGGACGATCCCGCCGGTGCTGACATCCGGCGACCACGCCAAGGTCGCCAAGTGGCGGCGTGAGATGAGCGAAAAAAACACGCGAGAGCGGCGTCCGGATTTGTGGGCGAAGTTGCAGGACAAAGAATGACGGCTTTGCGGGACAAAGCGACGACACCCAGTCGTCTTTAGAATGTCGGCTTTGTAAAAGACTGCAACCACCTTGAATTTGCGCTCAACTGTAGAACCCGACAAATACCGACCGTCTCTGGCGCGCTGAAAGGGGATCTTCGATTGCGTCGAAGGCAGGCTCAGCGATGACGGTTCAGGAACGCGTCTTTCTCTGCCTGAGTTGGCGCTTCGCCTGCAAATATCTCTGCATAGTGACAACCCGCGATTGCGCGCTGCAAGCGCGGCTCAGACACATTCATTGAATAGTATCCCGTCTGGGTGAGGATCGCTGTCAAAGCACGGTAATGGGCTGCATCATCTGTTCTGCCGAAACGCTCAAAGACGGCGGTTATCGCCTTCAAACGGACTTCGTCGGACTGCTCGACCAGCGCCATTAGTCTGGCATCACTACGTGCCCAGTTTCGGATCGCAAGATCTAGGGGCGCATCGAAGAGTTCCTTGTCGATCCAACAATCGATCAGGTTAAGAAGGGCTGCGCAAAGGCTTTGGGCCGGGGCCGCGCACCGCTCTAACACAATGCCAGTATTGCGAGTCTGCCAGATCTCGATGATGGCGTCGTGCAGGTCCGACAGGTCCTTGAAATGCCAATAAAAACCTGTGCGGGTCAGGTTCAGCTTTTTGGCCAGTGGCATGACTTTGACCGCCTCAATCCCTTCCGAGACGAAAAGGTTGTAAGCGGCGTCGAGCCAGATCTCTCGCGTCGCGCGCATTCTGTTCGACGATGCATCAATCATACAGCCGTTCTAAATCACTTGACAGGTGTGTCAATCTGCGGAAATGTAAACATGACACATGTGTCAGGAACTTCTTGCCTCGATAAGGATCGCCTCATGTCTACCGACCCATTGCTCCAATCCTTCCAACTGAAGCACCTGACATTGCGAAACCGGATCATGACGACGAGTCATGAGCCGGCCTATCCGCAGGATGGCATGCCCAAAGAGCGCTACGCCGCCTATCATGCCGAACGTGCCAAGGCAGGCGTCGCCCTCGCCATGACTGCGGGGTCTGCCGCCGTCAGCCGCGACAGCCCGCCGGTGTTCAATAACATTCTGGCCTACAAGGACGAAGTCGTGCCGTGGATCCAGAATCTGACGGACGCGGTGCATGAACATGGCTGCGCGGTCATGATCCAGCTTACCCATCTGGGGCGGCGAACCAATTGGAACAAGGGCGATTGGTTGCCCTCCGTGTCGTCCTCCAAGCACCGCGAACCCGCGCACCGGGCTTTTCCCAAACTGATCGAGGACTGGGACATCGACCGGATCATCAACGATTTCGCCGATGCCGCCGAGCGGATGCAATCGGGCGGCATGGACGGGATTGAACTGCAGGTTTACGGCCACTTGCTTGACCAGTTCTGGTCGCCACTGACCAATGATCTGACCGGGCCTTACGGAGCCGATACACTCGAGAACCGTATGCGGTTTCCGCTCGATGTCGTCGAGGCGATCCGCAAGCGTGTCGGCGCCGAGTTCATTGTCGGCCTGCGCTACACGGCGGATGAGGCGCAAAAGGGAGGCATCACCCATGACGAAGGGCTGGAGATTTCCAAGCGCATTGCCGCAACCGGTGAGATTGATTTCTTGAACGTCATCAAGGGACGCATTCACACCGACCCCGCCATGACCGACGTCATCCCAATTCAGGGTATGAAATCTGCCCCGCACCTCGATTTTGCGGGCGAAGTTCGCAAGGCGACGGGAATGCCAACGTTCCACGCGGCCCGCATCCCTGATGTGGCCACCGCGCGCCATGCCGTGCAGGCGGGCCTTCTGGATATGGTCGGTATGACCCGCGCGCATATGGCGGACCCGCATATCGTGCGCAAGATCATCGAGGGGCGTGAGGATGACATTCGTCCCTGCGTCGGTGCGACATACTGCCTTGATCGGATCTATGAGGGGGGCGACGCCCTGTGCATCCATAACGCCGCCACGGGGCGCGAATTGACGATGCCGCATGAGATTGCAAAGGCAGAAACGCCAAAGAAGGTTCTGATCATCGGTGCCGGTCCTGCGGGTCTTGAGGCTGCGCGTGTTGCTGCCGAACGCGGGCATGACGTGACCGTATTTGAGGCCGCAGCCGCACCCGGCGGGCAGGTATTGCTGACGTCGCAATCCCCGCGCCGCCGCGAGATGATCGGGATCATCGATTGGCGCATGGCGCAATGTGCCGCGCGCGACGTGAGGTTCCACTTCAACACATGGGCCGAGGCGGACGACGTGACCGCCCTGAACCCCGACGTGGTGATTGTCGCCACTGGCGGTTTGCCCAATACGGAACTGTTTGAGCAGAACGGCGAACAGGCCCATGTCGTCACCGCGTGGGATATCATCTCGGGCGATGTGAAGCCTGCGGGCAAAGTCCTGATCTATGACGAAAGCGGCGACCACCCTGCCTTGCAGGCCGCTGAGGTTGCGGCGAATGCGGGTGCTTCCGTAGAGATCATGACTCCGGATCGGACCTTTTCGCCAGACGTGATGGCGATGAACCTCGTGCCCTACATGCGATCGCTTCAGGATAAAGATGTGACCTTTACCGTCACCCGCCGCCTGATGGCTGTCGCGCGCAGCGGCAACAAACTGACCGCGACGATTGGCACGGATTACAGCGATCATACCTATGAGGTTGAGGTCGATCAGGTCGTTGTGAACTACGGCACCCTGCCGCTGGATGAGTTGTATTTCGACCTCAAACCCCATTCATCCAATGCGGGTGAAGTCGATTATGACGCGTTGATTGCGGGGAATCCGCAAACCGCCATGCGCAGTAAGAACGGCAAATTTCAACTGTTCCGCATCGGCGATGCTGTTTCGGCACGCAATACCCACGCGGCAATCTACGACGCCTTGCGTCTGGTCAAGGATATCTAGGATGCGCAGCAGCAAAACCATTCACGTCGTATCCTGTCATGCCGAAGGCGAGGTCGGCGACGTCATTGTCGGCGGTGTGGCCCCGCCGCCGGGCAAGACCTTGTGGGAGCAGCGCACATGGATTGCCAAGGATCAAACCCTACGCAATTTCATGCTGAACGAGCCACGCGGCGGCGTGTTTCGCCATGTGAATTTGCTGGTCCCACCGATCCATCCCGAGGCCCAGATGGGCTGGATCATTATGGAGCCAGAGGACACTCCGCCGATGTCGGGCTCAAACTCTATCTGCGTGTCTACCGTGCTGCTGGACAGCGGGATCATTCCGATGACAGAGCCCGTGACGGAAATTGTGCTGGAGGCTCCCGGCGGCTTGGTGCGCGTGCGCGCCGAATGCCGCAATGGCAAGGCTGAACGGATCACCGTGCGCAATTTGCCTTCCTTTATTGGTGAAATGGGTGTGTCGCTGGAGGTGCCGGGGCTGGGTCCAATCACCGTCGATACGGCTTTTGGCGGTGACAGCTTTGTCGTAGTGGATGCAGCGGCCCTCGGGTTTGAACTGGTCGCCTCCGAAGCCAAGGCGCTGGCCGATCTGGGCGTGGCCATCACCAACGCGGCCAACGCGCAACTCACCTTCAGCCACCCGACCAATCCAGACTGGACGCATTTCTCGTTTTGCCTTTTCGCAGGACCGATTGCACGCGAGGGCAGCCATCTTACCACATCCGCGGCAGTCGCAATCCAGCCAGGCAAGATTGACCGCTCGCCCACGGGCACGGCAGCCTCTGCGCGTATGGCGCTTCTGCATGCGCGCGGCGAGATGCAGGTGGGTGAAACCTTTACGGCCCGCTCGATCATCAACTCGGAATTCCACGGGCGAATCGCGGAGACCACGATGCTGGGCGAGACCCCTGCGATTATCCCAGAAATCACGGGGCGCGCTTGGATCACGGGCACGCATCAACACATGCTGGACCCTGATGACCCGTGGCCCGAAGGTTACCGCCTCAGCGATACATGGCCTGATTTGAAGGGACGCTAAGAATGGCGAATATGAACATACCGGATCTGTCACAGGACGATTTGATCGGGCTTGGGCTTAGTACTGCGCAGATTATCGAGAGCATCGAGCGCCATTCGTGGCAGCGTGAATGGTTCGGTCTGGGCGGCACCCAAGGCTGTGATCACACCGCCCAATGATCCCCGCTATAGAATGGCTGCGCTCGCCGCGATGGATAATCCGCCACTTCTGGCCGTCAAGACGGTCGTCCTGAACGTACGGCGCATGGCCTACTGCAGATCAACGGCCTCGTGACCATGCTCGACAGCGTCACAGGCCTGCCAGTTGCATTGTTGGACGGCAATTGGACTACCGAAGTACGCACCGCGGGCCTAAGCGCGTTGGCCGCAAGATATATGGCCAATCCGAATGCCTAGACCATCGGCTTTGTGGGCTGTGGCGCACAGGCGCGCAGCCATCTCGACGCTTTCCCTGACTTATTCGATCTGAAACATATGGTCTATTTCGGGCGCGGTCAGGCCAATCAGGATCGCCTCGCAGAGCGGGCCAAAGCACACGGATTGACAGCGACGCCTTGTTTTTCTGGACAAAAGGTTGCGGAAACCAGCGACCTCCTCGTGACCACCGTAACGCATACCGGCGGCGCGGCGCCGTTTCTTGATGCACCTGGTATGAAGTCCGGGTCATTTGCTGCCGTCGTTGATCTTGCAGCTCCATGGAAGCGCGATAGCTTTGGTTCGCTCGACTGCGTCGTGATCGATGACCTCAAGCAAGAAGCCGCGCTGCCCAACAAGCTGTGTAATCCTGCGTTCATCCACGGAGACCTGACTGACCTGGTGACAGGTCAGCTACAGGGGCGCACAGATCCCAATGATCGCACCGCATTCGTTTTCCGCGGACGCGCCTTAGGCGACCTGGCCTTGTCCGCCCTCGCAGTCAAAAAGCACCGCAAGCTATAAGGTGCGTATTGGACAACCATTTAACACGCGCTCACAATTCTGACTGATTTCATTTTGGATTTTTAAGAAGCCGTCATTCGCCACACCACAGAAAATCGTCAGTTTGGGCTCAATCCGGACATTCGCCACTTCCCATCCCCCCTTGCCCCAAACCCGCACTCCCCCTATACCCCGCCTGTCTGCGGCCCGTATGAGTCGTCGGACCTGTTTGGTATGGCTCCGACCGCTTCACCGGATGACCGCCAAACTGCAAAAGCAAGGCCGTGAAACCTTTGGTGGGCTGCCCGCGCAAGCGGTGACTGACCCGATGAAGACCAAAGCTCTGACAGCCCTCACCTGCGCGGGCAAACCGTGCGTTGATAGGAGATGATCAGATGGACCTGATCGCACAGATCGAAGCGGAGCAGATCGCTGCGCTGGGGAAAAAGATCCCCGATTTCAAACCCGGCGACACGCTGCGCGTTGGCTATAAAGTCACCGAAGGCACCCGGACCCGGGTGCAGAACTACGAAGGTGTGTGCATTGCCCGCAAGAACGGCAAGGGCATCGCTGGTTCGTTCACGGTGCGCAAGATTTCCTTTGGCGAGGGCGTCGAGCGGGTTTTCCCGCTACATTCCACCAATATCGACGGCATCGAAGTCGTCCGTCGCGGCAAAGTCCGCCGGGCCAAGCTGTACTACCTGCGCGCGCGCCGTGGCAAATCGGCCCGGATCGCCGAGGTTTCCAACTACAAGCCGCTTGTCGGCGCAGACGCATAGGGATCGGTGTCATGAGAAAAGAGATTCACCCCGATTATCACGTGATCGACGTCAAATTCACCGACGGCACCGTGGTGCAGATGAAATCGACCTGGGGCAAGGAAGGCGACCAGATGACGCTGGATATCGATCCTTCGGTGCATCCGGCCTGGACCGGCGGCAGCTCGCGTCTGATGGACGCCGGCGGCCGGGTATCCAAGTTCAAGAACAAATACGCGGGGCTGGGTTTCTAAGGATCCCATCGCGCCAAGGTTTCACCAACCTTGCGAAATGCGCCGTCCCCACAAGGGGCGGCGTTTGTCGTTTACGAGGCCCGTGCGCGCGGTAAGAGATTCGAAAAAGGCACTTGCCAGATTTTATCCCTGACGCGTCGGAATATCTGCTCACTGGTTGGCCCAGTGGCAAGGCAGCCGCATATTCAGCCTGCGGTACGTCTTGCAAAGGGTGGTAACGGGCCCCCTGAACATCACGAAATCGACGTTCAAGATCAGCCGAGCGGTAGAACCCTGCGCCACCAGCAAGCTCCATTTTGCGGATCGCATATCTGGCCACCAGCGTTCGCCCGATCATGACATCATTGACGCTTTCACCTGAGGGCGCGTTAGGTTCGACGGCTGCAACCATCGCCTGATGTGCGCGCTGGACGCCGCGCAGCGATGTCTCCACCCGACCTGCCAGATTGAGCGGATCCGGGGTCGTTGGCTTGCGGTGCGCATGGTCAAGCGCAAGATCGCGGGCGCTTTCGGCGACGCCCAGATAGACGGCGCAGATCAGCGGAAATGTCGTCGTCGCGATGATCTGGTACAGCGGATGCAAGGCCGGAATCGCGACCTGATCCCTGTGCATCGAGAAGGCGAGTGCTGCGGACCCGCAAGCCTGCGTAAGAGTGCGCAGCATCTCGGACAGGTCGCGCACATCCGCCCCACCGCCGCCCAGTTCGCGCCGCACCCCTGCTTCGATCAGGCCGGATTCGCGCCAGAGCGCGTAGGTCTCTGCGACAAAGCGATCGTTGGCGTCGGCTGTTTCGGCAGAGCGCCGGATGGCGTGACGGCGCGCACATGTCGCCCGAGAAGGTTCGGGGTCAAACCCGCCTTACCCTTTGATTGGACAGGACGAATCCGTGCCTGTTGGGTCTTTCGCGTGGACCCGCAGGGTAAGGAGGTGCCGACATGCCCTATACCGCCTGCCAAAGCACACGTTCTGGTCGTCCTGTCGCCGCAACGATAGTTCAGGATCAGCAATCTATACGCCCCCAAGCTTCCGCTCACCCCGGGCCTGCGTGTCGCCACAGTCGGCAGTTGCTTCGCCCAACACATCGGACGCTACATGCGGCAATCGCAGTTGACCTTCCTTGACTTCGAGCCAGCCTCGGCCCGGATGCCCACGGATATCGCCGAAAAGTTCGGCTATGGCCTGTTTTCCGGGGGCTATGGCGATGCTTGCACCACTCGGCGGCGATCTTAACCAAAGACGGGCGCTTTTAATATGCCCTGCGCCCCAACGTCGAACCTGGATGTTTGGGCAACGTCGACGGGGTCAAGGTGCATCGCGCCGACTATCTGGCCCGCATCCGTGCCATGTTCGGACAGTTGGATCCGCTCATCTTCACGCTTGGCCTGACCGAAACATGGGCCGACCGGGCGATCAGCACGATTTTTTCCAGTGCGCCCGGCGTGATTGCGGGGGCCTATGACCCGGCCAAACATGTGTTCGTCAACTTGGGTTTTGCCGATGCCATCGAAAGCTCGTACGCCGCCATCGGCATACTGCGCGGCGTCAATCCTGCGTTGAAAATCCTGCTGGCAATCTCGCCCTTGCCCTTGGCCGCAACGGCGACCGGCATCCAAGTGATGCGCGCCGATCCCTATTCCAATTCGGTCCTGCGGGTGGTCGCCGAAGAAATCGCGCAGACCAATCCGGCCATCGACAATTTCTCGTCCTAAGACGGTCATCACCGGCCTGTCCTTTGCCCAAGGGTTCAAAAATGGACTACGACGACGGGCTCGACCTGCGCGGCAGTGGGGCACGGACGCTGTCTGATCTGATTTTCGTTGTCGCTGATGATGGCATCGTCGTCAATTATGGTGCCGGGTCGTTTCGACTGGTCGGCATTTCGCAGGCGCAGCTCGACGCCAGCGATTTCATCTTTTTACTTGAACAGGGCGGGCCTTGCGACCCGCCCCTTGTCCGCTGTCAGGCGACCCGGCGGGCTTGCGGCTTGCGCCGACGCTGACCGCCCGGTTTTGCCATCGCCCCAGGATTGCCGCCACCGCTGCTGCGCCGCCGCTGGCCATTGCCACCGCCACCGCCACCGCCGTTGGGCTTTTTCTTTTGCCCCGGCAAAACCTCCCACGGGCGTCCAGATGCGACCGGGATATCGGCCTTCATCGCCTTCTGGATGTCAAACAGTTCGATCATCTCGTCGGGGGCGACCAAGGCGATCGCGGCCCCATCGGCCCCGGCGCGGGCAGTGCGCCCGATCCGGTGAACGTAGTTCTCGGCGACGTTGGGCATTTCGTAGTTATAGACGTGGCGCACGTCGGGAATATCCAGACCACGGGCAGCCACATCGGTCGCCACCAGAATTCGCACCTTGCCCGATTTGAATTCGGTGATGGCGCGGTCGCGCTGGCCCTGACTCTTGTTGCCGTGGATCGACGCGGCGGCGAACCCCTTGGCGATCAGGAATTTGCTCAGCTTTTCCATGCCGTGCTTGGTGCGCCCAAAGACCAGCGCCAATTCATTGCGGTGCTTGTCCAGCAATTCGACCAGCATGTCGTTCTTGGCCGCCTTGGATACGAAATGCACCGATTGGGCGATCTTCTCGACGGGCTTGCCGGGCTGATCGACCTGCACCCGTACCGGGTCGGTCAGAAACGATGTAGACAGTTCAGCCATCAGTTTTGGCATGGTGGCCGAAAACATCATCGTCTGGCGGTCCTTCGCCAGCAGTGGAGCGATCCGGCGCAGAGCGTGGATAAAGCCCATGTCGAGCATCTGGTCGGCCTCGTCCAGCACCAGATAAACGGTTTCGTCCAGCCGCACCGCACGCCGG
>JBBQHC010000054.1:0-18504 GCA_038323615.1 Rhodobacterales bacterium | reverse complement strand
GGTCGTAGGGCGCAATCCACGGGGCGAGGATCGCAGCCCCCACGATCAGCCCGACCAGCGCCATCCCAAGCAGCGCCAGTTTCCGCCGCAAAAGCCGGACCCAGACTCCGTCGGGCCGGTGCGCCGCACTGGTGACGGTTGCATCGGTCATGCGACGCCGCCTTTTGGGCTGCGATCTTTGGGTTCGGTCATCCGGGCCACAACGCGCGCGGCGGCCTCTTCCAGAGAGATACGGGCATCCATCGCTTCTTGTCGCAGGGCGGCATAGGCGGCGGCATCCGACCCGGTCTTTTCGATCATCAGAACCACCGCGCGAACAATTGTCTGGCGTTCGCCCAGTCGTTGCCGCAGGTCCGCCACCTGTGCCGACAGTGTGCGCCGCGCCTCGAAAGCGTTGCTGGCGATCAGCAGGGCGCTGTAAACGCCACTGTCGCCAACCGGCTTGAGAATCTGCGCCGTCGCGCCTGTCGACAGCGCCCATTCGACACGGCCCGGTGCCTCTGACCCGATCAGCGCGATCAGCGGCATGGGCGCGGTGCCGGGAGTCCAGGGGAACTGGTCGTCAAACCCCATATCCGCGTCGAAAAAGATGAAATCGGCGGCCAGCGCGTCAGCCTGCAACGCGGGCCAGCAGGTCGTTGCCCGCAGACCGACCGCCTGTAACTGCCGGATCAGCGCCGCGACCACCGGATGCGGTCGGTGCAGGACAATCGCGTGGGCGCCGCCCAGATCGTCGATACGGACCGCCCGCTTCATGAAATCACCCGCAGGTGGCGTTGCCCGGTGACCGGAACGGGCTGCGTCAAATAGGGATCGCCGGGTCGGATGCCGCCATCATGGACGACGGTGAACGCCCCGTTCTGCACCTTGGCGATCAGGACCGGCTGGGCCGTGTGATGGGTCTTGGCGTCGATCCCCGAACGCTCTCCCGGTGCGGTTTCAAGCAGCGCCGAAATACTTTGCATGTCCGCCTTGGGTGCATGTTCCAGCAGGTCGGCCAACACATTGACCGCATGGTCGGCGGCTGCCTCGTGACTGCTTGCAAATGCCCCCGACCCCTTGTTGAAATAGGGCCCCGCGGCGATCAACCCCTCTGCGGCAGGTCCAATTTCTGTCAATTCGCACTCTGTCAAATTGCATGACAGGACCGGGCACCGCGCGGCGCTGAAGCGTGGATCGTTCGCGCCAAGCCGGGCATAGGCATCCAGAAAGGCATACGAAGAGGGTCCGATCAGGTTGTTGAGAATGAAGTCGGGCGCCGTCGCGCGAATTTCGTCGATCATCCGCCCGACATCGACTGACCCGATCGGCAAATACCGTTCGCCCAGAACGTCGCCACCGGCACGTTCTATGGTCTCGCGGGCGAGGCGATTCATTTCCCAGCCCCAGATATAATTGCTGCCGGTAAGATAGCCACGGCGCCCAAAAGTCGGAAAGGCCCAAGCCAACAGCGGCAGCAGATGTTGATTGGGGCAGGCATGCAGGTAAACAACCCGATCCGACGCCTCGAACCCTTCATAGGGGACCGCATACCAAAGCGTTCCACCGGCTTTCTCCAGCGTCGGAATGACCTCTTTGCGGCTCCACGATGTGACGCACCCCAAAATGTGTCGCGCAGGCGTATCGCGCAGAATTTCGTGGCACAGCGGGCCGTAGAGATCGACATTACCGCCCGGATCGCGTTCAACGGGCTCAAAAGCGATGGAGCGGGCAGGGTCCGCGTTGATCCGGGCGATGGCGTTCAGTGCGCCGGTGCGGCAGGCCTCGCCGATGCGGACATAGCCGCCGCTGCGCGAATACAGGACGCCGATTGCTACGATGCGTTTCACCTGTCCCCCAAACAAAAAACCCCGCCCCAATACCACCTTCGTAAAAAAGGGGTTGGGTCGGGGCGCGAATGCCAGCCGGCGTTTAGCCGAATCTGGGTCAAGGATGGTGCCGGTAAATGTTTCGGTCAAGTAGGTTGAAGCGCGTTGGCGTATGTTTTGACCTGCACGAACCTGAAACGCGCGTTCTAGGAGCATTGATCGTTGGTTGCATTTTCAACTATTACCAACATGAGGATACCACGCAAAGGGGGCAAGCGATGACCACGGACACCACCAAGGTCGGCCTGCAATCGGCGGCCACGCCGGTCGGCACCCATCCCGGTTATATGCCCGGTTTCGGCAACGATTTCGAAACCGAGGCGCTGCCGGGTGCCTTGCCGCAGGGCATGAACAGCCCGCAGAAATGTGCCTACGGGCTCTATGGCGAACAGCTGAGCGGGACGGCGTTTACCGCCCCCAGTCACCAGAACGAACGGACCTGGTGTTATCGGATCCGCCCGTCGGTCAAGCACACGCACCGGTTCGCCAAGGTGGACCTGCCGTATTGGAAATCGGCGCCGCATATCGACCCCGATGTGATCAGCCTTGGGCAATATCGCTGGGATCCGGTGCCGCATACCGCGCAACGCCTCACGTGGTTGACCGGCATGCGCACGATGACCACGGCGGGCGATGTGAATACGCAAATCGGCATGGCGAGCCATATTTATCTGGTCACTGACAGTATGACCGACGCCTATTTCTATTCCGCCGACAGCGAAATGCTGGTGGTTCCGCAAGAAGGGCGGCTGCGGTTCTGCACCGAACTGGGGGTGATTGATCTGGAACCGCAAGAGGTGGCGATTCTGCCGCGCGGGCTGGTTTATCGGGTCGAGGTAATAGAGGGGCCTTGCCGGGGGTTCGTGTGCGAAAACTACGGACAGAAATTCACCCTGCCGGGGCGCGGACCGATCGGGGCCAACTGCATGGCGAACCGGCGCGATTTTAAGACACCTGTGGCGGCGTTCGAAGATCGCGAAGTGGCCAGCACCGTCACCGTCAAGTGGTGCGGCCAGTTTCATGAAACCCACATCGGCCACAGCCCGCTAGACGTGGTGGCGTGGCACGGCAACTATGCCCCGGTGAAATACGACCTACGGACCTATTGCCCGGTCGGCGCGGTGTTGTTCGACCATCCCGACCCGTCGATTTTCACCGTCCTGACCGCACCCAGCGGCGTCGAGGGGACCGCCAATATCGACTTTGTGTTGTTCCGCGACCGCTGGATGGTGGCCGAAAACACGTTTCGCCCGCCGTGGTACCACAAGAACGTCATGTCCGAACTGATGGGCAATATTCATGGGATTTATGATGCCAAGCCCAAGGGGTTCGTCCCCGGTGGCATGTCGCTGCACAACATGATGCTGCCGCACGGGCCGGACAAGGCGGCGTTCGAGGCGGCCTCGAATGCGGAGTTGAAGGCCGAGAAACTGGCTGACACGATGTCGTTCATGTTCGAAACCCGGTTTCCGCAGCACCTGACGCGGTTCGCGGCGGTCGAGGCACCGTTGCAGGACGATTATATCGACTGCTGGGCGGACCTTGAGAAAAAGTTCGACGGCACGCCGGGCGCGAAATGACCGGGATGGGTTCAAACCCATCTTACCGTAAGATGGGTCTCGACCCATCCACCCAAAGGAAAGTAGCCATATGCCATTGCTGAAAAGCTGGGTCGCCAGCGCCAATGCGCCCGAGCATCCTTTCCCGCTCAACAACCTGCCCTGTGGCGTGTTTTCCGTGAGCGGGGCCGAGGCGCGCTGCGGTGTTGCCATCGGCGATATGATCCTCGACATGGCGGCGCTCTCCGCCGCCGGGCTGGTCGATTTCGGCGATGTATTCGACCTGCCGTTCTGGAACGATTTCATGGACCTTGGCCCGGCGGCCTGGGACGCCTTGCGCGGTCAGTTGACCGACCTGTTGGGTGAAAAGTCGCGCGATCGGGCCTTGGTAGAGCCGCATTTGGTGGCGATGGACGCTGCGACCCTGCATATGCCGGTTGCCGTGTCCGAATACACCGACTTTTACGCCGGGCGGCACCATGCGACCAATGTCGGCACCATGTTCCGGGGGGCAGAGAACGCGCTGCCGCCGAACTGGCTGCATATTCCCATCGGCTATAACGGGCGGGCCAGCACGGTGGTGGTCAGCGGTACCGACATTATCCGCCCGAACGGGCAGACCAAGGCGGCGGATGCGGATATGCCGACATTCGGGCCGACCAAGCGGCTGGATTTCGAACTCGAGCTGGGCGCCATTGTCGGTGGCACCACCGAGATGGGCGAGACGTTAAGCGTGGCGCAGGCGGATCGGATGATCTTTGGCTACGTCCTGCTGAACGACTGGTCGGCGCGCGACATTCAGGCGTGGGAATACCAGCCGCTGGGGCCGTTTCAGGCCAAGGCCTTCGCCACCTCGATCAGTCCGTGGATCGTCACCGCTGCTGCGTTAGAGCCTTTCCGCTGCATGACTCCACCGCGCGAAGTGCCGTTGCTGCCCCATTTGACCGACGCGGGGCCGATGCTGTTCGACATCGACCTTGCGGTGACGATGCAGGCGGCCGGGAGCGAGCCGACCGCGATCTGCCGGACAAACTATCGCGAAATGTATTATTCCGCAGCGCAACAACTGGCCCACCACGCGTCCAGCGGGTGTGCGATGAACACCGGCGATCTGCTGGGGTCGGGCACGATATCGGGGCCGGACAAGGACAATCGGGGCAGCCTGCTGGAGCTGACATGGGGCGGCAAGGAACCCCTGACGCTGGACGGTGGTGCTGTGCGCACGTTCATCGAGGACGGCGATACGCTGACCCTGCACGGGGCGGCACATGGCGACGGGTTTACGGTGGGTTTCGGTGTCTGCACAGGCACAATCCTGCCGGCGCGGACATGACGATCACGCTGTTCGACTATCCGCGATCGAGCGCCAGTTACCGGGTCCGCATCGCCCTGCATCTGGCGGAGCTGACGTTCGAGACGGTGTTGGTCGACCTGATGGCGCGCGACCACAAGGGGGCCGACCATCTGGCCCGCAATCCCCAAGGCCTGGTGCCGGTGCTGGACATTGACGGGCTGCGGTTGACGCAGTCGCTTGCGATCATCGAATACCTGAATGACACGCGGGATTTGGGCCTGCTGCCTGCCGATCCTGCGGACCGGGCGCAGGTGCGTGCCTTGGCCTATGCACTGGCCATCGACGTCCATCCGGTCTGCAATCTGTCGGTCGTGGCCCTTGCGACAGGTGGCCAAGACCCAGCCCGGACCGACTGGATGCGGCGCTTTATCGGCCCCGGACTGTCGGCGTTCGAGGCGCTGTTGGCCGGATTCGAACAGGCCCCCTATTGCACCGGGTCATGCGTTTCTTTGGCTGACATCTGTCTGATCCCGCAGCTTTACAACGCAGATCGGTGGGGGGTGGATTACGCCGGATGCAAACGGATCGCAGGGGTCAAGGCAGCCTGTCTGGCGCATCCCGCGTCTCAGGCGGCGGATCCGGGAGTCTAGCCGTGGATGCGGGTGCCATTGGCGTCTTTTGCGAACTTTAGTTCTCTAGAGAACTGGAGCTGTAATATATTGAACTCAAATAAAGAAATGATCTTGATAGGATTTCGTTAACGTCCCGGCACCATGACTTCGTAGCCTTGTTCTTCGGGTTCGTCATCGATCATTTCCGCCGGAAAGCCGTCCGCCAGGATCGACAGCCCGGTCGCATCCTCGAGCCTGCGAATGATATCATCGGACTGCGCCCGCGCCCCGTAACGCGCCTGCCCGTCGCGGAAAATGTCGATCATCAGCGGGCTGATTTCCAGCGGCACGGCGTAATCCTCGGCCAGTTTGTGAAACAGCCCGATATCCTTGAGCACAAGGTCCATCGTGAACGAAATGTCGCGGCTGCCGTTCAGGATCACCTGCCCTTCGGTTTCCGCCACAAAGGATGTCCCCGACGAGATTTCGATGGCTTTGTAGGTCGTCGCCATGTCCATCCCCGCCGCTTTCATCGTCACCAGCGCCTCGCATAGGGTCAGCAGGTTGGCGGTGGCCAGATAGTTGGTCATGACCTTGAGCATCGAGGCAGAGCCGATGTCGCCGGTATGCAAAACCCGGCGGCCCAAGGTTGTGAGCAATGGCAGCATCCGGTCGAACGTCGCCCGGTCGCAGCCCGCGAGGATCGAGATATTGCCCGTCGCCGCACGGTGGCAGCCGCCCGACACCGGACATTCGATCGGGGCCGCCCCCTTGGCGCGGACAAGGTCGGCCAGACGGGCCACCAATGCGGCGTCGGTGGTCGACATTTCGGCCCAGATCTTGCCCGCAGACAGGCCTGCGAGGATGCCGTCGTCGTCCTCCATCACGGCGGCACAGGCGGCCGGGGAGGGCAGGCAGGTGATCACCAGATCGCAGGTTTCGGCCATCGCGCGGGGGCTGTCGGCCCAATGTGCGCCCTTGTCCAGAAACGGTTGTGCGAGCGCCGGGTTCAGGTCGCGCACTGTCAGGTCATAGCCATTGCGCAGCAGCGACCCGGCGAGTTTCGCACCGACGTTGCCAAGACCGATAAAGCCAACTTTCATGAGTTTCTCCGAAGCGATCAGGCGCGTAATGTGTCGCCGGTTTGCAGGGTGGGGGACAGTTCGACCAGTTCGCCGACAGCTGCAGCCGGGTCGGCGTTGCGGTCGGCGATAATCCGGGCGGCGCGTTCGCCGATCTCGCGGCGGCAGGCGTCCATCGTGGCCAATTGGCGCGGCAATCCGTCCAGCAGTTCGACACCGTTGAACCCGGCCAGACCCACAGTTCCGGGTACATCCGCGCCCTGTTCCAGCAGCCACAGCAGCCCGCCTGCGCCGATCATATCGTTGGAATAATACAGAAAATCCAGATCCGGGGTGCGCCGCAGCATCGCCTCGGTCATCTCGCGCCCTTTGGCGAGGGCCGAACCGCCCGAGTAGAATTCCTGATCGGCAATCTCGATTCCGGCCTTGGCCAAGGTCCGCGTGAACCCCTCGAACCGTTTGCGGGCGCGGTGGTCCAGCGGCATCTTGGTACCCATGAACCCGATGCGCTTGTAACCCGCAGCGATGATCGCCTCGGCCATCTTGCGCCCGGCCCGCCGGTGGCTGATGCCGACGCAGGCGTCGATCGGCTCGCCGTCCACGTCCATGATTTCGACGACCGGGCAGTCGGCCTGCCGCAGCATCGCGCGCGATGCCTCGGAATGTTCAAGGCCGGCGATGATGATGCCCGAAGGCCGCCAGGACAGCATCTCGAACAAAACCTTTTCCTCTTTTTCGGGCAGATAGTCTGTCACACCGACGACGGGTTGCAGGGCGGTGTCGGCCAGCACGTCGGAAATGCCGGACAGCACCTCGGGGAATACCATATTGCCCAACGACGGGATAATGACTGCCACCAGATTGACCCGGCTTGATGCCAGCGCCCCGGCGATCTTGTTGGGGACATAGCCCAGCCGTTTGGCGGCCTCTTGCACCCGCGTCCGCGTGCCTTCGCTGACGTCGCCCTTGCCGCGCAAGACCCGGCTGACGGTCATCTCGCTGACGCCCGATGCTTCGGAGACGTCGCGCAATGTCAGGGGGCGTCGGGGGGGTGGGGTCAGCATGTTTGTCCCGTTCCTGGTCTATGACCCTTGATAGCGGCAAGCATGGGGGTTGTCCAAGGCCCTTGGCCACGTTGACGCAAGGCGCATTCGCGGGCATGAGGGGGGCGGTGGGCCTCGTAGCTCAGGGGATAGAGCGGCCGCCTCCTAAGCGGCAGGTCGATGGTTCGAATCCATCCGGGGTCACCAGCCTTACCGCAGTTCGCGTCAGAATAGCGAGTGATCTAAAAAGACAACTTGTGGTGGCAAGGCGTTGTATCCGAAATTAATCAAACTGTAAGGATTGCCGCGACAGCTGTGGCGATTGTGACTATGTGCCGCTCGTGGGGGTGGCATGAAATGAGTGAGAGATTGCATGACGACCCACCGCGCTGCGCCTTTGGACCAAATGATCGAATTTGCATTGGAGGAGTTGCTGTCAGGCAATTCGCAACGCAAACGGGCAATGGTCCGCAAGATGGCCGAACAATGGCCAGATCAACCCGCCCTTGCCCTGGTTTATGCCGTCACGTCGGCGACTGAAGTGATCGAGGATACGTTTCGTCACGCACCCGTGCAGGATCCTGTGATTCCGCTGGGCTACCGCCTGTCGGCGCTGGTTTCGGCCGACGTGCATGCGGTGCAATCGATGGGGCAGGTGCCGACAATTGCCGAAGACCTGCTGCACTTCTGGCGCCGCGTCGATCCGGCTTTCCTGCGCATTCAGCAGATTTGATTGTTACCTACCGTCCCAAATGCCGTTCAGGTATGCTGCAGCCGGGTAGTGGCGGTGGTTGACAGCATGGAACAGTCGATTCTGGACCTGATGATCGCGCATGCGATCCGGGGGTTGGCCAGCGGCGACCGGGCCGTGATCGGCGGTCTGGTGCGGGCACTGGCGGCGCGCTGGCCAAATGAAAAAGCCCTGTCGATCTGTTTCGCCCTGACCGCCGCCGCATCGCATGTCGAGGACGTGACCCAAACCGACGATCCGCTGGGGTCGCCCGCCTTTGGCTACAAACTTGCGGCGCTGGTAGCGGCTGACATTCTGGCGGTCGAGGCGCTGGGCCGGACCCCCGCCACCGGTCAGGATTTGCTGCACTTCTGGCGGCGGGTCGATCCGTATTTTCTGAATATCTAGGTTCGGACTCTGCACCTGACCTGAAAGTAGCCTGATGCCTGTCGGCTCGGGTCAAACGCGAGACCCGTCAAACCATGCGGATCACGTCCTTGTCGATGGCCAGCATATACCCTTTGCGGGCGATGTTCTTGACCAGCAGTTCGCTGACCATCTGGTTGCCCAGCGTATCGCGCAGCCGTTTTATCCGGGTCGCCCCCGCCGCCTCGTCGCAGTCCGATGCCGGGCGGCCCGATATGACGCCTTCGATCTCGGCCCCCGAAAGCACCTCGTCGTCCATCCTCGCCTCGGCCAGCACTGACAGGGTTTCGATGGCGGCTTCGGTCAGCTTGAATTCGAAATTGTTCAGATAGACAGATTTCTGATCGCGGCTGATCAACAGCGAATTGACCTCGATCCCCTTGCGCTCAATCTGTCCCATGCGCCGGGTCAGCGCCACCAGCATGACCAGAAACGCCACGGCGGCGACCAGCATGGCGGTGGCAAAGACCAGCAGCACAAAGATCACGAACCGATAGGACGACAGCGTGTCGGAAAACGCGGTGCCCGATCCGGCGAGTATTTCCAGCAGCTTGATCTCGGCCTGCGCTGTCAGGTCGTTGTTTTCGACAAACAGGCGTTCGACGCGGGCGTTGAAGGCGTTGGCGTCCGGCAGGTTGATGAACAGCAGCACCGCCGAAACGAACAGAATCGCAACGATGGCGATGATCCCTGCGACAACGGTGCGGTTGCCGGTCAGCCGGGTTTCAATAGCGGAGGTAGTATTCGCCTGCACTGTCTTTCCTCTCGGCCAGCCCGGCGTCATCAAAGACGCCAAGCACATTCAACAACGTCCAGCCGTCCGTGGCCAGCCGTGGTTGCAACTCTGCCTGTGCCGCCTCGACGGTGCAATCGCCATTGATCTGCGCCACGCCATATTGAAGCCGCAAGGGCGCGTCCTGTTTGGCCTTGTAGTCGGCGTAGCAGGCGGCCTGTGCAGTGGTCGCGGCGGCGGCGATGGCAATGGAGAGGGGGAGAAGAAGGTGTTTCATCCCCGCACCATGCGCCGCCCCCGTCCTGATATTCAATATCGGGTAATGTTATCGGCGGGGCTATTGGTTGGCACTGTGCTGTTATTGCCTGACCGTCCGGTCACCCCGCATCGTGTTTTCACCGCGTCACCGAAACCGCATGGCGCCGCCTTATGGAAAGGACTGACAGCATGAGAAACATGATTATTGCAGGGGCCACCGCCCTGTCGCTTGCCTTTGCAGGCGTCACCCCGGCGCAGGCCGATCAACGCGACATTGCCCGACTGCTGGCCGGAATCGCTACCGTCGCGATCATCGCCAAGGTGATCGACGACCGCCGCGACCGCCGCGCCGCCGTTCCCGCGCCACCACCGCGGCCGCGCTACGAGGCCCTGCCCGCCGATTGCATTGTCGATGTGCGGACCCGTGGCCGCGACGTGCGGGTGCTGGGCAGCCGGTGTTTGCAGCGCAACTATCGTGACTTTAACGCCCTGCCACAGGCCTGCGAAATCGAACTGCGCGGGCGTGGAAACCGGCGCAGTGGGTTCGACATCGGCTGCCTGCGCAACGCCGGGTTCGAGATCGGCCGCTATCGTCATTGATGGTCGAGCAGAGGTGCGGCTGACCCCGATGGCCGCACTGGACTGGGGGCGAAAGGGCCGGACATGGTCTTTCGCCCCCTCTTTTTGCTTGAAGCGGCGGGTGGGGTCTGGTCAGTGACGGTATGACTGGCCCCGATTATAACTATGAACTCGCCGCGCAGGCATTGGGCTGGGTCCGCATTGCCGGCGTCGACGAGGCCGGGCGCGGACCGCTGGCCGGGCCGGTGACGGCGGCAGCGGTGGTGCTGGACGTCAGGCGCATTCCGCCAGGGCTGAATGACAGCAAACAACTGACGGCGGCGCGGCGCGAACGGTTGTTCGATGCGTTGCTGGCGGTGGCCGAGGTGTCGATTGCCCATGCCTCGGTCGCCGAAATCGACGATCTGAATATCCTGCGGGCGTCGCATCTGGCGATGTGCCGGGCATTGGCCGGGCTGGCGCTACCCGCTGACCATGTGTTGATCGACGGCAATATGCTGCCCCGTGACCTGACAATTCCGGCGCAGGCGATTGTGCGCGGCGACGGGCGGGTTTTGTCGATCGCGGCGGCGTCAATTATGGCAAAAGTGTGCCGCGACCGCCTGATGGTGGATTTGGCGCAACAGCATCCCGGCTATGGCTGGGCAACGAACAAGGGCTACGGTTCGAAAAGCCACATCGCGGCACTGCAAACCATTGGTGTGACCCCACATCATAGACGTTCCTTCAAACCAGTGCACAATATGTTGTAGCAAGACAATTTACTAACCCCTTGATTCAATAAAGTTTTTGACAGCGAATCCACTCTGACTCACATTGGCCTCAACCAACAAGCGGACAAATCCGCCGGGACCGAGGCACATATGACGACCAAGACGAAGACCAGCGGGGCGGTGACGCTGCCCCTGAACCAAATTCTTGACGGCGATTGTATCGCGGTGATGAACAGCCTGCCCGCCGGGTCGGTCGACCTGATCTTTGCCGATCCGCCCTATAACCTGCAACTTAAGGGCGATCTGCACCGGCCCGACAATTCGCTGGTCGATGCGGTCGACGATCACTGGGACCAGTTCGACAGCTTTGCCGTCTACGACAAATTCACCCGCGACTGGCTGGCCGCCGCCAAACGCCTGCTGAAACCGCACGGCGCGATCTGGGTGATCGGCAGTTATCACAACGTATTCCGCATGGGTGCCGAGTTGCAGAATCAGGGGTTCTGGATTCTGAACGATGTGGTCTGGCGCAAATCCAACCCGATGCCGAATTTTCGCGGCAAACGCCTGACCAACGCGCATGAAACCCTGATCTGGGCCAGCCGCGAAGAGGCGAGCAAATACACCTTTAACTACGAGGCGCTGAAGGCGCTGAACGAAGGCGTGCAGATGCGGTCCGACTGGGTGCTGCCGATCTGCACCGGGCACGAACGGATCAAGGATGCGGCGGGCGACAAGGCGCATCCGACCCAAAAGCCTGAAAGTCTGCTGCACCGGGTTCTGCTGGCGACGACCAATCCGGGCGACGTGGTGCTTGACCCGTTCTTTGGCACCGGCACGACCGGGGCCGTGGCCAAGATGCTGGGTCGCGATTTCATCGGGATCGAACGCGAAGCGGCCTATCGTGCGGTTGCCGCGAAGCGGATCGGCGATGTGCGCAAGTTCGACCGCGAGGCACTGGAAATCACCGGGTCGAAACGGACCGAACCGCGCGTTGCTTTCGGTGTGTTAGTCGAACGCGGCATGCTGCGCCCCGGCGAAGAACTGTGGAGCATGAACGGTCGCCACAAGGCCAAGGTGCGCGCCGACGGCACCCTGATCGGTGACGATATCAAGGGGTCGATCCATCAGGTCGGCGCCCATCTGGAAGGCGCACCCAGTTGCAACGGCTGGACCTACTGGCAGTTCAAGCGGGACGGGGTCAAAGTGCCCATCGACCTGCTGCGCCAGCAAATCCGCGCCGAAATGGCCAACCACTAGTTTCACGAACCGCCCGTGCCTGTGGCCCATCCACGGCACCACCTTGCCCTGCCGGTTCGTCCGGCGGGGCTTTTTATTGCCGAACGCCGCCGTCTTGTGGAAAGTGCGGACCCTCAAAGGTGAAAACCGCTTTGCGGCATTCACCGAGGGGGGAGTTGTTATGGCAAAGTGAATTTAGGGACTCTCGCCCCTTCTTTTGGCCAAAAATACTCCGGGGGAGCCCGAAGGGCGGGGGCAGCGCCCCTCTTACCGGGGCCGCGGATTGGTCGCCGTCTTGTAAGGCGTCCAGTCGGTAATTTCGGGGTAATACATCGCCCGCCATTTGCGCACCCTTGGGTTCATCATCCGGCGCCATAGCGGCGGCACCATGGCGGCGACTGTCATAAAGGGATAGCCGCTGGGCAGTTGCGGGGCGTCCGACGCAGTATAGGTTTGCAGCAGCGGAAACCGGCGATCGGGTCTATGATGATGGTCGGAATGGCGTTGCAGGTTGATCAGCAGCCAGTTCGATACTTTATGCGCCGAATTCCAGCTATGGTGCGGTTTGACGTGTTCGTATTTGCCGTCGCCCAGATGTTTGCGGGTCAGCCCGTAGTGTTCGACGTAGTTGACCAGCTCAAGATACCAGACCGCGAAAAATGCCTGCGTGGCGAACAGGAACACGCCCCACGCCCCACCGATCAGGGCGGCGAGCAGGACAAAGCCCGCCTCCATCGCCCAGTAGCGCCAGAACGGATTGGTGCGGTGCCACCACGGCAGACCCTTGCGGGCCAGCATCGCCTTTTCCGCCGTGAACGCCGAGATCAGGCATTGCCACAGGACGCGCGGAAAGAACCGATGGAACCCTTCGTTATACCGCGCCGTCACCGGATCGCGCGGGGTGCCGACATAGCGGTGATGCACCAGCAGGTGTTCGGACCGGAAATGCCCATACAGCGTCATACACATCAGCAGATCACCCAAAGTGCGTTCGTATTTCGGTTTCTGATGCATCAGTTCATGCGCATAGACGATGCCGATTGCGCCGGAAATCACCCCGATACTGATGAACAGCCCCCACTGTTCCAGACCGCTCAGGTGGTCAGCGCGGGTGGCATACCAGATCGCCAAAAAGATCATCGCGAACTGCAGCGGCGCCCAGATCACTGTGATCGTGCGATACCAGAACAGGTCGGCGTCCGTCGCGTCAAGGTCCAGGTTGTCCGGGTTGATCCCGGCGAAACGGTCAACCAGGGCAAAGACGGTCGTGACTCCGACCGGCAAAACCAGCAGGAACCAGCTCCCCGTTCTCGCGCTGATCCAGACCAGCGGCAGCAGCAGCAGCGAGATCCAGAATGGCAGGGCATTGTGCAGTTTGGCGATATTGCGCGGCGACATTTGGCATCCTGTTAGGTTCGTGGCGCAGGATAGTCCAAAGCGCCGCCCGTTCAATCGTAGCGTCGCGTCGCGCGGGCCAGATCGTGGACCTTGCGCATCACGGTGGGTAGCGATTTCGGGTCAAAGGTCGCGTTGGCGCGGAATTGTCCACGATCTGGCACCGCGTCGGCGGGCAGGGTCGCGGTCATCACGGTCAGCCGCAGGTGGAAATGGGTAAATGTGTGCCGCGCTTCGCCCAGTTCCTGCCAGTCGGCGGCGGCGGGCGGTGCCGGTGTCGGAGCATCGCCCCAATCCGATCCCGGCCAGCCCAGCATCCCGCCCAGCAATCCACTGTCGGGCCGGGTTTCCAGCAGCCACGCGCCATCGGTGCGCCGCGCCACATAGGCGATGCCGTGGCGGGTCGGGACCACCTTTTTCGGGGTCTTGCGGGGCAGGTCGGCGGCGATTCCGGCGATCCTTGCGGCGCATCCATCGCGCAGCGGGCAGATGCCGCAGGCCGGATTGCGCGGGGTGCAGATCGTCGCGCCCAGGTCCATCACGGCTTGCGCATAATCGCCGGGCCGGAATTGCGGCGTCAGCCCAGCGGCCAGCGCGGTCAGATCGGGCTTGGCGCTGGGCAGCGGCTTTTCGACTGCGAACAGCCGCGCCATGACCCGCTCGACATTGCCATCGACTACGGTTTCGGGGCGGTCAAACGCGATCGCCGCAATGGCGGCGGCGGTGTAGGGACCGATCCCCGGCAGGGTCAGCAGACCCTCGCGGGTGTCGGGGAAAACGCCGGCGTGATCGGCGACAACGGCGCGGGCGCATTTCAGCAAGTTACGGGCGCGGGCATAGTAGCCAAGGCCGGCCCATGCTGCCATCACGTCGGCGTCCTGCGCCGCGGCAAGGGCATCGACCGTCGGCCATCGCGTCGTGAAAGTCTGATAGTAGGTCCGTACCGCCGCTACGGTGGTTTGCTGCAACATCACCTCGGACAGCCAGACTTTGTAGGGGTCGGCCGGCTGCCCCGAACCAGGCGGCATCCGCCAGGGCAAGACGCGGGCGTGCCGGTCGTACCAGTTCAGCAATGTGTCGGCGGTGTCACGCAATCTTTATGGCCTTTGGTCGCGGGTTTCGCTGGCATGGGCGGTGCCTTGGTCTAGAATGGCGCGCAAGATGAAACAACCGCGCCCGCAGTCCACTACACGGGGATTTTCCCGTGCCGCGACCCTGATGCAGGGGCGGATTCGCGCCGCGTCCGAATCGCGCGGTTTCGCGCAAAGCCGTCTGCTGACCCATTGGGCCGAGATTGTCGGCGACGCCGTTGCCGCCGTCGCGCTGCCGGTCAGCGTTGGCTATGGCAAGGGCGGGTTGGGCGCGACGCTGACCCTTCTGACCACCGGTGCGCAGGCCCCGCTGGTCGAGATGCAAAAGGAACAGATCCGCGAACGGGTCAATGCCTGCTATGGCTATAACGCCATCGCACGGGTCCGCATTACCCAGACCGCGCCGACCGGCTTTGCCGAGGGGCGGGTGGCATTTCAGGCAGCGCCCAAAGTGGCCACACCGCCCGATCCGGGTGTCGTCGCCGCCGCGCGGGATGTGGCGCAGGGGGTGGCAAGCGACGATTTGCGCCTTGCGCTTGAGACGCTGGCGACCAATGTATTGGCCAAACGCAAACACTGACAAAGACAGGACAAGATTATGAACAGACGTGCTTTTCTGCTTGGTGGCGGATCGCTTGTTGCGCTCGGCGCGGCCTATTGGATGACCCGTGGTGCGGCTCCGGTCGATCTGCTGCCCGGTGCGGCGCAGGCGCAAGACGTGGCCGCCGATACCCCGCCGCCGGCGATCGCTGATATGGTCATGGGCCCCGAGGATGCCAAAGTCGTTTTCATGGAATACGGGTCGTTCACCTGCCCGCATTGCGCTGTCTTCCATCAAGACGTGCTGATGCCGCTCAAGCGCGACTATATCGACACCGGCAAAGTGAGTTTCGTGTATCGCGAACTGGTCCGCAACCGGGTCGATATCTGGGCGTCGATGCTGGCCCGTTGCGGTGGCGATATGCGGTATTTCGCGATTTCCGACATGCTGTTTGAGCAGCAGGCCGGCTGGTCGGCATCCGGCGATCCGGCGACGATCGCCGCAGAATTGCGCAAACTGGGCAAGGTGTCCGGGCTGGACGATGCCAAGCTTGATGTCTGCATGGGCGATCAGGCGCTGGCGCAGGCGATTCTGGATACGTCGGTGGCAAACGCGGCGAAGGACGAAGTGACCGGCACCCCGACCCTGTTTATCAATGGTGAACGGGTGCCGAACGGAACCTATGACGAGTTCAAGGCCCTGATCGACGCCGCACTGGCCGGCTGACGTCACTGCTGGTCGACCCTAAGTCGGGATTTTCGGATGCCGAACGGGTATGAGAGCCGCAGGATCAGGTTTTGTGGGCAGGAAGGGCAAGCCCGATCCGGGCAAGAGCGGTGTCCAGCGCGCCCCAATCGGCGACCTCCAGCCGCACCGGCAGCGTCACCACCTTGGGCCGGAAACTGTCGGGCAGGCGCACCGCGTCCTTTTCGGTCGTGACCAGTTGCGCGCCGCGCAGCCGGGCCTCGGATTCAAGTCGCAGCAGCAGGGCGTCGGTCAGGGGCTGGTGATCGTCCAGCGCCTCGGCCCGGATCACCTCGGCGCCCAGATCGCGCAGGGTTGTGAAAAACTTGGCCGGGTTGCCGATACCCGCAAAGGCCAGCGCGCGCATACCCTGCCATTGCATGCCCGTGGCCAGCGGCACCAGTTGCCCGGTGACCAGCGGCACCGGCAGGGGCCAGCCGGCGGCAAATCGCGCCTGCGCCGCGGCAGGACCGATGGACAGGACCAGATCGGCGCGGGCCAGTCCGACGCGGGGCGCTTCGCGCAGCGGTCCGGCGGGCATCACGCGGCCATTGCCGAACCCCCGGCCTGCATCGACGACGACGATGGACAGATCCTTGGCGACGGCAGGGTTCTGAAAGCCGTCGTCAAGCAGGATCACTTCGGCCCCGGCATCTTCGGCCGCCCTGACCCCCGCAGCCCGGTCACGGGCGACCCAGGTCGGGGCAAAAGCGGCGAGCAGCAGGGGTTCATCGCCGGTCTGGTCGGCTTTGTGCAAGCGTTCATCGACCTGCACCGGGCCGGGCAAACTGCCGCCATAGCCGCGCGTCACGACATGCGGGGTCAGGCCCCAATCGGTTAGCCGATGGGCCAGCGCGATGGCGGTCGGCGTCTTGCCGGTGCCGCCGACGTTGATATTGCCGATACAGATGACCGGGACGGCGGCGCGATAGGGCGTGCCTTGACGCAGGCGGCGGGCGGTCAGATGGGCGGTCAGCGCGGCAACAGGGGCGAGCAGCCGGGGCATCAGGCCGGGGCGGGATGGCGGCGCGAACCAGAACAGGGGCGGGCGCACCTACGACGTCCGGTCAAGGTGACGGCGGATCAGATCGACGACGCGGTTCGTGGCCTCGGCCCCGGTCGAACAGACCTCCCACGCGGCGTGGGCCATCGCGGCGGCGCGGTCGGGGTTCAGCAGTTCCTCGACCGTCTCGCCCAGATCGGCGGGGCCGGTGATTTCACGGCTGGCCCCGGCACCGGCCATCATCGCGTAAATTGCCCGGTGGTGCCCGGTTTTCGGCCCGTGCAGCAGGGCGGACCCAAGTGCCGCGGGTTCGAACGGATGCCGCTGGCCGCCCGTCGTCAGGGTGCCGCCCAGATAGGTGATCGGGGCCAGCCGATACCACAGGCCCAGTTCATCAGGCGTATCGGTGACGAAAACCTGCGTCGCTTCGGTCGGGTCCTGACCGGCGCTGCGCAGCGCCACCTCAAGCCCCGCTTCGCGGGCTTGTTGCGCTATTGCGGGGCCGTCGTCGGCCAGCCGGGGGGCGATGACCTGCATCAGGCGATGGGTGCGCCGCCCGGCGACGATCTGGGCGGCGATCATCGCGGGGACTTCGGCCAGCGGCACGTCGGCGGCGAGCCAGACAGGGCGGGTGTGCAGGATGTGGGCCAGATCGGTGCGGTCGGTTTCGTTGCATGGCAAAACGGCGGTGCCGTCGTCCAGCGGCCCCAGCGTTTCAATCCGGGCCGCGGGCAGCCCGCCGCGTTGCAGGCGCACGGCGGCGGCGGCGTCGGTGGCGATAGCGATGTCGAACCGACCCAACAGGGCCTGCGTCATCCCCGGAAGCCAACCGCCCACTGACCCCGACAACCCGCGCGCCGTCACGTCCAGCATGATCCGGCACAGCGGTGGCGTGTCAGTTTCGACCAGCAGAAGCGGGTCGAGCGTGGCCTGCATCCAAAGCAGCAGATCCGGCCGCCAGTGGTCAAGAAATGCGCGGATGCCGTGCCGGGTGAGGTCGGGCGTCGGTTGCGCGATCAGCCCCGGTTCGGGTCCGACCGACGGCGGATCGGCGGTTTGCCCGGTCAGCAGGACGGCAATCGCGTCGCCGTCTTCGCGCAGCCGCCGGGTCATCGTGCGCACGGCGCTGGCCTGTCCCGGATCGGCGCCGTGGACCCAGACCAGACCGCCGACCGGGCGGTGTGGCCATTTGGCCGTATTTGGCCGCCGCCCGGCGCTCCGGTGCAGGGCCAGATAAGCGCGTAGCGATAGCGACCGGGCCATGACCTTGGCCTAAAGCCCCATCGCGGTTGTGTCCGATGTTGCCGTATCTTCGTCCCGCAGGCGGTGCAAATGGGCGATAAAATAGCGCATATGGGCGTTATCGACAGTGCGCTGGGCCTCGGATTTCCAGGCGTCAAAGGCGCTGGCATAGTCGGGAAAGATGCCGACGATGTGCAGGGCAGAGGTGTCCTTGAACACGTTCTTGGTCGGATCGGTCAGCTCGCCACCAAAGACGAGGTGCAGGCGTTGGGTCATGGCGGGGGCCTTGTGGCTGGGGGCTTGGGTCGGCGGGCAACCTACGGGATTGCGGGGTGTGGTCAAGGATCAGGTCC
>JBBQHC010000053.1:0-18507 GCA_038323615.1 Rhodobacterales bacterium | reverse complement strand
ACACAAACCAATAACGGGGCCTGATGAAAACCATTACCACGACCGCGGCGCTGGCTGCATTCTGTGCCGAAGCGGCCAAGCACCCCTTTGTCACCGTCGACACCGAATTTCTGCGCGAACGCACATATTATTCCAAACTTTGCCTGTTGCAGATGGCCTATGGCACCGATGCGGACGGCGACGCTGTGTTGGTCGATCCGCTGGCTGATGGCCTGTCGCTCGACCCCGTCTATGACCTTTTCCGCGACAAGAATGTGGTCAAGGTGTTCCACGCAGCGCGCCAGGACCTCGAGATTTTCGCGGTCGAGGCGGGCGTGATCCCGGACCCGCTGTTCGACACTCAGGTCGCGGCAATGGTCTGCGGCTTTGGCGAACAGGTCGGCTATGAAACCCTTGTGCGCAAAATCGCCAAGGCGGACCTTGATAAATCCAGCCGGTTTACCGACTGGTCGCGCCGCCCGCTTTCGGACGCGCAACTGGTCTATGCCTTGGGCGACGTGACGCACCTGCGCGACATCTATGTTTATCTGGCTGATCAGCTGGCCAAATCCGGGCGGCAAAAGTGGCTGGTCGAGGAAATGGCCGTGCTGAAAGACCCAGACACCTATCGCACCGACCCCGATCAGGCATGGGAACGGGTGAAAACCCGGACCAATTCGGCACGGTTTCTTGGCATCGTGCGCGAACTGGCGCGGTTCCGCGAGGTCTATGCCCAGGACCGCAACATCCCGCGCACCCGGGTTTACAAAGACGAGGCGCTGGTCGAACTGGCCAGCACGAAACCGATGACCGAGGCCGATCTGGGCCGCTCGCGGTTGCTGCTACGTGAAGCACGGCGCGGCGACATCGCCGACGGGATCATGGCGGCGATCAAGGCAGGGGTCGAGATGCCCACCGATCAATTGCCCAAACCAGACCGATCGCGCGAGAAAATTCAGGTGAATCCGGCGCTTGCCGACCTGCTGCGCGTGTTGCTCAAAGCGATTTCCGAGAACGAGGGTGTGGCACAGAAACTGATCGCCACGTCGTCCGATCTGGACCTGATTGCATCGGGCGAACGCGACGTGCAGGCCCTGAAAGGCTGGCGGCGCGAGGTGTTTGGCGACGATGCGCTGCTGCTTTGTGCGGGCAAGATCGCGCTGGCGACCAAGGGCAACAATGTGGTGACGATCCGGCTTTAGCCAGCAAAGCTAACGTGACGACGATGCCACGTTCAGCGCCCCGCGCACGGTGATCGTGCGAATGTCTGCCAGTTCCTTAGTGGTCAGTGTCTCTGCCACGGTGATCCGGCGCGACGACACGGTTGGTCCGGCGACCGGCACCTCGGGGTTCTGGGCGCGAAAATCATAGGTCAGAACGCCGTTTTCGTTGCCCGCAGGCAGCAGCACGGCGTCGTAGTATCCCGCCCCTTCGGCGATCCCGGTGGCCGTAACGATGGCGCCGCCCGGTGTCCGGTCGATCTGCATCGATTCGATCTGGGCGATCAGCGGCCGGGTTTCCGCAGCGGTGCCGATCCGCGACGGATCGACCAGCGGGGTTTTTTCGGTCCCGTTTCTGCGGCGGGTCCGGCGGGCGCGGCCGAACCAGTTGAACGGGTTCAGACCCGACCCGGAGATGCGGGCGCATCCCGCGACGGGCAGGGCGGCAAGTATCGACAGAACGTAACGACGCTGCATCGCGGGCCTCATGTTATTCGTGCCCCAAGGGGTAGCCGATCGCGGGCGGCTTGAAAAGCACGCACTGGACGTTTGGCCCTCGCGTCCCTAAATCGAGCCCGACAGGAGACGCATCATGGCCACGCCCGCCTTTGAAGAGATCGCCGAGACCTTTGATTATCTGGACGATTGGGAAGACCGCTATCGGCATCTGATCGATCTCGGTCGGGCGATGGACCCTTTGGAGGATGCGTTCAAAGTGCCCGCGACCAAGGTGAATGGCTGCGCCAGTCAGGTCTGGTTGCAGCCCGACCTGACCAATGACGTGTTCAGCTTTCGCGGCGACAGCGATGCGATGATCGTGCGCGGCCTGATCGCGGTGCTGGCGGCGCTTTATAACGGGTTGCCGGTGTCCGAGGTGGGCGCGGTGGATGCCCGCGCCGAACTGGGGCGCTTGGGGCTGAATGACCATCTGTCAGCGCAGCGCAGCAACGGGGTGCGGGCAATGATTGAACGGATTCGGGCCGTCGCCGCCTAGGGCGGTTCCGGTTTCAACGGAATCGGAATTTGCTGCCCCTCGTTTCGCTCGAACGCGATTTCCGATCCGCGTATTTCATTGGAAACCTGAACCGCGTTAAACCGCGCCGGTCGTCACGTCATAGATCAGTTTCAGGTTCAGCGCGATGATGATCGCTGCAATCACCGCGCAAGCCACTGTTTGCCAGCGTGGCGCCGGCAGTCCGTTCATCAGCCCGCGATTGGCCGTGAACATGACCAGCGGAACGATAGCAAAGGGCAGTTGCAGGCTGAGCACCACCTGGCTGAGGATCAGCAACTGCCCGGTGCCGCTTTCGCCGTAGATCACGCTGACGATCACTGCCGGGATGATGGCGATGCCCCGCGTCAGCAATCGACGTGCCCAGGCCGCCATCCGAAACCGGATGAACCCCTCCATCACGATCTGCCCTGCCAAGGTCGCGGTGACTGTGGAATTCAGACCCGAGGCCAGCAGCGCAATTGCGAATATCGTCGCCGCCATAGTGGTCCCAAGGGTCGGATCAAGCAGCGCAAAGGCATCCTGAATCTCGGCCACATCGGTTTGTCCGGTGGTATGGAACGTCGCGGCGGCCAGGATAAGGATCGCCGAATTGACGAACAGGGCGAAGGTCAGCGCGATCGTTGAATCGATGGTCGCAAATTTGATCGCTTCGCGTTTCGATGCCTTGTCGGGGCCGACGGCGCGGGTCTGCACGATGGCGGAATGCAGATAGAGGTTATGCGGCATTACCGTCGCTCCGATGATCCCCAGCGCCAGATACAGCATTGCCGGTTCGGTCAGGACATTCTGACGCGGAATGTAACCCGCCAGAACCTCGCCCCAGACCGGGGCCGAATAGATCATCTCGACGATGAAGCAGGCGAAGATTACCAGCGTCAGGGCAATCACCACGGCCTCGAGCCGTCGAAAGCCTTTGCCTTGCAACCACAGGATCAGGAACACATCCAGCGCGGTGATCACGACGCCGATGGTCAGCGGGATGCCGAACAGCAGGTTCAGGGCGATGGCGGTGCCGATCACTTCGGCAAGGTCGGTGGCGATAATCGCCGCCTCGGCCATCAGCCACAGGAAAATGCGGACCGGCCTGCGATAGCGATCATGGCAAAACTGCGCAAGGTCGCGGCCCCCCGCCAGACCCATCCGCACCGCCAGCGACTGCAGCAGCACCGCCATGATATTGGAGAGCAGCACGACTGATAGGAGGGCATAGCCGAACGCCGACCCGCCCGCCAGCGACGTCGCCCAGTTGCCGGGGTCCATATAGCCGACCGCGACCAGATAGCCGGGGCCGCTGAACGCCAGCAGACGACGCCAAAAGCCGCCGGTGCCGGTGCGCACCGATCCGTTGACTTCTGGCAGGGACAGTTGGTTGGTCGATTGGTTGGTCGGTAAATTGTTGGCTAGCGCCACGGTGATCTCGCAAATTGGTTTCTGCGAATGATTATCAAGTGCGATTGGCGGCGGCAAGTCCTATTGCGGCAGTTCCGCCAGCGCGTTTGTCAAATCTCCGTAACCTGTCAGGCGGCGTTCAAACGACAGACCCAGACGGGCGGCGCAATCCTGCGCCTTGGCGGTCAGGGCGGGGTCGTCGGTCTGGGCCTGATAGACGACCTTGGTGTAGTTGCCAAAATACATGTCGCGCAGGGCCGGATGACGGCCAAGGCCCAGTGGTTTCCAGATAAAGGCATCGAACTGGCGCACCGAAAAGTCGGTCAGGTAGAACGCCGTCATCTCGTCCATCGCGGCAAAGGCGTCGTTGCCTTCGAAAAACGAATAACAATGCGGCCCGGCGATCATCTGGACGCCCATCCGGTCGCAGGCCGCAGCCAGCAGCCCGCCGGTGCCGCAATCGGCATAGACCACGAAAATGTCGGCATAGTTGGCGCGCTGTTCAGCCACCATCTTTTCCACCGCCGGGGTGATCTTGGCGGGATGGTGGTGCAACCCGGCGGGCAGGCAATGCAGGTCAAGATGGGTCCAGCCGTTCGCGCGGGTCAGTGCCAACACCTCGCGCGCCAACGCGCCGCAGGCGATCAGCAGGATCTGCTCTTGTTTGGGGCGCGGGGCCTGCGGCGAAAGGGTGGCGGGATCTGACACAAAACTAACCATTGCGTGTGAGGGTGCGAAAAAAGTTGCCGAAAGTGTGGTTTGGTCTCAACAAATTCTATCAGAACCACCCTGTTTGGCAAAGGAGACGACCAGATGACAACGATACCTTCTCGTTCTTTGGGCGCGGCATGGCCGCCGCTGACCGTTGCGACGCTTGGCATGATGTTCATTTCCGGCGTGGCGGCGACGATTGCCTTCGATCTGTGGGGCCAACTGATCAGCCCGGCCCTCGGCTTTGCAAGCCTGTCGCCGCATGGGCTGGCCAAGAGCCTGCTGGGCGCATTGGGGCTGCCAAACGGTGATTTCGCCGGGTATTTCATGCATTTCTATGTCGTCGGCCTGATCGGCTATCCGATCGGTTGGCTGTTCGTCTTTCGTCCGGTCTGGAACGCCGTTCTGGGCGGTTCCGGCTGGATTTTGGCGGCGCTGATCTATGGCGTCGGTCTGTGGGTTTTTGCTATTGGCGGCATCACGGCGATCGCCGGGCTGCCCTTTTTCCTTGGCTTTAGCGGGATCACCTGGGTCGCGCTGGTGGGCCATGTGCTTTACGGGCTGGTGATGGTGGCGGTCATGCAGGCGATTGGGCGCAGCTGACGCCCGCCCGGAAATCGCAGGGCGCAGTTGGGCGGCGCGGTTGTCCGGCATGAGATCACGGGTCGCGGCGATCACGATCATCTACCTACGGATACGGCGGACGACAACGTAGGCAACCAGAGCGGCGACGCTTAACAGCGGCAGTCCCGGCCAGGATGACAACAGCGTGTCACCCAAGGTGGCCGCGACAAATACCGTTGCGGCGGCCGCGGCGATCACGCAGACAAGGATCAGGACGAAGCGATCAAGCGGCATGGCGGTGTTCCTTTTCACCGCATAAAATGTGCAGTGTCGGCGCCATTTATAAGACCCGTGCCAGGATTGTCTGCGATCCTAATTTGCCGCCATCGCATTGTGCTTGCGCGCCATGAACGTCTTGGCGGTTTCCACCGCCACAGCGGCGTCGCGGCAATAGGCGTCGGCACCAATGGCCTTGCCGAATTCTTCGTTCAGGGGGGCGCCGCCGACCAGCACGATGTAATCCTCGCGCATGCCCTTTTCGATCAGGGTGTCGATGACGACCTTCATATAGGGCATCGTCGTGGTCAGCAGGGCGGACATGCCAAGGATATCGGGGCCTTCGGCGTCGATCGCGGCCAGATATTTCTCGACCGAATTGTTGATACCAAGATCAACAACCTCGAACCCGGCACCTTCCATCATCATCCCGACAAGGTTCTTGCCAATGTCGTGGATGTCGCCTTTGACGGTGCCGATCACCATCTTGCCGACGCGCGGCGCGCCGGTTTCGGCCAGCAGCGGTTTCAGGATCGCCATGCCGCCCTTCATCGCGTTGGCGGCCAGCAGCACCTCGGGAACGAACAGGATACCGTCGCGAAAATCGGCGCCGACGATGGTCATGCCGCCGACCAGCGCCTTGGTCAAGACATCGTAGGGCGCCCATTTGCGAGCGATCAGAATGTTGACGCCTTCTTCGATCTCTTCCTTCATGCCGTCGTACAGATCGTCGAACATCTGCGCGACAAGGTCTTCGTCGGAAAGGTCGGCAAGGATGATCTCGTCGTCGTCAGCCATGATGGTGTCCTTTATCGGTGACGCGACATGCGTCCGGTCGTTGGTTTCTAATGCGCTTTTGGCGCCGCTGTCACCCGACGAATTGCGACATCGGGCGGGGCGGGACCGACTTTGGCTTGAATGCGTTCTTTGTTTGTTCTAGTCATAGAGCATGGATCACCGTCCCGCCCCGCTGGTGCGCACACCCGGACGCGCCGCTTTGACCAATCCGGCAGTCCGGTTCGACCGCTTGCAGGCCGAGGCGGTGGATGACGGCTGGGCCCGCGACGACGAATTGCCGGTGTTGCGCACAGTTGTCACGGACGAGGTGCCGCGCACTGTCATATCGCGCAACACGTCGCCCGATCTGTCGTTTGATCGGTCGATCAATCCTTACCGGGGATGTGAACACGGCTGCATCTATTGTTTTGCGCGGCCCAGTCACGCCTATCTGGGGCTATCGCCGGGCCTTGATTTCGAAACCCGGCTGGTGGCGCGGCCCGACGCGGCGCGGGTTCTGGCGGACGAATTGCGGGCGGCCAGCTACAAACCCGCGATGATCGCCATTGGCACCAACACCGATCCTTATCAACCGATCGAGCGGGATCGCAAGATAATGCGGTCGATTCTGCAAGTGCTTTCCGATTTCAACCATCCCGTCGGGATTGTCACCAAGGGCGTTCTGGTCGAACGCGACATCGACATTCTGGCACCGATGGCCGCCAAGGGGTTGGTGCGCATCGGTATCACGATCACCACGCTGGACAACGCGACCTCGCGGGCGATGGAACCGCGCGTGCCATTGCCGGCGCGACGGTTGCAGACGATCCGCAGGCTGACCGATGCCGGCATCCCGGTGCGGGTCATGGTGTCGCCCGTGGTGCCGGCGCTGACCGATCACGAGTTGGAGCCGATCCTGGCGGCTGCCGCGCGGGCCGGGGCGGTGGCGGCATCGTCCATCGTGCTGCGCCTGCCGCGCGAAGTGTCGGGGCTGTTTCAGGATTGGGTCGCGCAGACCTATCCCGACCGCGCCGCGCGGATCATGGGGCGGGTGCGCGAACTGCACGGTGGGCGCGATTACGACCCCGAATTCGGCAAGCGGATGACCGGGCAGGGGCAATGGGCGGCGCTGCTGCGACGAAGGTTCGACGTGGCGATCAAACGGCTGGGGCTGACCAAAACCCTGCCGCCGCTGCGCACCGATCTTTTCGCACGGCCACCGCGTGCGGGCGATCAGCTTTCGTTATTTTAGGATCTCAGTTCTTTAAAATCACAGGGCGCGAATTTTCAACGTCGCGATCCGATTTTCGGCCTTGCTCAAGACCTCGAAGCGGAATCCGTGAAACGAAAACACCTGCCCCTCGACCGGGATCATCTGCGCCTCGTGGATGACCAGCCCGGCGACGGTATTGGCCTCGTCGTCGGGCAGGGTCCAGTCGTGGGCGCGGTTCAGGTCGCGAATCGTCATGGCGCCGTCAACGATATAGGCGCCATCGTCGGTGCGTTCGATCTGTTCTTCGGTGACATCGTCGAATTCGTCGACGATTTCGCCAACGATTTCTTCCAGAATGTCCTCGAGCGTGATCAGGCCCTGCAAGGCCCCGTATTCATCGACCACAAGGGCAAAGTGGGTCTTGCGGCGCAAGAACTGGCGCATCTGGTCGTCGAGCGTTGTCGTCTCGGGGATGAAATAGGGTGGCATTGCCACGTCCATCACGTTGAAATCCGTCAGTTTTTTGGTATCTACGGCACCGGCCCGCAGCAGTTTGTGCATCGCCCGCAACAGATCTTTGGCGTGGATCACGCCGATGATGTTCTCGGGATCGTCGCGGTAGATCGGCAGCCGCGTGTGACGGCTTTGCAAGGACTGCGACAGGATTTCAGCGGCGGTCTGGTTGCCGTCGATCATCTCGATTCCGGAACGATGCAACATGATTTCTTCGACCGTCCGGTCGCTCAGGTCAAGCGCGCCAAGGATACGGTCGCGGTCCTCTTTTTCAACGATCCCTTCGGAATGGCCCAGCTGCAGCGCCCCGGCAATCTCTTCGCGCACGGCCAGAATGTTGCTGTCAGGGTCGGTGCGCACGCCGAACAGCCACAGCACACCGCGCACCAAGGCCCGCACTGCGGTCACGACGGGCGAAAACACCAGCACGATCAACCCGATCGGCCGCGCCACCCGCGCGGCGACCGTCTCAGGGTTGGTAATCGCATAAGTCTTTGGCAACACCTCGGCAAAGATCAGAACCAACAGGGTCATCACCAGCGTCGCCACGGCCACCCCGTTTTGTCCGAAAATGCGTGTCAGCATCGCGGTGGCCAGCGAGGTCGCCAGAATGTTGACGACATTGTTGCCGAGCAGAACCGACCCGATCAGCCGTTCATTGTCGTCGGTCACGTCGAGCGCCCGTTTGGCCCCGGTCGATCCACGGTCCGCGGCCGAGCGTAACTTGCCCCGCGAGGCTGCGGTCAGCGCGGTTTCCGAGCCGGAAAAGAACGCTGACAGCACCAGCAGGATCAGGATGGCAAATGCGGTGATCCAGAATGCCGCGTCAAGCAGGGGGGTCATATCAGGCTTTCAGGGTGGGGTTGGATTGGTTATGGGGCCAGCGGGTGGCAGCTTCAAGATGCCCCGCCGGATTTGGCCCTTTTCGCCAGTGGGTGATGTTCCATCACAAGGCTGGTCAGGCGTTCGTCCAATACATGCGTGTAAATCTCGGTCGTCGCGACATCGGCGTGGCCCAGCATGGTCTGGATCGCCCGCAGGTCGGCCCCGCCGGCCAAAAGATGGGTGGCAAAGGCGTGCCGGATGGTATGCGGCGTGACCTTGGCAGGGGGCACGCCACCGCTGACGGCCAGTTCCTTGATCAGCGTAAAGAACCGCTGCCGGGTCATATGCCCGGCCTTGCCGCTGGCCGGAAACAGGAATGACGACGCGGGTTTGCCCGCTTTTTTCGCGACCTCGGCAGCTAGGTCGCGCTGTTTTAGCCAGATTGCCATCGCCGCGCGTGCAGGCGCAGACAACGGCACGAGGCGTTCTTTGCCGCCCTTGCCGCGCACCAACAGCATCCGCGGATCGCCCCGCGCCGCTGCGACCGGCAGGCTGACCAGCTCGGTCACCCGCATCCCCGTGGCATAAAGCAGTTCCATCAGGCAGGTGTTGCGCACTGCGTCCTTGCCGATGGTGGCGGCGGTCAACAGGCGGCCGACCTCGGCCTCGTCCAGCGTTTTCGGCAGGCGTTTGTCGCGCCCCGGCCCGGACAGGCGGATCGCCGGATTGTCGGTTCGCCAGCCTTCTTCGAACGCAAACCTGAACAACTGGCGGATCGCAGACAGCCGCCGGGCGCTGGTGGATTTCGACAGCCCCTCGGATTCGCAGTCGACCAGATAGCTTTCGACGTGGTCCTGGGTCAGCGTCGCAAAGTGCAGGCTGCGCCGCCGCAGCCAGCCGGTGAAATCGGTCAGGTCGCGGGCATAGGCAAGCTGGGTATTGGTCGCCGCCGCCCGCTCTGCCGCCTGCGCCTCGAGGAACGCGGAAATCCAATGCGGCATCGGGCGGCTGGCCGCATCAGTCATGCCGGACGGTCAAGCAGCAGCAGTTGCAGGGCAGCGCGACGGGCGTAATCCTCAAGCCCGACGGCACGCAGCAGTTGCAGGGACTGCGTCAACGCACCGGGATCGCCAGCTGTGCCCTGATCGAACAGGGACAGGGCGCGCAAGATCGCCTCGCCCAGCTTGCCGTCACGGGCCATCGTTGTCAGCACGTCGTCAGCGCCGGTCGGACCAAAAGCGACCGCAATAGCCTCGGCATTGGGGTCGGCACCGGGTTGTCCTGCCAGATCGCCCTGCGCCAGCTTTTGCAGATACCGATCGGCGGGTGACAGCGGATTTGCCGCCAGCGCCGCCGCCTCGTAATCGGGCGACAACAGGGCGATGTGAAACACCAGCCTGCGGGTTTGATCGGGCAAGGTGATCGCGGCAATGGCGGGGGCGTAAACGCGGGCAAACGGCACCTCGGTGCGCGCATCCTGCATCGCGGCCCAGACGGCGGGCAGGGCTGCGGCAACGGCGTCCGCATCGCCTGCTTTCAGCGCGGCATCAAAGGTTTGCACTGCCCTGGCACGATCCCAGACGCCGCCGGACGCCGCAGGCGTATGCGCAAGATACAGACCGAACAACACGTTGGGCTCGATGGCGCTGTTGCGCGCCAACCGCTCTGCCGCCTCGAGCTGGGCCTTCCAACCTGTTGTCGGGCGCAGGTCGGCATGGGCAAAGGCACGGGGCAGGCCGACACTCGACAACCCTTCGCCAATCGCTTCGTGCATCCGAAACACCAGCGGGGTGACCCGGTCAGGAACCGCAAGAGGGTCGTCGCCCTCGTAAATGTCAGGGTCAAGAAACCGCGACAGCAGTGCATCTTCGGAGTCTGAAATGTCGCCCAAGGCGCGCGCCGTGTTCACGATCAGCGCCGCCGCCTGCCAGTCGCCGTTGCGCGCCAGACAAAACACGCGGGCCGGGATTGTTGGCGCCAGATCGGGATGATCGCGCAGGCTCGCGCAGGCACGATCTTCGGTGCCGGTCAGCAGGGCGACGTCGAACCAGCGGCGAAACAGTTCTGGCGTGGTTGGATCGGCGGCCTCAAGCAAAGCCTGAGCCTGTTCCAGCGCCCCGATATCCAGCAGCTTGTCGACGCGGGCCAGAAAAAGATCGCCTTGCGGACGCGCTCCTGCCGGCGGATCGGCTTCTGCCAACATCAGGGTGATCAGCAGATCCTGCAGAGCAGGCAGGGTATCAACCCGTTCGGCGCGCACCAGCGTCGCCAGCGTTTGCGCGTCAGACCCGGCCCAGAGGCTGCGAGGCAGGCCCGTCACGCTGGATGCCAAAAGGCCGGTGACGTCGGGCGAGCGGTTGTCCAGCGCCGTCACCGTCACCTGAGGCGACGTCGCGTTGTCGGCAACTGGGGCTTCGGAGGGGCGCAGCGGGGTCAGGGTTTCGGGCGTCGCGATCGGTGTTTGGACGCTTTGCGACAGCCAGTCGATAGCCGACAGCGGGCGTCCGTCACTGTCCTGTGCTGTTGCCTGCGATATCGACAAGGCCGCCAGAACGATCAGTGATTTTCCAAGACCCATCAATCCACACTCAGGCTCACCGGTTTTGAAACTGCCTGGGACGGGGCGGCAAAATCGGCGGGTGAAAACACGGGCCCCAGATAGGCATACGCCACAAGCCCCAATGCTGCCAAGATGGCAAGGAAGAACAAAGCCTTTAACAAGCGCCACTTCATGCGGTTTTCCTGCCTTTCGGGTCGTGCCTCGGGGTGGGCTTTGCTGCCCTTGGCGGGTTTTATATATGGCCTTTGCCCCAAGATCACGCCATTCAGGAATTATATTTGCAGGTCGGCGGTGGCTGGCCGACAAAAACGCGTGAAAGCAGGGCGATGGCGGAACGGACAGCCAGAACCGGAACGGCGGTTGCGGCAACCCCTGCGGTCTGGCGACTGCACCGAACCGTTGTGCTGGTCGGGATGATGGGATCGGGCAAAACCGCCGTGGGCCGCGCCTTGTCTGCCCTGTTGAGCGTGCCGTTTCTGGATTCCGATGCCGAGATCGAGGCCGCAGCGCAATCGACGATCGCCGAGATTTTCGCCCGCGACGGCGAATCGTTCTTTCGCGACCGCGAGGCGGCGGTGATCGCCCGCCTGCTGTCGGGACCGCCCTGTATTCTGTCCACCGGCGGCGGGGCCTTTCTGGCCGAACGCAACCGCACAGCGATTGCCGCAAAGGGTGTGTCGCTTTGGCTCGACGCCGATTTGTCGCTGCTTTGGGAGCGGGTGCGCCACAAAGACACCCGGCCCTTGCTACGCACCCCCGACCCGCGCCAGACGCTGGCCGATCTCTATGCCGTGCGCGTGCCGATCTATGCGCTGGCCACCTTGCACATCAAGGTGCAGCCCGGATATGCGATCGACCAGACAGCGGCGCAGGCCATCGCCGCCCTAACCGCCCGTCCCGATCTGTTGGAGCCCGCCTGATGCCGCACGATACCGTCCGTGTTGACCTGCCGGGGCGGGCCTATGACATTCTGATCGGGCCGGGTCTTTTGGCGGATGCGGGCGGGCATCTGAACCCGTTCCTGCGGCGCAAACGGGTGGCCATCGTGACGGATGAAACGGTCGCCGGGCTGCATCTGGCGGCCCTAAGCGGGGCGTTGGCCCGCGCAGGGATCGACGCCGTCACCCTGTCCTTGCCGCCGGGCGAAGCCACCAAAGGTTGGCCGCAATTCACCCGCACCGTCGAATGGCTGTTGGCCCAAAAGGTCGAACGCGGGGATCTGGTCATTGCGTTCGGGGGTGGGGTAATCGGCGATCTGGTCGGCTTTGCAGCATCCGTGGTGCGGCGCGGGGTACGATTTGTGCAGATCCCGACGACCTTGCTGGCGCAGGTGGACAGTTCGGTCGGCGGCAAGACCGGGATCAATGCGCCCCAGGGCAAGAACCTGATCGGCGCGTTCTATCAGCCGACCCTCGTGCTGGCCGACACGGCGCTGCTGGCCACCTTGCCGCGCCGCGACCTGTTGGCGGGCTATGGCGAGGTCGTCAAATATGGCCTGCTGGGCGATGCCGCGTTCTTTGACTGGCTCGAAGGGCAGGGGCCGGCCTTGGTCGCCGGAGACATAGCTGCGCGGGTTCATGCGGTGCGCCGGTCTTGCGAGATGAAGGCGGGAATCGTCATGCGCGACGAAACCGAACAGGGCGAACGGGCGCTATTGAACCTTGGCCACACATTCTGCCACGCGCTGGAGGCGGCGACGGGTTACTCCGACCGTCTGTTGCACGGCGAAGGCGTCGCGATCGGTTGTGCCTTGGCCTTTGAACTGTCGGCGCGACTGGGCCTGTGCAGTCAGGAAGACCCCAGCCGGGTGCGCGCCCACCTGAGAACGATGGGGATGAAAACCGACCTGTCGGATATCCCCGGCGATCTGCCGGGTGCCGAGGCGCTGGTGGATCTTATGGGACAGGATAAAAAGGTTGTCGATGGGGCGCTGCGGTTCGTGCTGGCGCGGGGCATTGGCGATACTTTCGTCACCGGCGATGTCCCGCGCGAGGCTGTTCTGGAGGTTCTGCGCGACGGCCTTGGCTAAGTTCCTTGAAAGGAAATTCCGAGAATCTTTGGAAAGATTCTAACCGCGAACAAACGCCCGCCGGCAATCAGAACGGGATTTCATCGTCCATGTCGCGGCTGCTGCCACCGCCACCGCCGCCGCCGCCAGACCCGGACTCGTATCCACCGCCCTGATCGCCGCCGCCATAGCCGCCCTTGTCGTCGGAATACCCGCCGCCGCCGCCGCCGCCGGATCCGCCGCCGGGGCTGTCGAGCATGGTCAGCACACCATCGAACCCCTGCAACACCACTTCGGTGCTGTATTTGTCGGCGCCTGACTGGTCCTGCCATTTGCGGGTTTGCAGCTTGCCCTCGATATAGACCTTGCTGCCTTTCTTCAGATACTGTTCGGCAATCCGCACTAGCCCTTCCTGAAAAATGGCGACCGAATGCCATTCGGTCTTTTCGCGCCGTTCGCCCGATTGCTTGTCTTTCCACGTCTCCGAGGTGGCGATGCGCAGATTGCACACTTTACCGCCGTTCTGGAACGTCCGCACCTCGGGGTCGCGACCCAGATTGCCGATCAGGATGACTTTGTTGACGGAGCCGGCCATGAGAAACTTCCTTTGCGATTCTTCTTTCGGATTTTCGACACCCTACTTTTCCACGCTGATGGTTAACAGAGCCTTTCCGAAAATGGGCTGGCAGAATGGGCAATTTGCGCTAAGGTCGCGCACAAGAAACGGCTGGGGGGTCAGGAAATGCGGGCATTTTGCGGGGCGGTGACAGTTGGGGCTCTGGGGCTGGCGCAAATTGCTGCTGGCGAAACCATATCGACCCGGTCGCGCACCGCCCTGTTTCAGTCGCAACTTTCGGTCCTCGATGGGCGGGCGTCGCAGCAATATGCCAACTCGGTGCGCCTGCAACCACCGACAGCCGTTATCCCGCAACAGGACAGCCCGCGTTTTAGTGGACGCTATAACGGGCCGTATCTGGAATTGGCGCGCGCGGCGGCCGCCCGCCATAGTGTGCCCGCCGATCTGTTCCTGCGGCTGGTCCAGCAGGAAAGTGGCTGGAACAACGGTGCGCGATCGTCCAAAGGCGCCATCGGGCTGGCGCAACTGATGCCCGAAACCGCCCGTCGGCTTGGCGTCGATCCAACCGACCCGGTGCAGAATCTTGAAGGCGGGGCGCGGTATTTGCGCCAGCAGTTCAACGCGTTCGGCACCTGGAAGCTGGCGCTGGCCGCGTATAATGCCGGGCCCGGCGCGGTGCAGCAATACGACGGCGTTCCGCCCTATGCCGAGACGCGCAATTACGTCCGGGTGATCTGGGGCAGTTGATCACCCGACCGCCAAAAAGCGGCGCGACCCGCAAAGGGGAACTGCCATGTCCAAACTGCGCTGGACGCTGAAACAACTTTCCCGACAGATCTGGTTTCCGGTCACGGTTTACGGGCTGATCGGGCTGTTTGGCGCCCTGATCGCGCGTCCGATCGGGCCGTATTTGCCGGAAACCGCCAGATCGCTGGTCGAGGCGCAGGCCGTCGATTCCCTGCTGAATATTCTGGCCAATTCAATGCTGACGGTGACCACGTTTTCGCTGTCGATCATGACGGCGGCCTATGCCTTTGCGTCAAGCAGCGCCACACCGCGGGCATTTCGGTTGCTGCAAACCGACCGCACCGCGCAGCGGGTTCTGGCGACGTTCCTTGGCGCTTTCATCTTTAGCCTTGTCGGAATCATCGCGCTTGAGGCCGGATATTATAGCGGGCGCGGACGGTTGGTGCTGCTGGTGTTGACCGTCGGTGTTCTGGCCCTGATCGTGACCAACCTGATCCGCTGGATCGAACAACTGACCCATTTCGGACAGGTGGACGACACGATGGAACGGGTTGAAACGGCGGCCGCAGACTCGCTGCGGCACCGTTTGGGCGACCCCTATCTGGGCGGGCGGCCGGGGCAGGGTGTGCCCAAGGGCAGCGTGCCTGTTATGGCCGGGCAGGTTGGCCACATCCGCCACATCGACATGGCAGGCCTTGCCGATGCATTGAAGGGGCATCCGACCACGCTGTCCCTCGCGGTGTTGCCCGGTTCGCTGGTCTATCCGGCGTCACCGCTGGCCTATGCGAGCGATCTGCCGACCGACCCCGAAACCGTCACAGAGATCAGGACGGCGATCGCCGACGCCATCGTCATCGGGCCGCAGCGTGATTTCGATCAGGATCCGCGTCACGGTCTGATCGTGCTGGCGCAGATCGCCACCCGCGCCCTGTCGCCCGGCATCAACGATCCGGGCACCGCCATCGCCATCCTGCAACGGCTGACGCGGGTTCTTGCGGTCTGGCCGTCGCTGACCCTGGCAGACAGCGGTTTGCATTATCCGGCGATTTCGGTCCCCCCGTTACAGGTCGATGACTGCCTGAACGACGCCTTTGGCGCGATCGGACGCGAAAGCGCGGGGATGGTCGAAGTCACATCGCGGCTGATGGAATCCCTGCAAGGGCTGACCAACACCGACCCGGCCGTGTTCGGCGCCGCGTCGACTGCCTTGGCCAATGAGGTCAATGCACGCGCCCAGATCGCCCTGACACTGGATGCGGACAAGGATCAGATCACGGCTTTGGCGGAAAGCGTGCGCAGCGCCGCCGATGCCGCGCCTATTCCGCTGCGATCTCGATAACCGGGGTCATCTGCGCCAGTTCTGCGTCGGGCAGGTGGCATTTGATCTGATGCCCGGCTGCCAGCATCCGCACCGGCGGCACTTCGATCTCGCACAGGTTGCCTGCGACCTTGGATTTCCAGCGGCAGCGGGTCTGGAAGGGGCAGCCGGGCGGTGGGTTCATCGCCGACGGAATGTCGCCCTCGAGGACAATATGGCGTTTCTTGACCCGTGTATCGGCAATGGGAACCGCCGACAGCAGCGCCTCGGTATAGGGGTGGTAGGGCGGCGAAAACACCTGATCGGTGGTGCCCAGTTCGACCACATGGCCCAAGTACATGACCATGACCCGGTCCGACAGATAACGTACGATCGACAGGTCGTGGCTGATGAACAGCAAGGTGGTCTTTTCCTTGCGCTGAATTTCCATCAGCAGATCGGTGACGGCGGCCTGTACCGAAACGTCCAGCGCCGAAACGGGTTCGTCGGCGACGACAACCTTGGCACCACCGGCAAAGGCGCGGGCGATCCCGACCCGCTGTTTCTGCCCGCCCGAGAGTTGCCGCGGCATCCGGTCGGCAAAGGCGCGGGGCAATTTGACAAGGTCAAGCAGGACCAGCATCCGGTCGTGCCTGTCCTGATTAGACGTACCGATATTGAAAACCTCAAGTGCGCGGATGATCTGGCGTCCTACCGTCATCGACGGGTTCAGCGTGTCGAACGGGTTCTGGAAGACCATCTGCACGCCCGACACCGTATCGGTCGTGCGCTTTTCGATCGGCGTGTCCTGAATGTCCTGCCCATAGAGCATGATCTTGCCTTCGGTCGCCGTTTCCAGCCCCATCAGCACCTTGGCAAAGGTGGATTTGCCGCAACCGGATTCGCCGACGATGGCCAGCGTCTCGCTTTCGCGGGCCTCGAAACTCAGGGTCTCGTTGGCCTTGACCACCTTGGAGGCACCGCCGCCGAACAGCTTGTTGGCCGACACCTCGTAGTATTTCTTGAGGTTCTCCATCTTCAGGACAACCTTGCCCGGTTCCTGCTTTTCTTTGAGGACGGCGGCCTTGAGCGGCGCGTGCCAGTCGATTTCCTTGAACCGCAAACAGCGGGTCTGGTGGCGGTTGTGGCCCTCGACCGAGTCCATCGGGATCGGGCCTGCGTCACAGCGTCCGGCCTGAAAATAATCGCAGCGCGGGCCGAAATTACAGCCATTGGGCCGTTCGTGGGGCAGCGGAAAGTTGCCCGGAATCGCGACCAGCGGATGCGAATTCTTGTTGGCGGTCGGCAGTGGGATCGACCGGAACAACGCCTGTGTATAGGGGTGCTGCATCTTGTCGAACACGTCCTTGATCGACCCGCGTTCGACAGCTTCGCCCGAATACATCACGCAGATCCGGTCGCAGGTTTCCAGAACCAGCCCAAGATTGTGACTGATGAACAGCATCGAGGTGCCGTATTTCTTGCCCAGATCCTTGACCAGTTGCACCACGGCTGCCTCGACTGTGACGTCCAGCGCGGTGGTAGGTTCGTCAAGGATCAACAAGGCGGGTTTGCTCATCAGCGCCATCGCGATGACGATGCGTTGCTGCTGGCCGCCCGACAGTTGGTGCGGATAAGATTTCATGATCCGTTCTGGGTCGGGCAGCTTGACATCGCGCACGACCTCCAGCGCCCGCGCCTCTGCCTCGCGCTCGGTGATCCCTTCGTGGATCATCGGCACTTCCATCAACTGCCGGCCAACCTTCATTGCCGGGTTCAGGGACGCCATCGGTTCCTGATAGATCATCGCGATCTTGCTGCCACGGATGTCGCGCAGGCGATCCGGCGACATCGTGTTCATCTCTTCGCCCTTAAACTTGATCGAGCCGCCGACGATCCTGCCGTTGACGCCCAAGTCCTGCATGACGCCCAGGGCAACGGTGGATTTGCCGCAGCCGCTTTCGCCGACCAGTCCCAGCGCCTCGCCCGGCATCACCTTGGCCGAAAAGTCCATGACAGCAGGGATTTCCCGCAGCCGGGTGAAGAACGAGATGGACAGGCGGTCGATTTCAAGGATCGGGCCGTCGTGATCGGTTGCGGTATCTTTCATGTCAGTTCTCCAATGACAGGATGTGGCGCCCGCGAGGTGCTTCGCAATTCGCTACACGCCATCCGGCGAATGCAGGCATTCACCGTTCAGTCCCTCAAGCTTTCTTCGCGCAGGCCGTCGGCCAGCAGGTTCAGACCCAGCACCATTGTCATCAGGGCCAGCGCGGGCGGCAGGGCAGGGTGCGGATAAACCGACAACAGCTTGCGCCCGGCGTTGATGGTGGACCCCCAGTCGGGGCTTTCGGGCGGCAGGCCAAGGCCAAAGAAGCCAAGGGTGCCCAGCAGGATCGTCGCGTAACCGATGCGCAGACAGAAATCGACGATCAGCGGGCCGCGCGCGTTGGGCAGGATTTCCCACAGCATGATGTACCACGGCCCCTCGCCACGGGTCTGGGCGGCGGCGACATAATCGCGTGACCGCAGGTCCAGTGTCAGGCCACGCACGATCCGGAACACGGTGGGCGAGTTCACGAACACCACCGACACGAAGACGTTCAGGAGGTTCGGGTCCATCGACCAGACGCCAAGCGGGTCCATGTTGAAGGCCAGGCCCGAATAGGCCCAGAGGCCGATCACCAGCACCGCGCCGACGTAGAGGTTGCGGCGCGGCGGATTGGTGAAATACCGCGCGTTGAACAGGATCGAGAAGAACAGGATCGGAAAGATGAACAGCACCGCGGCGAGGTAGACCGGGATGCCCGTCACCCGAATCTCCGGGGTGACCAGC
>JBBQHC010000052.1:0-18820 GCA_038323615.1 Rhodobacterales bacterium | reverse complement strand
AATCTCCTGCTGTCCTCGGTGTTTTTTTGGGTTCTGGCCCCTGGGGGGGGTGGGGGGGGGGGGGCGCGTTTTTGCCTTGGCTTCTGCGTCCGCCCCCCCCCCCTTCCCCCACCCCCCCCCACCCCGAGGGGTCGCATCAGAAACATATAGAGGAGCTGCAAACATGGCTTTCAAACCGCTGCACGACCGCGTTCTGGTCCGCCGGGTTCAAGGCGAAGAAAAGACCAAGGGCGGTCTGATCATCCCCGACAACGCAAAAGAAAAGCCCGCCGAGGGCGAGATCATTTCCGTCGGTGAAGGCGCTCGCAAGGACAGTGGCGAACTGATCGCCCCGTCCGTCAAAAAGGGTGACAAGATCCTGTTCGGCAAATGGTCGGGCACCGAGGTCACGCTGGACGGCGAAGAACTGCTGATCATGAAGGAAAGCGACATTCTCGGCATCATCGCCTGAGACCATCGCCTCAATCCGAAACCAACCCATTAAGGAGCTATCAACATGGCTGCTAAAGACGTCAAATTCGACACCGATGCCCGCAACCGGATGCTGAAAGGGATCAACACCCTTGCAAACGCGGTCAAGGTGACCCTCGGCCCGAAAGGCCGCAACGTGGTGATCGACAAATCGTTCGGTGCGCCCCGCATCACCAAGGACGGCGTGACCGTCGCCAAGGAAATCGAACTGGAAGACAAGTTCGAGAACATGGGCGCGCAGATGGTGAAAGAAGTCGCCAGCCGCACCAATGACGAAGCCGGCGACGGCACCACCACCGCCACCGTGCTGGCCGCTGCGATTATTCGCGAGGGCATGAAGTCGGTCGCGGCCGGGATGAACCCGATGGACCTCAAGCGCGGCATCGATCTTGCCACTGCCAAGGTCGTCGAGGCGATCAAAGCCGCGTCGCGCAAGGTCGAAAACAGCGACGAAGTTGCGCAGGTCGGCACCATTTCCGCCAACGGCGAAGCTGAAATCGGTCGCCAGATCGCTGACGCGATGCAGAAGGTCGGCAATGAGGGTGTTATCACCGTCGAAGAAAACAAGGGTCTTGAGACCGAAACCGACGTTGTCGAAGGCATGCAATTCGACCGTGGGTATCTGTCGCCCTACTTTGTGACCAACGCTGAAAAGATGTCCGTCGAACTTGAAGACGCGATCATCCTGCTGCACGAAAAGAAACTGTCGTCGCTGCAGCCAATGGTGCCGCTGCTCGAGTCGGTCATTCAGTCGGGCAAGCCGCTGCTGATCATCTCGGAAGATGTCGAAGGCGAGGCTTTGGCCACGCTGGTCGTCAACAAGCTGCGTGGCGGTTTGAAAATCGCCGCCGTCAAGGCGCCGGGTTTCGGCGATCGCCGCAAGGCCATGCTGCAGGACATCGCCATTCTGACCGGTGGTCAGGTGATTTCCGAAGATCTGGGCATGAAGCTGGAAAACGTCACCATCGACATGCTGGGTTCGGCCAAACGGATCACCATCACCAAGGATGAGACGACGATCATCGACGGTGCCGGTGTCAAAGCTGAAATCGAAGCACGGGTCACCCAGATCCGTGGCCAGATCGAAGATACCACCAGCGACTACGACAAGGAAAAGCTGCAGGACCGCGTGGCCAAACTGGCCGGTGGTGTTGCCGTGATCCGCGTTGGCGGGATGTCCGAGATCGAAGTGAAAGAGCGTAAAGACCGTGTCGATGACGCGCTGAACGCGACCCGCGCTGCGGTTCAAGAAGGTGTCGTCGTCGGTGGCGGTGTTGCTTTGGTTCAGGGTGGCAAGGCGCTGGACGGCCTGAAGGGTGCAAACTCGGATCAGGACGTCGGCATCGCGATCATCCGTCGCGCACTCGAGGCTCCGCTGCGTCAGATCGCCGAAAACTCGGGCGTCGATGGCTCGGTCGTGGCTGGCAAGATCCGTGACAGCAAGGACAAGTCGTACGGGTTCAACGCGCAGACCGAAGAATATGGCGACATGTTCAAGTTCGGCGTGATCGACCCCGCCAAGGTCGTTCGCACCGCATTGCAGCACGCGGCGTCGGTCGCTGGCCTACTGATCACCACCGAAGCCATGGTTGCCGACAAGCCTGCCAAGGAATCGGCTGGCGGCGGCATGGGCGGCGGCATGGGTGGCATGGGCGGTATGGACGGGATGATGTAAGGCGTTTCGGCAAAGCCGAAACGCCGACCGGGCGGCAGGTGATTGGCTTGCCAATCGCCGAGAGCCCAGAACGTCTAAATTAAAGAAGGGGGCTGCCATCCGGCGGCCCCCTTTCCATTTTCGCCGCCGCCTTGCATGGTTCCCTGAAACAGGGGGCGGCATATGGAACGGATCGGCGTCATCGGGCTGGGGCGGATGGGCAGCGCCATCGCGCAACGCTACAGCGCACAGGGGCACCCGGTCTGCGGTTGGACCCGTAGCGGTCGGACGATCGACGGGGTGCCCGCCGCCGCCGATTTGGCTGCGTTGGTCGCCGCCAGCGATACGATCATTCTTTCGCTGCTCGACGATACCGCCGTCGCGACCGTGCTGGATCATTTGTTGACCTGCAATTTGCAGGCCAAGCAGATCATCGACACAAGTACCGTGGTTCCGACGCTACTGACCGACCGCATCGCGGCGATCACCGGCATCGGCGCAAGCGCGGTCGACGCCCCTATTTCGGGTGGGCCGGAAATGGTGCTGGCAGGCACCTGCGGCGTGTTCGTGGGTGGGTCAGAAGCAGCAGCCGCGCGGGCGACCCAAACCCTTTCGGCCATGTCTACCCGTATCTTTCACGTCGGCCCGCTTGGCACCGGCCTTGTGATGAAAGTGATCAACAACGGGATGTTGCAGGCCTATGTCAGCGGTCTGACCGAACTCTTGCCTCTGGCCAAACGATCGGGGCTGTCGCTTGAAACAGCGATACGGATCCTGTGTGGCGGTCCGGCGGGGATTCCGATGCTGACGGCGCGGATTCCCAAGATTCTGGGCCAAGATACCGAAGTCGGGTTCACGATCAGCGCGGCGCAGAAAGACAACGACGTTTTTCAGCGCGTCCTTCAGTCCTTTGGACTGCAATCGCAGGTGCTTGCCGATGCCGGCATGCGTCACGCTGCTGCTATCGACGCCGGGCTGGGCGAAAGCGACCCGGCGGCCCTGGTTTCGACAGCCTACGATCAAATTTAGATCGGGCAGGCGGAGCACCCGTTTTGCCCGCCCCTTGATCCGCCCGCCGGTACAGGGTTTAAGCCTGTCACGGGGGGATATCATGAAAAAGATCGGTGAATACTGGGTGCCAAACGTGGATACCCGCGGTTTCAAACGCGCCCGCAAAACACGGGCCGATTTTCAGGAGGCAGGCGATGGCCGCCAGCTTGGACATTTGATTTCGGCGCTTGCGACACTGCGTGCCCGTCGGGGTGCCGAGGCGTTTGATGGAGTTGCAATTGATGCGGGGGCCAATGTCGGATCCTACGCTCGGCACATGGCGCAGCATTTCGCCCATGTGCATGCCTTTGAACCGGCCGAGGATACATTTGCCTGCCTGCAGCGCAATGTGCAGGACTGGGGTCTTGCCGACCGGATCACCGTCTATCCCAACGCTTTGTCCGACCATGCCGAAAGCGTGCGGATGGGCGCCAGTTTTGGCCGTCGCAGCATCTCGCGCGAAATCAAGGGGCCGGGGGATATCCCGGCAATTCCACTGGATTCTTTGGATTTCGGGACAGTAACGTTCCTGAAACTTGACGTCGAAGGATATGAGATCAAGGTGCTTGATGGTGCCCGGCAATTGTTGGCGCAACACCGGCCTTTCGTGATGATGGAGGTCAAGGAACACATCACCGAAAAGGGCCGCGATCCGCTGGCCGCGCATCATCATATCCTGCCGTTAGGCTATGAAATGATTGAAAAGATCGGCACTCCGGCGATTGACTGGCTGTATGCCAGCGCCACTGCGACCACAGATTGAACGCTGACATAGGGTTTTGAGCATGCGTCTGGCCCTGCTGATCGCCCTGACGATGTGCGCCTTTGCGGCCAATTCGGTGCTGAACCGGCTGGCGGTGGCGCGGTTCGGCACCGATCCGACGACTTTCGCCGCGATCCGGGTCATCGCCGGTGCAGTGACGCTGCTGGCGCTGGTCTGGCTGCGCGGTCGAACTTTGCCGCCTTTTTTGACGCGGGCGCGGTCTGCCGGAGCGCTGACGCTGTCACTTTACCTGATCGGCTTTTCGCTGGCCTATGTGACCCTTGATGCAGGATTGGGCGCGCTGATCCTATTCGGCGGTGTGCAACTGACGATGTTTGCCGGCGCTTTGGCGGCGGGGGCTGTAATTCCGCTGCGACGCTGGATCGGGGCAGCGGTGGCGATTGGTGGCCTTGCGGTCCTGCTTTGGCCCGGTGGTGCGGTGCGGGTTGATCTGACCGGGGCTGCATTGATGGGGGCGGCTGCCTTTGGCTGGGGGCGTTATTCTCTGCTGGGGGCCAAGGCGGCCGATCCGCTTGGCGCGACGGCGGTGAACTTTTTGCTGGCGGTGCCGCTGGTGGCGCTTGCGTCGGCCTGGGGTATTGCCACGCCGACTGCTGCCGGCGCGGGACTGGCCGTTCTGTCGGGGGCGGTCACATCGGGCCTCGGCTATGCCTTTTGGTATCAGGTGCTGGGCCGAATCGATGCAAGCACCGCTGCGGTGGCGCAACTGAGCGTGCCGGTGATTGCTGCCTTGGGTGGTGTGATCCTATTGGGCGAAGACGTGACCTGGCGGTTCGCGCTTGCGACAGTCCTCGTGCTGGGCGGCATCTGGATATCATTGCGAAAAATCTGACCGGGCCGGCAACCTGTCGTCAGAATTTACCGCATGATAGGTTCGAGAGGGTCGTAAACCGGTGCCCCCGGATCGCGCCACGCGACTGCGGCAAGGCTGTCGGGCTTGATCCGTAGCGCCGCCATCTCGGCCCGTGTCACCCAGCGACGCAAGGTCACGACAGCTTCGGGATCGGTCCAGTCGCCAACTGGATCGCCCGCCAATATCCGGCAGCGGAAATACAGATCGACTTGATGGAAACTGCCGTCTGGATCATGAAATTCATTGACCAGACAGGGGTCGCCCACGGCCACGGTCAGTCCGGTTTCCTCATATACTTCGCGCCGCAGGTTTTCGGGCAGCGACTGATGCACCTCGGCCCCGCCGCCGGGGGCGCACCACAAGTGATCGCGCCCTTTCCAGGCGTTGACCAGCAGCAGGCGGTCGTTGTGCAGGATGATGGCGCGGGTGGCCAAGCGGATCGGGCGGGTCATGACCAGGAGACTGCCGTTCGCGGCGCTGCGACGCAAGGTCAGGCAACAGTGACCTTATACTGTCGCAATGCCGTGCTATCTACACATCATGAGATTGCTGATCGCTGCCCTGTTCGCCAGCCTGCTGGCCGTCCCGGCCACCCCGCAGGTGGTGGCGGACGACGCCGAATGTGTCGTGTTCCTGCATGGGCTGGCGCGGTCGCAATACTCCTTTGCCGCCATGGCCGAGGTGATCGCGAACGAGGGGTATCTGGTCGTCAATACCGGCTATCCCTCGACCAGCGCCACGATCCAGCAACTGGTGGACGAAACCCTGCCGCGCGACGTTGCCGCGTGTGGTGCGCGGCGCGTCAACTTTGTCACCCATTCGATGGGGGCGATCCTTGTGCGGGCCTGGCTGACCCGGAACCGCCCCGTACAGATGGGTCGCGTGGTCATGTTGGCTCCGCCCAATCATGGGTCGGAACTGGTTGATATCTTTGGCGACTTTGAACCCTTCAAATGGGTCAACGGCCCCGCCGGCCTGCAATTGGGCACCGAAGATGACAGCCTGCCCAACACCCTTGCCCTGCCTGCCTATGAGGTCGGGATCATCGCCGGTGATCAGTCGCTGAATCCGGTCTATTCCGCCTTGATCGACGGCCCCGACGACGGCAAGGTGTCGGTCGAGTCGACCCGGCTGGACGGGATGCGCGACCATATCACCCTGCCTGTGACCCATACGTTCATGATGAACAATCCACTGGTCATTGCCCAGACGCTGGCCTTTTTGCGCCAAGGCCGGTTCGACCGTTCGCTGTCGCTCACGGGTGTGATTTTCGGGTTTAACTAAGCCTGGTCACCCGGTTCACGTGGCCCATCTTGCGCCCCGGCTTGACTTCGGACTTGCCATAAATGTGCAGTGCCGCCGCCGTGCGGGCGATCTCGGGCAGCCGCAGAATGTCATCGCCGATCAGGTTTTCCATCGTCACGTCACTGTGCCGCGTCCCGTCGCCCAGCGGCCAGCCGGCGACCGCCCGGATATGCTGTTCGAACTGGTCGATGGTGCAACCGTTCTGCGTCCAGTGTCCCGAATTATGGACCCGCGGGGCGATTTCATTGACGATCAGGCCCTTGGCGGTGACGAACAATTCGACACCCAGAACCCCGACATACTCCAGCGCATTCAGTATCTTGGCGGCGATCAGAACCGCATCGGTGCGCTGGGACGCCGTCAGCGTCGCGGGCACCGTCGTGGTGTGCAGAATACCGCGCCGGTGGACGTTTTCGCCCGGATCGAAACAGGCAATCGCGCCGTCCAGACCGCGCGCGCCGATGACCGACACCTCGCGCTGAAAATCGATGAACCCCTCCAGAACCGCTTCGGCCCCGCCCATGTCGACGAAGGCAGCATCGGCATCCGCCGCCGTCATGATCCGCGCCTGCCCCTTGCCGTCATAGCCCAGACGGCAGGTCTTGAGGATCGCCGGATATCCGATTTCTGCAAGTGCATGATCCAGATCGGCGCGGCTTTTGACCGGGGCAAAGGGTGCAGTCAGCAGCCCAATCCCTTGCAAAAAAGCCTTTTCTGTCAACCTGTCCTGCGACGTTGCCAAAGCCGCCCGACCGGGGCGGATTGGCCGCTGACGTTCCAAAAGGTCAAGTGCGGCGGTGGGGATGTTTTCGAATTCATAAGTGATGACATCGACCGCAGCGGCAAAATCGGCCAACGCCGCCGCGTCGTCATAGCCCGCCGTTGTCACCCGATGCGCCACATCGCCTGCGGGCGGATTGGCGCCGGGTTCAAAGATATGGGTGCGCAATCCCAGGCGCGACGCCGCCACCGACAGCATCCGCCCCAACTGCCCGCCGCCAAGGATGCCGATGGTTGCGCCGGGTCCGAGCGGCTTAGTCATCGCGGGGTTCTTCGGGGATCGACGCCGACAGGTCGGCCCGCCACTGGTCGAGCCGCGCGGCAAGACCCGGATCGCCCAAGGCCAGTATCCCTGCGGCCATCAGCCCCGCATTCGCCGCACCGCCGATGGCCATCGTCGCCACCGGATAACCGCGCGGCATCTGGACGATGGAATAGAGCGAATCCACACCGGCCAGTGCGCGGGTCATCACCGGCACGCCAATCACCGGCAGGCGGGTTTTCGACGCCATCATCCCCGGCAGATGCGCCGCGCCACCCGCGCCCGCGATGATGACCTGCAAGCCACGGTCGATAGCGGTTTTACCATAATCCCACAGCCGGTCCGGCGTCCGATGGGCTGATACAATGCGGCTTTCGTAAAGAACGCCCAATTCATCCAGCACGACGGCCGCGTCGCGCATGGTGGCCCAGTCCGATTGACTGCCCATGATGATACCGACCTGTGCCATGACCCGCCCCTTGCAAACAAGGGCGCACTATAGCCAAGGGCGGGCAGGGCGCAATCCGGGGTCAGGCGATAATGTCAGGCAAAATCCGGTCTTCCAGCCGGGCGATCTTGTCTTTCAGCCCCAGTTTCTGCTTTTTCAACCGGGTCAGCGTCAGAACGTCCGCCGAGTGCTTTTCCTGCAGCGCGGCGATTGCATCGTCCAGATCGCGGTGTTCGCGTCGCAGCACGGCCAGTTCGACGCGCAAAACGTCGATTTGTTCCATTTTAGCCGACGTGTTCATCGCGTTGTCCATCCCGGCCTGCAACTGCATCACAATAGGGTGGAAATCGTCACCCGCATAGCCCTTGCACTTGCAGAAGCTTAACGTCCGCCCCATATTTTCCACATATGGTTGCCATAATGGGGCCATCGCCTGACGGTCGCTAAGATAGGACATGTCGCCATGACGAAACTGACGCTGGGAACGCATCCGTTCCTTTTGGGGTTTGAACAGCTTGAACGGCTGGTGGAACGCACCGCCAAGACCGGCAATGACGGTTATCCCCCCTATAACATCGAACAAACCTCCGAACGGTCCTATCGCATCACGCTGGCCGTGGCCGGTTTTGCCGAGGACGATCTGGCGATCACGGTCGAAAATAACCAGTTGGTGATCCGGGGGCGCCAGACCGAAGAGCCCGACGGACGTATTTATCTGCACCGCGGCATCGCCGCCCGACAGTTCCAGCGGTCGTTCGTTCTGGCCGATGGCGTCGATGTCGGCGAGGCGGTCATGGAAAACGGCCTGCTGTACGTAGATCTGACCCGCGCCCCTCCCGAAACTATCGTTCAGTCAATAAAGATCCGCAAAGGAGTCGCAAAATGAATACCCGTTATGACTTGCGCAATCTGGGCGACAAGATCGTCTATGTGAAAACCGTTTCCATCAGCGACCTGCCGCAAGACGTGCGCGACAGTGCCGGTGATCTGACCCAGCTTTTCGCCGTCCACAACGCGAAGGGCGAACAACTGGCGCTGGTCGCCAATCGTTCGTTGGCGTTCCAACTGGCCCGTCAGCACGAATTGTCACCGATGGCTGTGCACTGACGGGCGCGTCAGGCTACTGCGCCAGCGCGGTCAGCTCTGCTGTCCAACGCCCGGTTGCGTGGTTGTTCTGGCGTACCGAACCACGCACCACGCCGATATAGCGCAGATCGGCATTCATTGAATCAACGAACGTCAGTGTCATGCCGATTGCGATCGGGCTGTCGGATTGCACCGATGCGCCGCTAAAAACGATCCGTTGTCCGACCGCGACGCAGGGCATGATATTATCGATCACCACCTCTGCCGCCGAACCGCCTGCCAGGGCGGGCAATGTCGCCGACAAAAGAACGCCTGTAGATAGTGTTGCAAGGAAACGCATTTGGGACTCCATTGATTTAAGTTTCAATGGCCCATGATAGCCCGACCCGCCGCGTGCTGGGTATGGAGGGAAACCTTACCAGAGATGACTCGGCCCCGCCGTCAGCCCGCGATCAGCCCCATCGATTCCAGTTTCAGGATCACTTGGTGGGCGCAGTTGTCGACGTCCACACTTTCGGTCTCGATACTCAGTTCGGGGCTTTCGGGCACATCGTAGGGGTCTGAAATCCCGGTGAATTCCTTGATCTTGCCTTCGCGGGCGAGTTTATATAGCCCTTTGCGGTCGCGCCGTTCGCATTCTTCGATGCTGGTCGCCACGTGGACCTCGATGAAGGCACCGAATTCCTCGATTTCTTCGCGCACGGCCCGCCGCGTTGTCGCATAGGGCGCGATTGGCGCACAGATCGCAATGCCGCCATTCTTGGTGATTTCAGACGCCACATAACCGATCCGGCGAATGTTCAGGTCGCGGTGTTCCTTGGAAAATCCCAGTTCAGACGACAGGTTTTTGCGCACAATATCGCCGTCAAGCAGCGTCACGGGCCGTCCGCCCATCTCCATCAGTTTGACCATCAGGGCGTTGGCAATGGTCGATTTTCCTGACCCCGAGAAGCCGGTGAAAAACACGGTGAAGCCCTGTTTGGACCGTGCCGGGCGGGTCCGGCGCAATTCGGTCACGACTTGGGGGAACGAAAACCATTCCGGAATTTCCAGCCCCTCGGCGAGACGACGGCGCAGTTCGGTGCCGGAAATATCCAGCACGGTCGCTCCGTCCGGCACCTCGTTGGCGGGGAAATACTGGGCCTTTTCCTGCACATAAACCATGTGTTTGAAATCGACCATTTCCAGCCCGATTTCCGCCTCGTGTTTCTTGAACAGCACTTGCGCGTCATAGGGGCCATAAAAGTCCTTGCCTGCGCTGTTTTTTCCCGGTCCGGCATGGTCGCGCCCGACGATGAAATGGGTGCAGCCGTGGTTCTTGCGGATCAACCCGTGCCAAACCGCCTCGCGCGGGCCGGCCATGCGCATGGCAAGGTTCAGCAGCGACATCGTGGTGGTCGAGGCCGGGTCTTGGTCCAACACCGCTTCGTAACAGCGCACCCGCGTGAAATGATCAACGTCGCCGGGTTTGGTCATGCCGACGACAGGGTGGATCAGCAGGTTCGCCTGCGCCTCGCGGGCGGCGCGGAAGGTCAGTTCCTGATGCGCACGGTGCAGCGGATTGCGGGTTTGGAACGCGACGACCTTGCGCCAGCCGACCTTGCGGAAATAGGCGCGCAGCTCGTTCGGGGTGTCGCGGCGGGCGCGGAAATCGTAATGCACCGGCTGCTGGATGCCCGTGATCGGGCCGCCCAGATAGACCGGCCCCGCGGTATTGTGAAGATAGTTGACGGCCGGGTGCGCCGAATCGTCGGCACCGTAAACGCCTTTGGCCTCGACAGATTTATTTGGCTTCCATTTGTCGGTGACGGTCATCGTCGCCAGAATCACGCCTTCCTGATCGCGCAGGGCAATATCCTGTCCGACCTCGACCATCGCCGCGAACTTTTCGGTAACGTCGAGGTTGATCGGCATTGGCCACAGGGTGCCGTCAGCCAGCCGCATGTCTTTGACCACGCCGTCATAGTCAGCCTGCGACAGGAACCCCTTCAACGGATTGAACCCGCCGTTCATCAGCAGTTCCAGATCGCAGATCTGGCGCGGCGTCAGGTCGTGGCTGGCCAGTTCCCCCGCAGCATCCTTTAACTTCAGTGCACTTTCGTGCGACACATACAGTTCGGGGATCGGGGCAAGGTTGACTGACATCACATTCTTTCTGGGTCGCGGGGCGGGTTTGATTTCGCGCGGTCCTAGACCGCGATTGCGGCAAGAATCAAGCGGTTTGGGTGCTATTTGTCCGAGATGGCCGTAAAATGCGACTAAAGCCGCGCAGGGGCCGCCTGTCCGGGCGCGGTTGCCAGAAACCGAAGGTTTTCCGTCCGGATCGCCGCCGCCGCATCGTCATACAAAAACGGCAGGAACGCATAGCGTTCACCCCGCGTCACCGTCGAGACGGAGTGGAGCAGGGAACACGAAAACACCACCGCGCCCCCGGCGGGTGCCTTGTAGCGACGTGGCCCGTATTCGGGAAACCCCACCTCGCCCCCGTCGAAATCGTCGTTCAGGTTGACCGACACGGCGAAACGGCGGTGCGCCGTGCCCTTGGTCGTGTTGTCGCGGTGGGCGTTGAAATGCCCGCCGTCCTCGGCGGAATAGCAGGCGACGATATAGCGTTCCATCCGCGTGACGTGAAACTGATGCGCCCGCGCGATCATCGGCACCACGCGGCGGACGAAACTGCCCTGCAAACGTCTGGTCAAGTCGTCGTCGGTGATGGAATAGTCACGCCGGACCTTGTGGCGGGTGTCGTTGATCGGCATGGTTTTTCCGTCGATCTCGCGCATGAAACCCGAAATTTCGCCGCCCTGTTGGCGGTAAAGGCCGATCAGTTCGTCGCAAAGCGCGGGTTCGAACACATCGGGCAGCACAAGGATCGGCGCATGAACATCGATTGTGGCAATCGGTGGCAGGCCGGCGACCAGCCTCAGAACCTCGGCCGTATCGCTGCCGTCGGGGCGCATCGCCACCACCGCCCTGATACGCAGGTCGGGTGTCAGAACCACCCATCTTCGGTGAAACGGGCCGTCGGCGTCGACGCTTGCAGCGCCATACGCGCGGGCGATCGCAAGGTCCGTATCGATGAAAACCCGCCGTCCGGGGATCCGTTCGATCAACCGGCCCGCCGCGACATCGGCAGGGTCGGCAGTGACGGCGAAGATGCAGGCGTGGGCGTCGTCGAACAGATCGTGACGCGCTATGACCGCCGCCCATGAGGCCTGCGCGGCTTTGTCATCCGCGCGGCCCAAGAGGCAAAGGACGATGTGGCGCCCGGCGGCAGTATCGAAGGCAAAGCGCGGGTTGGTCGGTGTGACGCCGTGAAACCAGGGGGCCGGATCGCCGGTGCCAAGTACCACGTATTTCGCCATGTTCCACCGCCATCCATATTCGACCGCGTCATCTTGCGGCCAATTATGGCAGAAGTTTGGCGGGGGGTCACGCCCCGACGCCCTGCGGCGCACCGTAGCCCAGCGGCAGCGTGGTATCCTTGGCGATATCGCCCTGCGCGGCCAACCAGCGTTCGGCATCCAGCGCCGCCATACACCCCATGCCCGCACTTGTGACGGCTTGGCGATAGATATGATCGGTCAGATCGCCGGCTGCGAACACGCCGGGGATTGATGTCGCGGTGGACCCCGGCGTTACCTTGACGTAGCCGCCGTGGTGCAATTCCAGCTGATCCTTGACCAGTTCCGACGCGGGCGCGTGACCGATCGCGATGAACACGCCCTTGGCGGCAATTTCGGTGATCGCCCCGGTGTCGGTGTGGCGCACCCGCACCGCCTCGACCCCGCGCGGGTTGTCGGCGCCGATGACCTCGGCCAATTCGTGAAACCACAGGGTTTCGATCTTGGGGTGTTTGAACAGGCGGTCCTGCAAGATCTTTTCGGCGCGCAGCGTGTCGCGGCGGTGGATCAGCGTCACCTTGGACGCGAAATTGGTCAGAAACAACGCCTCTTCCACCGCCGTGTTGCCGCCGCCGATCACGACAATTTCCTGCCCGCGATAGAAAAACCCATCGCAGGTCGCACAGGCCGACACGCCAAAGCCCTTGAATTTTTCCTCGGACGGCAGGCCCAGCCATTTCGCCCGCGCACCCGTCGCCAGAATGACGGCATCGGCGGTGTAAACCGTGCCGCTGTCGGATTTCGCCGTAAAAGGCCGCTGCGACAGGTCCAGTTCGGTGATGATGTCCATCACCACGTCGCACCCCATTTCGCGAGCGTGCGCCTCCATCCTGACCATCAGGTCGGGGCCCTGCACCTGGGTGTCGCCGGGCCAGTTTTCGACCTCGGTCGTGGTCGTCAGCTGGCCGCCTGGTTCGATGCCCTGCACCAGCACGGGTTCCAGCATCGCCCGCGCCGCATAGACGCCGGCAGTATAGCCTGCGGGGCCAGAGCCGATGATCAAAGCGCGGGTGTGGCGGGTGTTGGACATGGCGGCAGCCTTTGCAGCAGGGATTCTGCTCTTGATATAGCCATCCGGGGCAAGGGTTGAAAGGCGCAGGCTGTCTTCGGTTGCCTAGAAAGGATGTTGCGCAGTCGCGAAACAATATTGCGCATAAGGTCGCGTTCACCTACATATCGCAAAACCAAAACGAGGATTCACGATGCCCGGCACCAAACTGGACGAGATCGACCGGATGATCCTGTCCGAATTGCAGGCCGATGGGCGGATGACCAACGTCGAATTGGCCCGACGGGTGGGTATTTCGGCGCCGCCCTGCCTGCGCCGGGTCCGCACGCTGGAAGAACAGGGTTTCATCCGCGGCTATCACGCCGACATCGACCCCCGCGAACTGGGGTTCGAGGTGCAGGTTTTCGCGATGGTCGGGCTGGTCAAACAGGCCGAGGCCGACCTGAGCGCATTCGAGGCCAAGTGCAAAGGTTGGTCGCTGGTCCGTGAATGTCACATGCTGAACGGCGAGGTGGACTTCATCCTGAAGTGCGTCGCCCCTGACCTGCGATCTTTCCAGACCTTTCTGACCGAACACCTGACCGCCGCGCCCAACGTCGCGTCGGTCAAGACATCGCTGGTGATCCGCGGTGCCAAGGACGAACCGGGAGTGCCGTTCGATGTCTTGGAAGAAAGGCTGCGCAAGAACGCCTAGTCAGATCAGGTTTGAATTGAATCGCCATGCGCGGCCTGTCGACAGCCCCGAACGCGATTGCCGATCGGACACATCATTCTGAAATCGGATCGTCCTAGGCTGCGTTGAACAGGTCCAGATCGGACAGCCGCAGTCGGGCATAGGCGGGCGCGCCGAAGTCTGACAATTCGCACACCTGCGGGAACAGCGACAGGAATAGCGCCAGCATGTCGCCCTTGAGGCCCAGCATCGGTACCGCGCCGGGGTGATAGCTTTCGATTTCGACTCCGTTCGCGGTCACCATTTGATGCTCTTTGAATCCCAGATGATAGACTTGGACCGCCGTAATCGGCGTCAGTTCGACCACTGACACACCGTCGTAAAAATCGCGTGCCGGGATGAACGCGCCTGCGTCCCCGGTCAGCACCTTGATGCCATTGGCGCGGTGAAACAGCCGCGCACTTGGCCCAAGGACCAGATCGGCGGCGGGGCGGGACGGACCGAAGGTTTCGGCAGCGATCCGGGTCAAATGACCCATCGCCCGCGATTGTCCGGCGGCATTTGGCACGAGGGCGCAGGAGCCGCGCCAGACCAGCGTCTGAAACCCATGATCAACGGTGCGGATACGGTCGCCGGGCAGCAGATCTTCGACAGCGACGGGCCCGTTTTCGGTGGGCAAGATGGCACCACGGGCAAGGGCGGCGAACGCGTCCTCGAAGGCGGGAACGGCGGGGGCGATGCGGCTGAAATCGGTGATGTCACCAGCCCGGTTCAGATGGACGACCTCATACTTGCGCATAAGAGGCTGACTGCGCTGAGGCCGTCCTTCTGGTCGAGCAAATCGGTCATAGGGGACCGGAGGATACGAATTACCCGTCGCGAGGCCAGCGGCGGTTTCTGGGGTCGGCTTCATGCGATCACCTTGCGGTTGGTCACACATCTGTCGGCCCCACCGACAACATCTGAGGAACATTGCTGTTGAACCGACATTGCCGGAACCGCTGCGCGGCTGTCAAAGGATCGTCGGATATTGACAGGTATTGTGGCCAATCCCCGTGCAAAACCCGGGATTGTCGCGATTTGGCAAACATAGTCGCCACATTCCGATTCGTGGCCCGGTTACAGTCCCGAAAACGCGAAACCGCCCCGCTTGTGACGGGACGGTTTTTGGGGCGCGGCGCAGGGGTGATCCCGCGCGGAATAGGTCAGATGGTCAGGAAGTTACCCGTTTGGACAGGGGTGTGGCAGTTTGCGCCACATTACGCCGGTCGATCATCGCGGCGCGGCGCAGGCCACGTTCCCACGGCATCCGGGTTGTGCATTTGGCGGATTCGGCCAGCAGATTGTTGATCCAGCGGGCCTTGGGCGTGTTCGTCGGTTTCGTCATGGTGTGCGACCTCTTGCGATTGACGGCGGTGTTGCAATCACTTTGGCCGATCATCACGGCAGCAGTTTGACCCCTGGAACATGCAGCTAATTTTATCCGTCGCCGAATGTGGCAAAGCGGGCCAGATCGGCGGAATGGGCAAACTATCTAGAATTGTTGGTTTTTTGGGCGGTGACGGCAACAATCCATCCACTCGGACGGTGACTGTTTCCGCCAAATAAGGGCGAAATCCGGCGGCCACCGCCACAATTCTGCCCTGCTTACAGCCGGATCGCAGATATCAGCCGCCCAAAGTCGGCCTCGCGGGCATGCACCGACCGCCGATAGCTAAAGAATCGGTCGGCGTCCGTATAAGTGCAGTGGCGCGTCCATTCGGCCTGCCCGACGCCCGCAGCCCGTAAACGGTGAAGCCCAAAGCCCGGCAGATCGAACTGCAGCCGGTCAGCCTCGCCTTGGGCGAAAAATCGGCCATAGGCCGGGTCAGTGTCCATAAAGGTCTCGAAAAACTCCGGGCCTACCTCGTAGGCGCGCTGGCTGATGCTGGGGCCGATCACGGCGGCGATCCGCCCGCGCAGCGCGCCCAAAGTTTCCATTGCGTCCAGCGTCGCCTCGAGAACGCCATTCAGCGCCCCTTTCCACCCCGCATGGGCCGCACCGATGACGCCTGCGACGGGATCCGCGAATAGCACCGGCTGGCAATCAGCCGTCAGAACCGTAAGTGCGATGCCAGGGGTCGTCGTCACCAGCGCGTCGGCCTTGGGACGGGCGACTGTCGGCCCATCGACGTGAACGACATCCGCCGAATGTATCTGATGGACGCCGACCAAAGCGGGTTCCTCAACCCCCAGCGCCCTGGCGACCCGGCCCCGGTTGATCGCCACGACATCGTCCTGATCGCTGCTGCCATAGCCGCAGTTCAGCCCGGCGAACACACCTGACGACGCCCCGCCCGCACGTCCGAAAAATCCGTGACGGACGCCGTCCAGCGCATCGGCGGTGATGATATCGAGCGTCATGCGGCAAGTCCCGGCAACTGCGGCGCATCCGGAGGATGCAGGCCGATTACCTTGAACAAGACACCCATTTCGTCGGGGTGGGTCAAGCGGCGATGTGCCGCCATGTGGTTTTCCCGCGCGACCCCGGTTAATCCGGCGGCCAGGGCGGTGGCGCGATGCCCGATCCCAAGGCGGTCAAGAAACGTACCTTGAGGCGTTAGCCGCGTCGGCTGCGCCGGGCTGGCTGCGGCGGCGATGGCGGCGAAATCGACATGCGCGGTCAGGTCGGCATGACCGGGGGCGGCAAAGGGATCGGCGGGCGCGTGGTTTTGCACCGCTTGCAGGGTGTCGCCCAGCGACTGCCAATCACCATAGTCGATGATGATCGCGGCGCCGCCGCAGCAGGCGATCCGCGCCCCGATTGCGGCGACGATGCCGGGCAGGGCGGGGCAAACCTCGACGATATCGCCGTCCCCGGTATCAGCCAGCCGGTGTTCCAGCATTGCAAAGGCTGTCGTCGGCCCAAGGCCGGGCACGAGGGCGCTGCCTTGGACCCCGACCATGACCTCGCACCAACCCGCGCCGTCCCGCCGGAACTGCCGGATCGGCAGGGCGTCGAAAAATTCGTTGGCGATCAGGAACAATGGCGCATCAGGCAGGGTGGTCACGCTGTCGTGCCATGTCGCCCGATCCAGCCGGGTCGCCTGTTGGGTGCGCAAGGCGGGCGAGGTTTCGACCAGATGCAGCGTCGCCGCCGCATGAAACCCCGGCACCCCCCGCGTCGCCCGCAGTATATCCGCCATGCAGGTGCCGCGCCCCGGCCCCAGTTCGGCCAGCGTGATCCGGTCAGGGCTGCCCTGATCCAGCCACGCCTGCGCCAGCGCCAGCCCTATCAATTCACCGAACATCTGGCTGATTTCCGGCGCGGTGGTGAAATCTCCCGCCGCACCCAAAGGATCGCGGGTGGCATAATAGCCGTGGTCGGGGTGCATCAGGCAGTCGGCCATATAATCGGCCAGTGTGATCGGCCCGGTGGCGCCGATCCGGGTCGCGATCAGCGCCCCCAGCGGTGTCATGACCGGTTTCGGGGAGCCTTGCGGGCGTAGGCCACCACGGCGATGCCGATCACAATCATCGGCAGCGTCAGCAACTGGCCCATCGTCAGCCCGTAACCGTTATATTCGATGGCAAGGCCCAAGGGATTGCCGGGATAGACAAACTGCGCGTCCGGCTGGCGCACGAATTCGACCAGAAACCGGGCCAGCCCATAGCCGGTGACGAAGGTGCCGGTCAGCAACCAGCGCCGCTTTAACCCACCCCAGCGGAACGCCATCAGGCACAGCAGGATCAGCAGCACCGCGCCTTCCAGCGTCGCCTCGTAGAGTTGCGACGGATGGCGGGCACACAGCGTCGTGGCGGTGGCACAGGCCTGCGCTGCTTCGCCGGGGAAAATCACGCCCCACGGAAGGTCGGTCGGGCGACCCCACAGCTCGGCGTTGACGAAATTCGCGATCCGGCCCAGCAGAATGGCCGGGGGCGAGGCGAGCGCGATGCTGTCAGCCACGCCGCCTAGCGGCAGGGCATGGCGGCGCGAAAAGAACAGGACGGCCAGGATCACGCCGATCAGTCCGCCGTGAAACGACATGCCGCCCTCCCACAGGATCGGGATTTGCAGCGGGTTCGCCAGATAGAACGCCGGTTTGTAGAACAGGACGTAGCCCAGACGCCCGCCGCCGATGATCCCGACGATGATCCACGTTAGCAGGTTTTCCAGCTGTTCGGGCGTCATCGCTGGGGCATCACCCGGCCAAAGTCCGGGTCGTTTCAGGGCGGCGACGGCGATCCGCCAGCCGATGACAATGCCGACGATATAGGCCAGCGCATACCAGCGCAGGGCGAATTCAAAGCCGAACAGCGCGACGCTGAAAGCTTCGGGGGACAGATTGGGGAACATGATGCCATTTTGCATCCCGCCTGATTGCGCGGCGATGTGGCAAAGTCAACATCGCCTGACGCTTGTGTGAAGCCGGTCGCGGACCCATATACGATGCAACCGAAAACCCCGGAGGCTGCAATGACCACCCGCAACAAGATCATGGACGACCTGAGCCAGTTGATGACCAACGCGATGGGCGTCGCCCAAGGTGCCAAGGACGAGGCCAACAACGCCCTGAAATCGATGATGGACCGTTGGCTGGCCGACCGCGACCTGGTGACCCGCGAAGAATTCGACGCGGTCCGGGCAATGGCGCAAAAGGCCCGCGAAGAAAATGCGGCGCTGCTGGCGCGGCTTGACGCGCTCGAGGGCAAAGGCAAGAAAGCCAAGTCCTGACGTAAAGCGCTGACAGGCTAATCTGTTGCCAAAGCCACGGTAGTCTTGCACATCTGTCGGTAACACCGCGCAAAGGCGGGGTGCCGAGGATCGGTTGATGCGCGAGCGCCTTTTTTCCATCGCGGCCCTGCTGCTGATCGGTGCAATCTGGGCGCTCACCTTTCCACTGTCGCGTATCGCGGTCCTTGGCGGATTGTGTTGAAAAACTCGGTTTTTGGCCCCGCGTTTCAAAAATTCTTCCCATACCGGCCGATCGGTTCGGTTTGGCGAGGGGGTCGGCTAAATTCGCCTTGCGGCACTCACGAGCCGGCGCAAGGCCGTCTCACG
>JBBQHC010000051.1:0-18829 GCA_038323615.1 Rhodobacterales bacterium | reverse complement strand
GTCGCGACGCCGAACGCGCCGACCGCCAGAAACATCCGCTTGCCAGCCTTTTGGGTCAGCGGCCAACGGGCCAGACAAATCGCCACGATGGTCGCGCCGATAGCGGGGCCAGAGCGCAGGATGCCAAACCCCTCAGGCCCGACCTTGAGGATATCGCTGGCGAATGCGGGCAACAGCGCCGTCGCCCCGCCCAGCAGCACCGCAAACAGATCGAGCGAGATCGCCCCAAACACGATCTTGTTGCTCCAGGTATAGGCCAGCCCCTCGCGCAGTTGTTGGATCTTGCTGCCGGGCTGGATTTGCGGCGTCGTGTTGCCCCGGATCAACAGAATGATCCCAAGACCGACCGCGTAGAGCACAGACGCCGTTCCATAGGACACCGCCACCGATATCGAAACCAGCATCCCGCCGATCCAGGGGCCGATGATGACAGCCGCCTGCCACGACAGGGATTTCAGCGATATCGCCTGCGGCATGTCCGATTTCGGCACCAGCATTGGCGTCAACGCCGACGCGGCAGGGGACAGGAAGGCGCGGGCCGCACCGAACACGGCGGCGATCAAAAAGATGTGGCCGAACTTGGGGTCGGCCTCGAGCGCGACGGCGACCAGTCCCAGCACGCAGGCCACTTCGACCGCAAGAGACACCACAACGATGGTCTTGCGGTTCATCCGGTCGGCCAGCAACCCCGCGAACAGGGTCAGCGCAAACAGCGGCAGAAACTGCGCCAACCCGACCATTCCGACCAGAAACGCGCTTTCCGCGATGCTGCGGTCCAGCCGGGCCAGCCCGTAAATCTGCCAGCCGATAGTGATCGCCTGGACCTGCACCGCGATGTTGACCAACAGCATGCCCAGCCAAAACAGGCCAAAATCGCGGTGGCGGATCAGGAAACGCTGGTTCAGGGCGGTCAAGGGGTCATTCCATAAACTGACTACATCGCCGCCCGGCTTGGCGCTGTGTGTCCCGAAAGGCAATCATGGCAACGGGGTGACGCCAATGCAGAATGTCGTCAAGGGGCTGAAGGGGCGTGCCTTGGTCAGCGTGACGTTGCAGACAACGCATCCGTCGGCCGAGGGCCAGAGCGGGTTGTATTTGGGCAAGCCAAGTGGTCGGCGTCATGGGTGATGTATTGAAACGTCACATATCCATGTCGTCGATGATTACCGCAACATCCGTGATGCGATCTATTCCCACTCGATCGTCCCCGGCGGTTTGCTGGTGATGTCATAGGTGACGCGGTTGATGCCCTTGACCTCGTTGATGATCCTTGTCGCGGTTTCGCCAAGGAAGTCGTGGGTGAAGGGATAGTAGTCGGCGGTCATGCCGTCGACCGAAGTCACGGCCCGCAGGGCGCAGGCGAAATCGTAGGTGCGCCCGTCGCCCATCACGCCCACGGTGCGCACCGGCAGGATTGCGACGAAGGCCTGCCAGATGTCGTCGTAAAGGTTGTGGCGCCGGATCTGGTCGATAAAGACCGCATCGGCCTTGCGCAAAATCGCCAGTTTCTCGCGAGTAATCTCGCCGGGGCAGCGAATGGCCAGACCGGGCCCGGGGAAGGGGTGCCGCCCGATAAAGCTGTCAGGCAGGCCCAGTTCGCGGCCCAGTGCCCGGACCTCGTCCTTGAACAATTCGCGCAACGGTTCGACCAGTTTCAGGCCCATCTTTTCGGGCAGACCACCGACGTTGTGGTGGCTTTTGATCGTCACGCTGGGGCCACCGCTGAACGACACGCTTTCGATCACGTCAGGGTACAACGTGCCTTGGGCGAGGAATTTCGCATCGCCCACCGCTGTTGCGTGTTTCTGGAACACGTCGATGAACAGCCGCCCGATGATCTTGCGTTTGGTTTCCGGGTCGCTGACGCCGTCGAGTTCACCAAGGAACAGTTCCTGTTCGTCGGCGTGGATCAGCGGCATATTGTAGTGGTCGCGGAACATCGTGACAACCTGTTCGGCCTCGCCCTCGCGCAGCAACCCGTGATCGACGAAAACGCAGGTCAGCTGATCGCCGATCGCCTCGTGGATCAAAACTGCGGCGACCGATGAATCGACGCCGCCGGACAGGCCACAGATCACCTTGGCGTCACCGACCTGATCGCGGATCAGGCGGATCGCCTCGTCGCGGTAAGCGCCCATCGTCCAGTCATTGCTGAATCCGGCGATGCGGACAAAGTTTTCATACAGTTTCGCGCCGTTCGGGGTGTGATGCACCTCGGGGTGAAACTGCACCGCGTAGAAATGCCGCGACGGATCGGCGGTGATCGCGAAGGGGGCATTGGGCGAGGTGCCATAGACCGCGAAACCGGGGGCAATGCGCGAGACGTGGTCACCGTGGCTCATCCAGACCTGTTCGCGGTCGGTCAGGAACCAGCCCTGCAACAGATCCAACGCGCCCTGCGGCGTGACATAGGCACGGCCGAATTCGGCGGTGCCGTGGCCGGATTCGACCAAACCGCCCAGTTGCTGCATCATCGTTTGCTGGCCGTAACAGATGCCCAGCACCGGGATTCCCAGCGTCCACAGCGTTTCGGGCGCTCGCGGGCTGCCATCGCGTATCACGGAATCCGGCCCGCCTGACAGGATCACCGCCTTGGGGGCAAATTCCGCCAGAAAGCTGTCGGTGACCTTCTGATACGGATGAATTTCGCAATAGACATGCAGTTCGCGCAGGCGACGGGCGATCAACTGGGTCACCTGCGACCCGAAATCAATGATCAAAAGACGTTCATGCTGGCTCATGCCAGCGGCATAGGACGGGGGCCGGGGACGTGCAAGAGGGTGGCGCGCCAATGTCGCTTTCGCCCCGCAAAGGGCGCAAAACCGGCACCGTGGGGCAGGACGTGCAGCTAAACCACATTCAACACGAAAGGGGATCAGTAATGAACGATGAAACAGGTGCCGGGCGGCGGGCCCGTGGTGGTGGCGGAGCGGCGCGACGCGCTGAACGGACCGCGGTCAGTGTCGAAACCGCGAAATACATTGAACGTAACATCCCCAACTACGAGGTTCTGACCGAAGAGGCGCTGCAGGTTATCGAGCGCAACGCCGAAACCGTTTTGGCCGAAATCGGGGTGAATTTCGTCGAAAACCCCGCAGCACTGGAACGCTGGCGGGCCGCAGGTGCGACGATTGACGGCGAACGCGTCCGGATCCCGCGCGGATTGGCCCGCGAACTGTGCAAGACCGCCCCGGCGCAATTCACCCAACACGCCCGCAACCCCGAACGCTCTGTCGTGATCGGTGGGCGCAACATGGTGCTGGCCCCGGTCTATGGTCCGCCGTTCGTGCGCACCGCCGAAGGCGGTCGCCGCTATGCGACGATCGACGATTTCCAGAAGTTCGTGAAACTGGGCTATATGTCGAAATGGCTGCACCATTCGGGTGGCACCGTCTGCGAACCGACCGACGTGCCGGTGAACAAACGCCATCTGGATATGCTGCTGGCCCATATGACCCTGTCCGACAAGCCGTTCATGGGGTCGGTGACCGAACCGTCACGGGCGCAGGATTCGGTCGATATGTGCAAAATCCTGTTTGGCGAGGATTTCGTCCGCGACAACACGGTGATGACCAGCCTGATCAACATCAACTCGCCCCTGACCTTCGATGGCATCATGATGGGTGCGCTCGAGGTTTACGCCGCCAACAATCAGGCGACGATTATCAGCCCGTTCATCGTCGGCGGCGCAATGGCCCCTGTGTCGGTTGCGGGGACGTTGACGCAGGTGCTGGCCGAGTGCCTTGCCGGGGTCGCCTACAGCCAGTTGGTGCGCAAGGGTGCGCCGGTGATTATGGGAGCCTTTGTCACGTCGATCGACATGAACAGCGGCGCGCCGACCTTTGGCACGCCTGAGGCCGCACATATCACCTATGGCGTCGGACAACTGGCACGCCGCCTTGGGCTGCCGTATCGCAGCGCCGGGTCGTTCTGCGGGTCCAAACTTCCCGATGCGCAGGCCGCCTATGAAACCGCCAACAGCCTGAATATGGGTCTGCTGAGTGGGGTCAATTTCATGCTGCATTCCTGTGGCTGGCTTGAGGGCGGGCTGGTCAGCAGTTTCGAAAAATTCGTGATGGACGCTGACCACCTTGGGACGCTGCATCACTTTGCCCGTGGCGTCGATATGTCCGAAGACGCCCAAGCGATGGGGGCCATCGAAGAGGTCGGGCCGGGAGGCCATTACCTGGGCTGCGAACACACCCAGGCAAATTTCAAATCGGCCTTCTGGCGGTCGGACCTGTTCGATTACAAACCGTTCGAGACATGGGACGAAGAGGGTGCCCGCGATACCCAGGCCCTAGCGACGATCCGGGTCAAGAAGCTGTTGGATACCTACCAGCAGCCCGCGTTGGACCCGGAAATCGAGGCACGCCTAAACGCCTATGTGGCCGAGAAAAAGGCATCGATGCCGGATGCCTTCATGTAGGTGCGGGCAAGGGCCGGGTCGCGGCACGCAATAGTCGCGCCTCGCCCATCAGGGCGATCAAGACTTCAACATGCTCGGCAATGGCGTATTCGGCGCGGTTGGCGGTGCGGGCAGTGTTCAGATCGTTTTCGATCTCCAGCAGTTGCAGAATCGCCTCACCGGTCCGAGGCAAATGCACGGTTTTCAAAATGCGCCCCAGATGTTGGGTACGGCTGTAGTCGTCGATCCCGAAACGGGCCGTGCGCACCAGCAGGCTGGGTCGGTTCAGGGCGGAAATCAGGCTAAGAAGATCAAGCATTCAAGGGTCCCCCAGTGGTTGGTCAGGCAGTGACCTGACGACCCTTACACAACCATGACGTGTGTTGCGTATTGACCCAAACCCCCGAACGCTGGTGTTACCCAAGTTTATGATTTGGAAACAATGCTGTGATTTGCGCTGCTCTTTAACACTTGTGTAACCAATACAACTTTAAGTTGCATTAACCATATCTGTCCACAGGCGGTGTTCGCGTCAGTGGATAACCTTCGGGGGAAGGACACGATGGCAATGAAAGAACGGCACGCACTATTGGTGCGCCTGCCTGCATGGGTGCCCGACGCCGCCCGCAATTATCTGGTCCATACCGAGGCCGGATTGTCGATTCGCGCTGTGGCGCGGGCCAACAACTGTCACGCCTCGACGATTATGCGGCAGGTGCGGCGCTATGAAAACCGGCGCGACGATCCGCTGATCGACGATGGCTTGCGCGACCTGTCGCAACACGTGCCGAAAGCCGCGCCGCATGTCGACGGCACGGTGATCGACATCCGCCAGCTGCCGCCGCCTGACGGCGAAACCCCGTCCCATGCACGAATCGCGCGGGACGCGGTCCGCATCCTGCGCCGGTTGTGCGAAACCGGCGCGGTGCTGGCGGTCGGGCGCGATATGGAGATGGCCGTGGTGGTGCGCGATGCCCCCGACGGCACGACAACGCGGACTGCGGTGATCGCGCGGGACATGGCGCAGATCATGGCGTTGCGCGACTGGATCGCCTGTGCCACGCCCGCTGCCCGCATCGCCCGTTACCACATCACCAGTGCCGGGCGGGCCGAGCTGAAACTGATGATGGCCGCCGCCGAAAACCGCGCCCAGGGCTTTGCCGAGGCGCCGGCGGATTTCGCCGAACAGCACCGCGATTGGGGCGACCGCGAGGTGGACGAAGATGGCGAGACTCGCAATCTGCGCACCAACCTTGCGGAAAGCCCGCTGACCGGGCTGGCCCGGCGGCGTGACCGCGACGGCGAATTCTTTCTGTCGCGCGACCTGGTCGCAGCCGGCGAACGTCTGCGCGAGGACTTTGAACTCGCACAGATGGCGCCGCAGGTGACGCAGAACTGGGATCGGTTCCTGACCGGACCGGGAACCCGCACAACCGGGCAGGGCGGCGGTGGCGCGACTGCAGCCAAGGATCGGGTCGGTGCGGCGCTGTCCGACCTTGGCCCCGGTCTGGGCGATGTTGTGCTGCGCTGTTGCTGCTACCTGGAAGGCCTGGAACAAGCGGAAAAGCGGATGGGCTGGGCCGCCCGGTCGGGCAAGATCGTGCTGCGCATCGCGCTGCAACGCCTGAAGCGGCACTACGAAGAGGCGCATGGCAAATTTGCGCCGATGATCGGCTGAAACGGGGCGCCCATGTCGGGCGCCCCGATCAATCACGTCAGATCGAAACGATCGGCGTTCATCACCTTGGACCACGCGGCGACGAAATCGCGCAGGAACGCCGGGTTGCTGTCGTTCTGGGCATAGGCCTCAATCAGGGCACGCAGCACCGAATTCGACCCAAACACCAGATCGGCGCGGGTGCCGGTCCATTTGACCGCACCTGTGTTATCACGCGCCTGATAAACGCCGGCCTCCGTGTCCGACGCCGCCCATGTGACCCCCATGTCGAGCAGGTTGACGAAAAAGTCGTTCGTCAGCTTGCCGGGCCGTGTGGTCAAGACTCCATGCGTGCCACCGCCCGCATTGACGCCCAAAACCCGCAAGCCGCCGACCAGCACAGTCATCTGTGGTGCCGAAAGCCCCAGCAGATGCGCCCGGTCAAGCAAAAGATGTTCGGCCGGCATCGTCATCGTTTTTGGCATATAATTGCGGAACCCGTCAGCCTGCGGTTCCAATGGTGCGAAACTTTCGGCGTCGGTCTGACTTTGCGTCGCATCGGTGCGGCCCGGATGGAAGGCTAGGGTGACCGGCGTGCCCGCATCCCTGGCGGCCTTTTCCACGGCGGCGTCGCCCGCCAGCACGATCAGATCTGCCAGCGATACCTTTTTGCCACCTGTCGCGCCTGCGTTGAAATCGGCCTGAATCGCCTCCAACACGCCCAACACCCGCGCCAGTTGCGCGGGTTCATTGACCGCCCAGTCCTTTTGCGGGGCAAGGCGCACCCGCGCCCCGTTGGCCCCGCCACGCTTGTCCGACACCCGGAACGAAGACGCAGACGCCCAAGCGGTCGCCACCATTTCGGCGACGCTCAGCCCCGACGCCAACACCTTTGATTTCAGCGTCGCAACATCGGCGTCGCCAATCAGGGGGTGATCGACGGCGGGAACCGGATCCTGCCAGATCAGATCTTCGGCAGGCACCTCTGGCCCCAGATACCGCACCTTTGGCCCCATATCGCGGTGGGTCAGCTTGAACCACGCGCGGGCAAACGCATCGGCGAACAGCGCCGGATCGGCATGGAACCGGCGCGAGATGCCCTCGTAAATCGGGTCCATCCGCATCGCCATATCAGCGGTCGTCATCATCAACTTGACGGTGTCGCCCGACCCGTCGACCTGCGGGGCGCGATCCTCGGGCCTGAGGTCAATCGCCTCCCAGATCTTCGCACCGGCCGGGCTTTTGGTCAGTTGCCAGTCGTAGCCGAACAGGACATCGAAATACCCCATGTCCCATTTGGTCGGATGCGACGTCCAAGGCCCCTCGATTCCACTGGTGGTGGTGTGAATACCTTTGCCTGTCTCAAACCCGTTCTTCCAACCAAATCCCATCTCGGTGATATCGCCGCCTTCAGGTTCGGCCCCCACAAGCGTCGGATCGCCTGCGCCGTGACCCTTGCCAAAGGTGTGGCCGCCGGCAACTAGTGCCACGGTCTCTTCGTCGTTCATCGCCATCCGGGCAAATGTTTCGCGGATATCGCGGGCCGACCCCAGCGGATCGGGATTGCCATCGGGCCCTTCGGGGTTGACGTAGATCAGGCCCATCTGGACGGCGGCCAATGGATTTTCCAAGTCACGCTCGCCCGAATAGCGGCTGCCGGGGCCGCCGCTGACGGCAAGCCATTCGGTTTCGCCACCCCAATAGATGTCCTCCTCAGGGGCCCACACATCCTTGCGGCCGCCGCCATAGCCGAAAGTCTTGAACCCCATCGATTCCAGCGCGCAGTTGCCAGTCAGGATGATCAGGTCGGCCCACGAAATTGCATTGCCGTATTTTTGTTTGATCGGCCACAACAAGCGGCGCGCCTTGTCGAGGTTGCCGTTGTCGGGCCAGGAATTCAGCGGCGCGAATCGCTGCGACCCGGACCCGGCGCCGCCGCGCCCGTCAGCGGTGCGATAGGTGCCTGCTGCGTGCCACGCCATGCGGATGAAAAACGGGCCGTAATGGCCGTAATCGGCGGGCCACCAGTCCTGACTGTCGGTCATCAGGGCGTAGAGGTCTTGTTTGACCGCGTCCAGATCCAGCCTTTTAAATGCCTCGGTATAATTGAAATCGGACGGCGTGGGGGCCGATCCGGGATGATTCTGGTGCAGGAGCGCGACGTTCAGCTGGTTCGGCCACCAGCTTCGGCTTGACCGCACCCCGTTCGAGGTGTGGATCACCGGGCATTTGCCGGCAGCGGCATCATTTCCGTCCATCATGGTCGCATTCCTTTCAACCAAAGTTTGGAACCATTCTAAAACATGGAGAGCGGCGTGCAAGTGGCGCTGGCCCTATTTCGCCGCGCCGCCCTGTCACACCTGCATGTCGGCCTAGCAGCGGCATCCCTTTGCAGTGCCGTCGCCGATGTTGTAGGCAGGATCCTGAGGCGTGATCAGGATACCGACAGCATGCGCGATCTGAAAATCCCCAGCCAGCGGCACCCTGAAAAGGCCCGCCGCCCGGACAGTCCCCAGCCCAAAAAGCCCGACTGGATCAGGGTCCGCGCACCGGGTGGCGAGGGTTACGCCAATACCGCGCGGATCATGCGCGAACATAAACTGACGACAGTCTGCGAAGAGGCCGGATGCCCCAACGTCGGCGAATGTTGGTCGCAAGGCCACGCCACCATGATGATCATGGGCGAGGTCTGCACCCGCGCCTGCACCTTCTGCAATATCGCGACCGGCAAACCGCCCGAAGATCTGGACGTGTTCGAACCGGGGCGGGTGGCGGATGCGGTCAAGAAACTGGGGCTGAATCATGTCGTGATCACGTCAGTTGATCGCGACGACGTGGCGGATGGCGGCGCGGAACATTTCGCCCAGACCATCCGCGCGATCCGCAAACAGGCCCCCGGCACCACCATCGAGATATTGACGCCAGATTTTATCCGATGTGATCCCAAGGTGTTAGAGGTCGTCGTTGAAGCGCGCCCCGACGTGTTCAACCACAACCTTGAAACCGTTCCGGGGCTTTACCCCGAAGTCCGCCCCGGTGCCCGCTATTTCCATTCGTTGCGGCTTTTGCAGCGGATCAAGGAACTTGACCCGACGATGTTCACCAAATCTGGCATCATGGTCGGTTTGGGCGAAGACAAACAGGCGGTGGTGCAGGTGATGGAGGACATGCGCGCCGCCGACATCGATTTTCTGACCATCGGGCAATATCTGCAACCGACGCCAAAACACCACCGGGTTGACCGCTTTGTCACGCCCGATGAATTCAAGACCTACGAGCAAACCGCTTATAACAAGGGGTTCCTGATGGTGTCGGCAACGCCGCTGACCCGGTCAAGCTATCACGCGGGTGACGATTTCGCGCGGCTGCGGGCGGCGCGGCTGGCAAAGGTCGGGCAGGCATGATCGGGCAGAGTTTGAAGGTGTTGAGCGTCGCTGCAACGGTAGCCTTTGCCGCGCCGGTCTTGGCGCATGAATTCACGGTTGCCATTGTGGTGCCGGTTTCGGGGCCTGATGAAGCAATCGGTCAGGCGACACTGAACGGCTTTCGCACCGCCACGCGCGAACGTGACGGCCATGCCAACGAAACGTCCGAAGGACACTTGGGCGGCGTCGATGTGCAGATGGAACCGATCGACAGCGCGACTGGCGTGGCTGCCCTGATCACAGCAGCACGAGATTTGGGCGCGATTGTGGTTTACGCCCCGGCTACCGAGTTGGCCGACGCCCTCAAGGCCGGTCTGCCCGACGCTGTCGTGCTTGGCCCAGATAGCGTTCCGGCGCTACCCGAAGATTTTGCGCAAAGGTTCACAGCGGAATACGGCATAGCGCCGACAACTGCCGCAGCAGCCGGGTATGGCGCGGCGCAGCGGATCGACCTTGCGGTACGGGCCGTGGGCGCAGCGAACGATTCCGCTGCATTGCGCAGGGCCTTAAGCGCGTCCAGGCCCGCCAATTAAGCGATTATTCAATCGTCGGAACGATCTTGAGGTAGGCCGCGATGGCCGCCCGATCAGCTTCTGGCAGTTGCGATGTGTTGGCGATAACCTCGATCATTTGCCCGCCGGCCGTGTCGAAATCAGGTGTGAATCCGCTGGTCAGATATGTGACGATATCAGCTTCGGACCAGGTCAGCACACCGGGCGTGATATTGGGAATCTTGCCCTTGCCCAAAGGGTTCGGCGCCCCGGCGAGCCATCGGTCGCGTCGCAGCCCCCCCAATGCGTTGCGCGGGGTGTGACATTCGCCGCAATGCCCCAATGCTTCGGCCAGATACCGCCCGCGGATCTGTTCAGCGGACAAATCGCCGCTGATAACCCAGTTGGGCGACGTGAATAACAGCTTCCAACCGCCTAACAGAAAGCGAAAATTAAAGGGAAACGCGATCTCGTTCGCCTGACTGGGCGACGGATCCGCGGGCAGGGTGCGCAGATAGGCGATCAGGTCGGCACTATCCTGCATGGTCACCTTTTCATAGGCGGCATAAGGAAACGTCGGATACAGATGTTCGCCGTCAGCCCCGACACCGCGTGTCACCGCGCTGGCGATCTGGACATCGGTCCAACTGCCAATGCCATAATCAGCGTCGGTCGAAATGTTCGGGGCGACAAAGGTGCCAAACGTCGTGGCAAACCGCTTGCCTCCGGCCAGCACGGGCAATTCGACGGCGGAACTATCGGGGGCGGTATGGCACGACGCACAGCCCGCCGCGGCAAACACCAGCCGTCCGGCATTGGCGTCGCCCGTGACCCCGGACAGCGCTACATCGGGCAGCGGTTGGGGTCGGGTGATCCACAGCCCGGCAAAACCGCCGACCACAATCAGAAAAACCGCCCAACGCGGAAATCGCATCAGCCAGGCTGGCGGAATGTCTTGTGGCAATCGCCACAGGCTGCGCCGACCGGGCCGAACGCGGCCTTGAGGCTATCCAGATCGTTGCCTGCGACGGCGGCAAGTGCTGCGGCCGCATCCGACAGCGCCGTCGCTTTTTCGATGATGGCGGGATAGGTTTCCCAGATTGCGGGCAGGGCGCGGGTGCCTTCGACGCTAGCCGCATCCGACCCTTGCGGCCAATATCCCGCCTGACTAAGCTCCGTAAGCGCTGCAAGATTGTTCGCGGCGGCCATTGCGGCCTCGGCATCGTAGGGCGTCTTGTCCTGCGCCATGTTGCCAAGAACTGCCAAGTTGAAATTATTAAGGCTCATATGCGCCTGCCGTGCCTTGATCGCCCCAGCGATTGCGGGGTCGATATGGCTTTCGGCCAAAACCGTGCCGGCCATTACGGACAGAACAGCACCGGCGGCAATTTTCATGAGATAATTCATCTTAGTCTCCCTTGGAACGAGTTATCCGCGTTTGCGCAAAATCTACCGTGCATCGCCTGCATTGCTACCCGCAAATTTGTTACAACAGCGCAGTTATCATCACAATTTCGTTTAGTCCCGTTCAGCGCAGGATTGCTCGGCGTCCCGCAGGTTCCAGCGACATCCAGTCTGGCCAACCGACAAAGCGTTCGATCCCGGCGACGGCGAACAGCACGACGATCACGCCGATGACCAGTTTGACCTTCCAGAGCGGCGGCGGATGTTGGGCCAGCCGTTTGGCCCGCAACAAAAAGCGGAATTCGTTCACGATTCTGATCCGGTAAAGCGAACCTTGCCGATATAGGGCAGGTTGCGATTGCGTTGACCATAATCGATGCCGTAACCGACAACGAACTCGTCCGGAATTTCGAATCCCGTCCAGGTGGCACGAAAATCGACCTCGCGCCGTGCCGGTTTGTCGAGCAAGGCGATGGTGTGCAGCCGTGCCGGACCCCGCGTCAACAGGTACTGGGTGACGTGGCTCAGGGTGTGGCCGGTGTCGATAATATCCTCAACAACCAGCACGTCGCGCCCTTCGATCTGACCGCGCAGGTCTTTCAGGATCCGCACCTCGCGACTGCTGTGCATGCCTTCGCCGTAACTGCTCGCCTCGAGAAAAACGACCTCGACGGGCAGGTCCAGTTCGCGCACGAGGTCGGCGATAAACACGAATGACCCCCGCAACAGGCCGACCACGACCAGCTTGTCGGTTCCGGCAAAGGTTGTTTCGATTTCGCTGGCCAGCGCCTCGACCCGTGCGGCAATCGACTTGGCGCTGATCATTTCGTCAATAACGTAGGGGGGGTGCGACACGCGATTTCCTGACCCGGCTTGGGTTGATTTCCGCGCCCCAGTCTATGACATGGGGGCCGAATGTCACCTGCGAAAGCACCAAGATGCCCCGCCACGCCGAGACCCGCACGCTGCCTTATTCAGCTGATCAGATGTATGCGCTGGTCGCCGATGTGCCGCGTTACCCGGAATTTCTGCCGTGGACGGCGGCGGCGCGGGTGCGTTCGGTCACCGATGCGGGCGATCACAGCGTCATGCTGGCCGACCTTGTCGTCAGCTTCAAAGTGTTCCGCGAAAGTTTTGGCAGCCGGGTGACGCTGTGGCCCCAAAAGCGACAGATCGACACCGAATACATCGACGGACCGTTCAAATACCTGAACAGCACATGGACCTTTGCCGAGGCCGAGGCAGGTTGCACGGTTTCTTTCTCCGTCGATTTCGAATTCCGCAGCCGCCTGTTGCAAGGCGCCGCCGGTCTGTTTTTCAACGAAGCGATGAGCCGCGTCGTGCGTGCGTTCGAAACCCGCGCCGCCAGCCTTTACGGCCCCGGCACATGATTATCGAGGAACGGCTGACCGCATTTGCCCTGGCCCCTGTCGTCGCCCCCGACGCGCTGGCGATGATGCGGCTGTCGCTGTTCGATTGGGCGGCATGCGGCATCGCGGGGGCGCATGAACCTGTGGCGCGGATCCTGCGCGACATGGCTTTGGCGGCGGGCGGCGCAGGGCAGGCCGGCGTCTTTGGCAACGCGCAGGCTCTGCCTGCTGCTGCGGCGGCAATGGTCAATGGCGCGATCAGCCACGCGCTGGATTATGACGACACCCACTTTGCGCATATCGGGCATCCGTCGGTCGCGGTTTTTCCGGCGGCACTGGCGATGGCACAGTTGCAAGGGGTGCCGGGCGCAGAGATGATCAAAGCGGCGCTGATCGGGGCCGAGGCGTCGGTGCGGGTCGGCGTCTGGCTGGGGCGCGACCATTACCAGCGCGGATTCCATCAGACGGCCACCGCCGGAGCGATCGGCGCGGCGCTGGCCGCCGGGCGTCTGGCCGGGCTGGATCCGGTCCAGATGCGGATGCCGATCGGCATCGCGGCTACCCGGGCGGCCGGCCTCAAGGCGCAATTCGGCACGATGGGAAAACCCTATCACGCGGGTATGGCGGCAGAAACCGGCGTCGTGGCGGCGCAACTGGCCAAGGCGGGTTTCACTGCCGCGACCGACGCATTGTCGGGGCCACAGGGGTTCGCGGCGACCCACGCCGGCGTGTCGGACCTTTCGGCGTTGGATGGGATCGGCACCGATTGGCTGATGCTGTCGGTATCGCATAAACTGCATGCCTGTTGTCACGGTCTGCATGCGACGCTGAATGCGCTTGCCGATCTGGACGCCGCCAATCAGCCGGTCGCGCGGGTCGAGATTGCGACCCATCCGCGCTGGCTGTCGGTTTGCAACATTGCTGCCCCCGATACCGGCCTGGCGGCCAAATTCAGCTATGCCCAAGTCACCGCGATGGCCTTGGCCGGGGTCAATACCGCAGCGATTGCCAGTTTCAGCGACGCGATAGCCAACCGGGGCGACCTGATCGCATGGCGCCAAAAGGTGACGGTAACTGGCGACGACGGGCTGTCGGAATCCACCGCGCGGGTCACACTGCACCTTATCGATGGCACGACCCGAACCGCATCCCACGATCTGAGTGCCCCGATGACGGTGGAAGATCGGACCGTCAAACTGCACGCCAAGGTGACGGCGCTGATCGGGGCCGATGCCGCGTCGCTGCTGTGGCAGGCGACGAATGGGCAGGCCGCGCCTGACATTGATGCGCTGCGCGATCTGATCTGCGCGGGGTGTTAGGAGCCTGCGCAGTCAGGTCGCGCGGATCGCCTGCAAGACCAGCATCAACGCATGGTCTCGCGCTGCACACCGTACGTTTGCGCGGCCCAATGATCCAAATTCGACGGTTTCGACGTGGGTGCCTTGGGGGCTGGCAATGCCAAAGCAAACCCGGCCCTCGGGTTTGTGCTCGGATCCGCCGGGGCCAGCGATTCCCGTCACTGACACTGCGATAGAGGCATTTGATCGCGCGATTGCCCCTTCGGCCATTTCGGCGGCGACGGCTTCGGACACGGCGCCAAACTTTTCCAGCGTGGCCGCAGCGACCCTCAGCATCTGCATCTTGGCGGCATTGGAATAGGTGACAAAGCCGCGCTCGAACACCGCCGAACTGCCGGCAATATCGGTCAGTGCGGCGGCGATCATGCCGCCAGTGCAGCTTTCAGCCGTGGCAATCTGGACAGATTTTTGCAATGCTTCGTCAATGATTTGCGCCGCGACATTCATCGTATCAGCAGGCCATGTGCGATCCCGGCCAAGGCAATCGTGACAATGGCCGCCAGCACCCCAGCGATGACATCGTCCAACATCACGCCCAAGGGTCCGTGCTGGCGATCGGCCCAACCGACCGGGCCGGGTTTCCAGATGTCGAACAGTCGGAACAGCACGAACGCGGCGACCCAACCGGGCCATAGGGCGGTGAAGGCCACACCTGCATTTGCGGCACCGAAGGCGATGGGGAGCAACGCGATCCATTGTCCCGCGACCTCGTCGATTACGATTTCAGAGGGGTCATGGTCAACTTTTCCACGCGTTTCCAATGCTGTGGCCCACCATCCTGCAGCAAAAACAAAGCCGATCCCGATTGTCAGGCCCCACGGACCGGCCAGCCAAAGGATGCCCAAGGCGACCGGCAAGGCGGCAAGCGACCCCCATGTGCCGGGGGCCGGGCGCAGGTGGCCGATGTAAAGGAAAGTGGCGATCAAGTGGCTCATGATTTCACCAATGTTGCGGTGGCCATTGCCGCGATGCCTTCGCCGCGACCCGTGAATCCAAGTCTTTCCGTGGTGGTGGCCTTGACGCTGATCCGGTCCGCGTCCATTCCCATGATCCGTGCCATTTCTGTTTTCATTGCAATGGCATACGGGCCGATCTTTGGCATCTCGCAAATCAAGGTGCAATCGGCATGGGTAATTGTGAACCCTTGCGCGCGAGCCATTTCGCAGGCGTGGGCCAGAAAGATGTGGCTGGCAGTACCCTTCCATTGTGGGTCGGATGGCGGAAAATGCTGGCCGATGTCGCCTGTCCCCAACGCGCCGTAGATCGCATCGGTCACGGCGTGCATCCCGACATCGGCGTCAGAATGGCCTTGCAAACTGCGGTCGTGCGGCACCCGGACCCCGCAAAGCCAGAGGTGATCGCCCGGTCCAAAACGATGCACGTCAAAACCATTGCCGGTGCGCACATCCATATCTGACCCTAACATATTGGTCGCCCGCGTAAAATCAGCGGCGGTGGTTATTTTGATGTTGGTCGGATCGCCCGGCACGATGGCGACCGGGACGCCAGCGGCGCAGGCGACAGCGACATCATCGGCAGCCAAGCCAGGCTCCCGCGCATAAGCGGCAACGATGGTCGGATAATCGAACCCTTGCGGTGTCTGGGCGCGAAACAACGCTGTGCGGTCCTCGGTCCCGCTGACCGTGCCGTTGTCACCGCGCCAAAGGGCATCGGTGATGGCGAGACCCGGTGCAGCGGCGGCATGGGTGTAGAGCGCGGTCAGAACTGCGTCGATGACCATGCTACTGATCAACGGGCGGGCAGCGTCGTGGATCAGCACACGGGCGGGCGGATCCGCCGCGAGGGCGGTCAGACCCGCCTGCACCGAAGCCCTGCGGGTGGCGCCGCCAGTGACAATAAAAAACCCATCTGGATCAAGAAGATGCAAGTCGTCGTTATGCACAACCACGACAATCCGCCCGATCCCGGGATGCCGTCGGAACGCGGCGATGGTGCGGTCGATGACCCGCTGTCCGGCCAAATCGCGCCACTGTTTGGGCGGGCCATCACCGGCGCGGGTGCCGCGCCCTGCGGCAACGATAATGACGGCGGTTGTGGTCATCTGCCCTCGCGGCGCGGTTTGTGTTGTCCTAATGGCAGTTTGCGGTCTGCGCAAATGCTGACTTTCGCACAGATCTATAGATGAAAAATTAGGCACGATTTCAACTTCGCACAAAATATCATCGGCGCGCATTGAAGGTGGGGAGGTCAAAGGCTAGGTCACGTGCAGCGCAACTACCGGCAGGCCTATGCCCGACCCGATCCAGATCGGCCCCATGACACTTGACCCGCCCGTGGCCCTTGCGCCGCTGGCGGGTATTACCGATTTGCCGTTTCGCCAGTTGGTCGGCAGTTTCGGCACCGGCTGGGTGGTGTCGGAAATGGTCGCGTCGCAGGAAATGGTGCAGGCCAAACCCGGCGTGCGCGAACGCGCCGAACTGGGGTTCGGGCAGGCCAATACCGCGGTGCAACTGGCGGGCCGCGAAGCCTATTGGATGGCCGAGGCCGCCCGCATGGTTGCCGCCGACGGCGCGCGGATGATCGACATCAACATGGGCTGTCCGGCCAAGAAGGTCACGAACGGCTACTCCGGATCGGCCTTGCTGCGCGATCTTGACCATGCACTGACGCTGATCGACGCGGTGGTCGGGGCTGTCGATATTCCCGTCACGCTGAAAACCCGGCTTGGCTGGGATGACGCCCTGCTGAATGCCGCCGATCTGGCGCGGCGGGCGGAAGACGCGGGGATCAGCCTGATCACGATTCATGGGCGAACCCGGTGCCAATTCTACAAGGGCACGGCGGATTGGGCAGCGATCCGGGCGATCAAGGAGGCCGTCAACATCCCGGTGATCGCCAACGGAGACATCACCGACACCACCACCGCCAGCGCCGCCCTCAGGCTATCCGGCGCAGATGGCGTTATGGTTGGGCGCGGGGCGCAAGGGCGGCCTTGGGTTCTGGCGCAGATCGCCGCCGGGCTGGGGCAGGGCGCCGCGCCGCAGGTGCCGCAGGGCGCCGCACTCGCCGATATGGTGGCGGGGCATTACACTGCCATGCTTGGGTTTTACGGCACCGTTTTGGGTAACCGCACGGCGCGCAAACATCTGGGCTGGTACATGGATCACGCGGGCACGCCCGGCCCACTGCGCCATGAATTATTGACCGAGACCGATCCGGCCCGCGTTTTACGCTTGCTGCCCGACGCCATGACCGCAGGTCAGCAGGTGGCGGCATGATGCAAGGGTCGGCACTTTGGTCGTCGCTGCCAGTGCCAGCGATTCTGGTGGCGCCGGACGACACCATAGCGGCGATCAATCCGGCGGCTGAAAGCTTCCTCAACCTTGCGTCCCGCGCCCTGATCGGGGCCCCGGTCTGGGACAAGGTGATGATCGACGCGGATATCGAAGGGCCGTTCAGGCGGGCCCGCGAACACCGCGGTTCGCTGTTCGTCAACGATGTTGATGTGGGCAGCGGTGAACGCGCACCGCTACAATGCAATATCCAGTTTGCGCCTTTGCAGGGGGCCGACGATCTGATGATCATGATGATCAGCCCGCGCGAAATCGCCAGCCGGATGACCCAGAATGTGCAGACCGCCCGGGCCACCAAATCCGCCATCGGCATGGCCGAAATGCTGGCCCACGAAATCAAGAACCCGCTGGCCGGGATCACCGGGGCGGCACAGCTCTTATCGATGGGGCTGGAGCCTGCGGATCAGGAAATGACCGATCTGATCGTCGATGAATGTCGGCGGATCGTCAAACTGCTGGAGCAGGTCGAGCAGTTTGGCAATCTGCGTCCGCCCGCGGTGCGCGCCATCAATATCCACGATGTGCTGGATCGGGTGCGCCGGTCGGCGGCTATCGGCTTCGGGGCGCATATGATATTCGTCGAGGATTACGACCCGTCGTTGCCGCGCGTCCTGGCCGATGGCGACCAGTTGTTGCAGGTCATCATGAACCTTGTCAAAAACGCCTCCGAGGCGAGCGATGGCGGGACCATCCGCCTGCATACCTTTTACGATGCGTCGCTGCGTCTGCGCCGGAACGATGGCACCCAGGCCCGCCTGCCGGTACAGATCGAGATTATCGACGACGGCCCCGGCTTGCCCCCCAGCATTGCGGCGGATGTGTTCGAACCCTTCGTGTCCGGGCGCGAAAACGGCACCGGCCTTGGTCTGGCACTGGTCAGCAAGCTGATCAGCGATGTCGGCGGCTGGATCGCGGCCGACAGCGTTCCGGGCCGCACCGTTTTTCGCGTGTCGCTGCCTCTGGCACCCAAAGAAGCACCAGAAGATGGAGAAACCTGATGGATGGCACTGTTCTGGTCGCCGATGATGACCGCACGATCCGCACCGTTCTGACGCAGGCGCTGACCCGCGCCGGCTGCAAGGTGCATGCCACGTCGTCGCTGGTGACGCTGATGCGCTGGGTCGACGAGGGCAAAGGCGACCTCGTGATTTCCGACGTCATCATGCCCGACGGCAACGGGCTGGAACACTTGCCGCTGATTTCCGCCGCCCGCCCCGGCCTGCCGGTGATCATTATTTCGGCCCAGAACACCATCATGACGGCAATTCAGGCGACCGAAGCCGAGGCATACGATTATTTGCCCAAACCCTTTGATCTGCCCGATCTGATGAAACGCGTGGCGCGGGGGGTGGGCGTGCGACGCTTCACCGCAAGCGCACGGGCCGCGCGTTTCATCAGATCG
>JBBQHC010000050.1:0-18872 GCA_038323615.1 Rhodobacterales bacterium | reverse complement strand
CACTGCGATCTGTCCAGTGATCCAGCCCAGAATGTCGTGGTCGTTTTCGTCCAGGAGGCCTTCGAACAGGTCCAGCCCCGTATCGTCCATCGCGCCCAGACGGCGGTCCGCATATTCCGACAGGATCAGGTCCATTTCCTTGATCCCGCGCCGCATCGCCCGCATCGCCAACCGTTTGCGCCGCACGTCGTCCATCTCTCAGACGAGCGTCAGTTGCTTGCGCAGCCGCTTTTCCAGCACGCCCAGCCGGTCGCCCGATTGCGCGATGGTCTGGCGCAGGGCGCGCATTTCGCCAAGGATCGCAGACACGTCGGGCGTGATTGGGGTGGTGTCTTCGGGTGCCTCCGGCCCCTCGCCCGCGCCGGTCATCAACCACGTCAGCGACACGCCCAGCAGCCCGGCGAGCATTTGCAACCGGTTGGCGCGGGGTTCTTTGGAATCTGCCTCCCAAGCCTCGATCACCTTGGCCGCAACGCCGATTTGGGCTGCCAATTGCGCCACGGACAACCCCGCCTTTTCGCGGGCACCGGCGAGCCTGTCGCCGAATGTCGCGGTTTCTTCGCTGAACCAGTTTTGGGTTTGGGTGTCGGTTGTCATGGGTTTGGTATCCTTGTCGCTTGATTGGCCGTTTGGCGCACCCTATGACACGGACGGGCCGTTTTGGCCACCCGGAGCCCTGCCATGCCTTTCCTGTCTGACACTTTGTCGCGCGTCAAACCCTCGCCCACCATCGCCGTCACCACCAAGGCGGCCGAGCTGAAGGCCGCCGGGCGCGACATTATCGGCCTGGGCGCCGGCGAGCCGGATTTCGACACGCCGGACAATATCAAGGACGCTGCCAAAGCCGCCATCGACGCGGGCAAGACGAAATACACCGCGGTGGATGGCATCCCCGAGCTGAAGGCGGCGATTTGTGCAAAGTTCGCCCGCGAGAACGGCCTGACCTATGCGCCCGCGCAGGTGACGGTTGGAACCGGCGGCAAGCAGGTTCTCTATAACGCCTTCATGGCCACGCTGAATCCCGGCGACGAGGTGATCATTCCGGCCCCCTATTGGGTCAGTTATCCCGATATGGTCCTGCTTGGCGGCGGCACCCCGGTGTTCATCGAGGGGCCGACGCAGACCGGATACAAGATTACCGCTGACCAGCTTGAGGCGGCGATCACGCCCAGAACCAAGTGGTTCCTGTTTAATTCGCCCAGCAACCCCACAGGTGCCGGGTATTCGTGGGACGAGTTGCGCGCGCTGACCGATGTGCTGGTCCGCCACCCGCATGTCTGGGTCATGACCGACGATATGTATGAACATCTGGTGTTCGACGATTTCAAATTCTGCACCCCGGCGCAGGTCGAACCGGCGCTGTATGACCGCACCCTGACGGTGAATGGCGTGTCCAAGGCCTATGCGATGACCGGCTGGCGGATCGGCTATGCTGCCGGACCAGTGCCGCTGATCAAGGCGATGGCGATCGTGCAGTCGCAGTCCACGTCGAACCCCAGTTCGATCAGCCAATGGGCGGCGGTCGAGGCGTTGAACGGGTCACAGGATTTCCTCGCTCCGAACCGCGCCCTGTTCCAGCGCCGCCGCAATCTGGTGGTCGGAATGCTCAATACCGCGCCGGGGGTGGTCTGCCCGAACCCGCAAGGGGCGTTTTATGTCTATCCGTCGATTGCCGGGTGCATCGGCAAAACCTCGGCAGCGGGGACGCTGATTGCTGATGATGAGGCATTCGCAACAACTTTGCTCGAGGAAACCGGGGTCGCGGTCGTGTTCGGTGCAGCGTTCGGCCTCTCGCCCAATTTCCGCGTCAGCTATGCCACGTCGGATGCGGCGCTGACCGAGGCCTGCAACCGGATCGTAGCGTTCTGCAAGGGGCTGACCTAGCTTAATACAGCGGCGATCCGTCGATCAGCAGGGCCGCTGCCAACGGCTGATAGGCTGCACCCAGCGCCCCGGCCACGGGGCCAAGTCGCCCGGCCTGCAACCGTGGTTTGGCGATACCGCGGGTGTCGATCAGCGCCAGTCGATCGGCGATCCGGGCGGTCAGGCGCGACCGCACGGCATCGGGAAAGTTGCCGTCGATCACCACGACCGGAACATCGACGACCGCCGCCACTGCGACGATGGCGTGGCACAATTCGTCGGCGGTGGCGTGCAGCCAGGCGGTCAGATGCGGTTCGAACGCGTCCCAGCATTGCGAGCGGTCCCACATGGACCGCGCATCGATCCCGGCCTGCTCCAGCGCGCTTTCCAACACATGCAAGGATGCGGTCTGCAGCAATTGATGCACGGGTTCACGCACGTCGCGCACCGGAATCGATCCGAAGGCCCCGGCGTTCCCCGACGGCCCCCAAACCACCCGGCCGCCCAGAACCAGCCCGCCGCCGATGAACGATCCGACAAAGAAATAGGCGAAATCAGGCAAGCCGTGGTCCAGCCCGAACACGTGTTCACCGCAGCAGGCCAGTGTGGCGTCATTGCCGACAGTGACGGGCCGGTCCGTCAGGTTTTCGAACAGCTGCGCGATGTCGAAGGCCTTCCACGCCTCCATCTGATCGGCCGGGGCGTTGACCCATTCCAGCCAGTCCCAGATCGCGTAGGGCACGGCAATGCCGATGCCCATGATCCGGTCGCGTTGCACCGGCGTGAGGTCGGCAACCAGCGCATGATGGGCCTGGCGCACAAAAGCGGTCAGGTTATCGGGGGTCGGATAGGCGTAAAACACGTGGCGCCACGCCCGCACCGATCCGACCAGATCGATTAATACCAGATCGGCGCTGCGCCGACCCACCCGCAGACCCAGCGAAAACGCTCCGTCGCCGTCCAGTTGCATCGGGGTCAGCGGTTTGCCGACCTTGCCACGTTGCGGATCGCCCTTGCGCAGCAATCCGTCGGATTCCAGCGACCGGGTGATAACGGAGGCAGTTTGCGCCGAAAAACCGGTAAAGCGGGCGATGTCGGCACTGGCCATCGGGCCTTGCTGCTGGATCGTCGAAAGCACCAGACGTTCGTTATGATTGCGCATGCCGCCGGGTGCGGCACCGCCGGGCAAATACCGCCGATCTGGTGGATCGTCACGGGTCATAGTCATCCGAGTCTCCCCCCCTCGACGACAGACTGAACAACGGACAAGATAATAAATCAAGTTTATTTATTGATTGACGCAACGTCGCGAATCGCCGATATCTAGGGGCATCGACATGCCCATAAGGGGGCTGGAGAAGCAGCGACCGGGAGGGTCCGCTGGTCATATTTTTGGGAGGATACCATGAAGAAACTACTTGCCGGGTCAGCACTGGCCCTTGTTGCGATGACCGCAGCCGCATCGGCAGCCGATTTGGCCTGCCTGATCACCAAAAACAACACCAACCCGTTCTTCGTCAAGATGAAAGAGGGTGCCGAGGCAGCCGCGACCGCTGCGGGACTTGATTTTCAGGCCTATGCCGGCGTGGTCGATGGCGATGCTTCGCCGCAGATCACCGCGATCGAAAACTGCGTTGCTGCTGGCGCCAAGGGGATCCTGATCACCCCGTCCAACGATTCCGTCGGGCCGGCCCTGATCGATGCTCGCAACGCCGGTATTCTTGTCATCGCGCTCGACACCCCGCTGGCCGATCCCGAAGCCCAGGACATGACCTTTGCGACCGACAACTACGAGGCCGGGTTGCTGATTGGCAAGTGGGCCGCCGCAACGCTGGGCGACAAGGCCGCCGATGCCAAGATCGCGATGCTGGACATCAACACCGACAACATCTCGGTCGATGTGCAGCGCGACACCGGGTTCCTTGTGGGCTTTGGCATCGAAGTGCCGGATCTGACCGTGATGGGGTCCGAATCCGACGCCCGCGTGATCGGTCACCAGTCCAGCCAGGCCTCGGTCGAGGGTGGGGTGACGGCGATGGAAAATCTGCTGGCGATCAATCCTGACATCAACGTGGTCTATACGATCAACGAACCTGCCGCCGAGGGTGCCTATCAGGCGCTGCAGAACGCGGGCAAGTCGGACGTGCTGGTCGTGTCGGTCGATGGTGGTTGCCCCGGTGTCGCCGCAGTCGCCGCTGGCGAACTGGGGGCCACGTCACAGCAATATCCGCTGTTGATGGCATCCAAAGGGATCGAGGCGATTGTCGCCTATGCCGCCGACGGGACCAAGCCCGCCGCGTCCGAAGGACTGACGTTCTTCAACACCGGCGTCAACCTTGTGACCGATGCGCCTGCCGATGGCGTGCCGTCGATCACCAGCGCCGAAGGCACCGACCTCTGCTGGGGCCAAGCGTCCGGCAACACGATTGACAGATTATGGGGCGGCATTACTGTCGCCCCATCTACGACCGCACCCCGCACGGGCTGCGCTTTGGTCGCTTGCGGGGGGAAACCGATGACCGACACCGACAAACCGACCAAGACGATTTCAGATTACGAGGCATCGCTGAACAAGGCCGATGCCGCCGTCGCCAGTTTCGCCCGCGACGACAAAACGTTCACCCACCAGGTCCGTGCGTTCCTGCGTGACTATCCCACGGCCATTCCGGCGCTTGTGCTGATCGTCAGCGTGCTGGCCTTTGGCGCCATCGACGCCTGGCTGCACGATCCGATCCGGTTTCTGACCCCCCGCACCATCTCGACGGTGCTGCAACAGGTCACCGTAGTCGGCATCGTCGCCATTGCCCAGACCATGATCATCCTGACCGCAGGCATCGACCTGTCGGTTGCCGCCATTCTGGTGCTGTCGTCGATCATCATGGGCAAGCTGTCGGTCGATAACGGCTTGCCGCCGGGTTTGGCGATCCTGATCGGGCTGTTCTTTGGCGGCCTGATGGGCTGGGTCAACGGGATGCTGGTGACACGGGTCAAACTACCCCCCTTTATCGTGACGCTCGGCACGGTCAGCATCTTTACCGCGCTCAAACTGTGGTATTCCGGGTCGCAATCGATCCGCGGTGCCGACATCCGTGAAAATGCGCCGTCGCTGTTGTGGTTCGGCGAGGCACTGAACTATGGCGGGGCCAAGGTCACCTATGGCGGCATTGCCCTGATCCTGCTGGCAATTGCCGTCTGGTATGTCCTGACCAAGACCGCATGGGGCCGCCATGTGCATGCCATCGGCGACGATCCCGATGCGGCGATGCTGGCGGGTATCCAGACCGACCGGGTGCTGATCAGCGTCTATACGTTTGCCGGGGTGATCTGTGCCTTCGGGGGCTGGGTCTCGGTGGGCCGGGTCGGGTCGATCTCGCCGATCGGGTTCGAAACCGCTAACCTGGATAGTATCACCGCAGTGGTGATCGGCGGCACCTCGCTGTTCGGCGGCCGCGGGTCGATCCCCGGATCGGTGATCGGCGCGATGATCGTCGGGGTGTTCAGCACCGGACTGGCCGTCGCCGCCGGGGTCGATGACTACTGGCAAACCTTCGCGGCGGGCTGTCTGGTTCTGGTCGCCGTGGCACTTGACCAATGGCTGCGGAGGGCGACGAAATGACCGACAAGATACCGATCCTGACCTGTCGCGGCCTGATGAAGCGCTACGGCACTGTCGTCGCGATGAACGGCGCCGATTTCGACCTCTATCCCGGCGAAATCACCGCCATTATCGGCGACAACGGGGCGGGCAAATCGACCTTGGTCAAGGCGATTGCCGGCGCCGTCACCCCGGATCACGGGGAAATTCGGATGGACGGGCAAGTCCTGCACTTCAAGGGGCCGCAGGACGCCCAAAAGGCCGGGATCGAGACCGTCTATCAGAACCTCGCCCTGTCACCTGCCCTGTCAATTGCCAACAACATGTTTCTGGGGCGCGAGTTGCGCAAACCGGGCGTCATGGGGTCGGTGTTCCGGATGATGGACCAGAAGCGGATGCAGGACTTTGCCCGCAACAAGTTGTCCGAACTGGGCCTGATGACGATCCAGAACATCAACGTGCCGGTAGAATCCCTGTCCGGCGGCCAGCGGCAGGGCGTTGCCGTGGCCCGTGCTGCAGCCTTCGGGTCCAAGGTCATCATTCTGGACGAACCCACCGCCGCCCTTGGGGTCAAGGAAAGCCGCAAGGTGCTGGAACTGATCCAGGACGTGCGTTCGCGTGGGATCCCGATCATCCTGATCAGCCACAACATGCCGCATGTGTTCGAGGTGGCCGACCGGATCCACGTTCACCGTCTGGGCCGCCGCCTGTGTGTCATCGACCCCAAGGCCCATTCGATGTCCGACGCAGTTGCCTATATGACCGGCGCCAAGATGCCCGATCACGATATGGAAATGGCCTGAGCCGTCAGACCGACCGCGTGATCCCGCCATCGACCCGGATATTCTGCCCGGTGATATAGCCGCCGCCGGGGGACGCGAGAAACGCGACGACGCTGGCGATCTCGGTCAGCGAGTTGCCATAGCGGCCCATCGGGATCAGGGCGCGAAACTCGTCCTTTTCCGGCAGGCTGTCGATGAAACCAGGCAACACGTTGTTCATGCGGATGTTTTCAGCGGCGTATTTGTCTGCGAACAGCTTGGTGAACGCCGCCAATCCCGCCCGGAACACGCCCGAGGTCGGGAACACCGGACTGGGTTCAAAGGCCGCAAAAGTCGAGATGTTGATGATCGCCCCGCCGCCCTGCGCCTGCATGATCGGCGTGACCAGACGGGTCGGGCGCACGACGTTCATGAAATAGACGTCCATCCCCTTGTGCCAGTCGTCGTCGGTCAGTTCCAGCACCGGCGCGCGCGGCCCGTGGCCTGCCGAGTTGACCAGCACGTCGATCCGGCCCCATGTGTCCATCGCCAAATCGACCAGCTGTTGCAGGTCACCGACCGACTGATTGGTGCCGGTCACGCCGACGCCACCCAGTTCCTTTGCCAGCGCCTCGCCCTTGCCCGACGACGACAGGATCGCCACCTTGAATCCGTCCGCGGCCAGGGCGCGGGCGCTGTCCGCACCCATCCCGCTGCCGCCTGCGGTGATCATCGCCACCTTTTGATCAGTCATTGAAATTCGCCTTTCTTCACAGCCTCTTGCACCGCAGACACCTCTGCCGCACTCAGCCCGTAGTCGATTTTTGCGGTATCCGCCGAGATATACCCCCGCGCCAGATCGCGCCGGACCAGCGCCGGGTCACGGTCCGCCGCCGCGCCGTAGCCCGCGCCACCCGGCAAGGCCAACATCACGCGCCGACCTGCGGGCACGAATTGTTTGCCCTTGCCCTGCATCGCCGTGCCGTCGTCCTGCGCGATGGTCGTGCAGGCCCCCGGCCCGCCACCACGCCGCCCGCGTGCGGGATGGTTCACCCGGTCGAACATCGCCTGCATGTCGAATTCGTGGCCCTCGCGCGCGCCAACCTCCATGAACTGCCCAAGGCCACCGCGCATCTTGCCGGTGCCGCCGCTGTCGGGGCGCAATTCCTTGCGCCAGATGATCACCGGACCGGCATGTTCCGTCGCCTCGACCGGCATGGTCATGACGCCTGAAGGGAAAGCAGTTGCGTTCAGCCCGTCGAAGTCGGGACGAGCGCCTGCACCGCCGGAGTTGAAGGTCAGCACCTCGCTGCGCACCGCATCTTTGGGCGCGACGGCGTCAGTGCGTGGCCGCAACGACACCTGAAAATTGCACAGGCAACCTGCCCCTTCGGCAGGCACGACCCCCGGCAAGATCTGGTCAAGCGCCGAGTAGACCGCATCGGGCACGAAATGTCCGACGATATGGCGCAGGGCGACGGGTGCCGGATGCACTGCGTTGACGATGGAATTGACCGGCGCGACAATCTCGAACGGGGCAAGCGACGCCGCATTGTTGGGGATTTCCGGCGCGATGGCGCATTTCAACGCATAGCAGGCATAGGCTTTGGCATAGACGAGCGGGCAGTTGATGCCCTTTTTGTCCAGACCGCTGGTGCCGCTGAAATCCGACACGATCCGGTCAGCGTGAACCGTCAGCGTGACCTTCAAAGTGATCGGCGCGGCGAAGCCGTCCACCGTCATCTCACCCGTCGCGGTTTCACGCGGCAGCGCCGCAATCCGTTCGATGGTGGCCCGGCGCGAATTTTCCAGAATAAACCCGCCGATCCCGTCCAGATCGTCCAGCCCGAATTCGGTCATCATCTCGACCAGACGGCGATGGCCGATCTCGTTCGATGTGGCCAAAGCGTAGATATCACCGATCAACTGGTCCGGTTCGCGGACATTGCCGCGCACGATCCGCACAAGGGTTTCGTCGACCGTCCCGCGTTCGGCGAACTTCATGATCGGGATATACAGCCCCTCCTCGTAAACGCTCGCCGCATCCGCGCCAAAGCCACGCCCGCCAATATCGACGACATGCGCCGTGCAGGCGAAAAACCCGACCAGATGGCCATTGTGGAATGACGGCGTGACCATCGTGATGTCGTGCAGGTGGCCGGTGCCCTCCCAAGGATCGTTGGTGATGTAAACGTCGCCCTCGTAAATGCTTTGCCGCCCGATCCGGCGGATGAAATGCGCCACCGCGTCGGCCATCGCGTTGACGTGGCCGGGGGTGCCGGTGACGGCCTGCGCCAGCATCAGCCCCTGCGCGTTATAGACCCCGGCAGACAGGTCGCCCGCCTCGCGAACTGACGTTGAAAAGGCTGTCCGAACAAGGGCTTGCGCCTGTTCCTCGACGACAGAAATCAGGCGATTCCACATCACCTGATAGGCGACGGTTGACAGGGTCATGGGCTATCCCTTCACAGTGATGTCGATGCAGCCGTCGGGCTGGCACAGGGCGGTGCGGCTGGCGGGAACAATGATGGTGGTCTCGTCCTCGGTGATCGCAGCGGGGCCGTGGACGGTGGCGCCGGGTTGCATCGTGTTGCGCAAGACGATGGCGGCGTCGGCAAATGCGGCCTTGGCCGGATCGAAAATCTGTCGGGTGCTGTCGCTCTTTGTCGCCGCGCCGGGCTTGGCTTCCTCGATCCGCGTCACGGCTTCAGGCCGCGTCGTCGCGTTGACTGACCAGACCGTGATTTCGACATCCATGCCCGCGACAGGGCGGCCGAACAGCTTGGTATAATCGGCCTCGAACAGGGTCTGGTAGGTGTCCATATCCGGGTTCACCGCCTGTTCCGGTGTCAGGACAATGGGGATTTCCCAGCCCTGACCGGTGTAGCGCATGTAAACTTTGAACTCGGACAATATCTCGGCGTCCGCTGCGCAGGTGCGCACAAACGCTGTCGCCTCTGCCTGAAGCTCGGTCAGCAAGCCTTTGATCTTGCCCGCATCGAACCCCGACAGCTTCATATAGACGGACCTGTTCGCCTCGAAACTGAAGGGCGCGCGCAGGAACCCGATGGCCGAACCGACCCCGGCCCCCGGCGGCACCAGAAGGCGGTCGATGCCGAGCTTTTCACACAAGCGTCCTGCGTGCAGCGGGGCCGCGCCGCCGAATGCGATCATCGTGTAGCCTGCCAGATCCTCGCCGTTTTCGACGGCATGGACACGGGCGGCGTTGGCCATGTTTTCATCGACAACTTCGGCCAGACCAAAGGCCGCTGTCACCGCGTCCATATCCAAAATATCACCCAAGTGCGCCGACAAGGCCTGCGCCGACGCCGCCCCGTCCAGCCGGATCGATCCGCCGGCGAAATTATCGGCATCCAGACGGCCCAACACCAGATCGGCGTCTGTCACCGCAGGCCGTTCCCCGCCGCGACCGTAACATGCCGGCCCCGGTTCGGACCCTGCGGATTCCGGCCCGACCCGAATCTGGCGCATCGCATCGACATGCGCCAAAGATCCGCCGCCCGCGCCAATCTCGACCATGTCGATGACAGGAATCGAAATCGGCATCCCGGAGCCTTTCTTGAAACGGTAGGTGCGAGCGACCTCGAACACCCGCGAGGTCTTTGGCGTCTGGTTCTTGATCAGGCAAATCTTGGCTGTGGTACCGCCCATGTCGAACGACAAAACCTTGTCCAGACCATAGCGGGCGGCAATATTGGCCGCGAAAACGGCGCCGCCAGCAGGGCCGGATTCGACCAGCCGCACTGGGAATTCCGCTGCACTTTCCAATGAAATGATGCCGCCGCCAGAGTGCATCAGGAAGATCGGGCAGGTCACGCCCTCGTCCGCCAGACGCCCCGCCAGCCGGCCCAGATAGGATTTCATCAGCGGCTTGATATAGGCATTGGCGACGACCGTGTTGAAGCGTTCGTATTCGCGCATCTGTGGGCTGACCTCGCAGGACAGCGACACCATGACACCGGGCAAGCGTTCGGCCAGAACCGCGCCGATCAGGCGTTCGTGCGCATCGTTCAGGTAGGAATGCAGGGTCCCGACCGCGACGCTCTCGTAGCCCGCGGCGGCGATTTGATCGACCACCGCTTCGACTTCGGCGCGGTCCAGTGGGATCAGGATATTGCCTTTGGCGTCAATGCGTTCGGCGACGGTATAGCGCATTTGGCGGGGCAGCAGCGGTTCCGGCAGGGTCAGGTTCAGGTCGTATTGTTCGAACCTGCTTTCGGTACGCATTTCGATCACGTCGCGAAAGCCTTGGGTCGTGATCAGCGCCGTTTTCGCCCCGCGCCGTTCGATCAGGGCATTGGTGGCAAGGGTCGTGCCGTGGATAATCTGACCGATGTGGCTTGGGCCGATGCCCGCCTTGGCACAAACCTGCGCCATGCCGTCGGTGATCGCGTTTTCAGGCGCGGCGTAGGTCGTCAACACCTTGGTGGAAAACGATTTATCCCCTACCTCAAGCACCACATCGGTAAACGTGCCGCCGATATCGACACCCATTCTGATCGCCTGCGCCATGCCGCCTCCCGTTTTGCGGCAGCCTAGCGCGGGGAAACCCGGTTCACCAGATCAGAGAGTCACCGCCTGCCCGCTGCGTGCCGATTCCTGCGCCGCCAGTCCCATCCGCACCGCCCAGGCACCGTCAGCGACGTTGACCTGCACGGCCCCCTCGCCGCGCACCACGGCGTTGAACCCCTGATGTTGGTAGAAGGTCGATCCGTTGTGATCGCCTGCCGCCAGCAGGGCCGGATCGACAGGGATGTCGCGCACCACCTCGCCTTTGGGATTGCGCGGCGACAGGATCAGTTGCGGTTCGGGCGGTTCACCCAAGTGCGGCGGCCAGAACCGGCCCGGACCCGGAACCAGCGCCTCGATCTTGCCCAAGGGGCCGACGGCGCAGACCTCTTCCTGATAGCGCGATCCTTCGGCGAACATGCACAGTTCCAGCATCGCCTTTGACCCGTTGGCGAAATCAACGATGACATAGGCATGGTCCCAAACATCAGCGGGTTTACCGTCGTAGACCTCATCGCGGTGGTTCACCGCCTGCCCGCCACTGGCCATCACGCGCACTGGGTCCGACTGCACGACCAGTCGCATCAAGTCAAAGAAATGGCAGCATTTTTCGACCAAGGTGCCGCCAGTATTGGCGTTGAACCGGTTCCAGTCGCCGACCTTGGACAGGAACGGAAAGCGGTGCTCGCGGATCGTCAGCATTTTGACGCCCCCGGTGGTTGCTTGTGCCTCGGCCAGCAGGGCCGCGATCGGGGGCATATAGCGGTATTCCATCGCGACCCAGACCGGCGCGGGGTAGGTTTTGCCAAATTCCGCGACCCATACGGCCTGTGCGGGATCGGTATAAAGCGGTTTTTCGACCAGAACCGGCAAGGGGCGCGTGGTCGCGATTTCTTGCAGTTGCGGGACGTGAAATTGGTTCGGGCTGACGATGACCAACGCGTCAAGATCGGGATGCGCCAGCAGCGCGGCCAGCGTCGGGGCGATAACCGCGCCCCCGGCCTCTTGTGCGGCAGAGGCGGCCAGTTCAGCGACCGGATCATGCACGACGACGATCCTGGCACCCGGCAAAAGCGCGATATTGCGGATGTGTTCGTGGCCCATCATGCCACAGCCGATCAAACCGTAATTTACAATTTTCAACTTTCTAGCCTTTGCCAATGCGGGAAATGTATCTCGCCTTGTCATAATCAAACCAAGTCCGAGAATATTCGACAGGATCGCCGGATTGCGCCCAGCTGATCCTTTCGATGAAACCCGCAGCCATGCCCGGCGGCAGGAAAAAGTCCTCCGGTGCCCATGCTGGCACCGTGGCGACGCCGATCTGATCCTCGATTCGCCCAATGATCAGGCCCAATGCGCGGCGGTAAAACAGATATAGCGATTCTGACAGGTCACTGGCCCCGACGTTGACATAGTTGCCGTCCAGCCAGATTTCTTCGAGCGCGACCACCGTGTCATCCAGCCGTCGCAACCGCCTGATCCGGTGCCCCTGCCCCGACGGTCCGAAATTGGGCGTGTCGGCCGGTTTTGCCAGCCGATCAACGGTCAGAACCTGTGCCGTGGGCAGGCCACCGCCACCGACCTTTTCCAGACGAAAGAACGCATAGACGCTGGCGACATCGGTCCGCGCCCGCACATAATTGCCCGACCCCTGCACCCGTTCCAGCAGACGTTTGTCGGCGAGATCGGCCAGCGCCTTGCGCAACGTTCCGACGGAAATGCCAAGGTCAGTCGCCATGTCGCGTTCGGGCGGCAGGCGGGTGCCATCGCCCAACTGCCCGGCGGCAATCCGACGGATCAGCATCTCGCTGATCTGGATGTATTTTGGCAGCGCGCCGGGCGCGGTTTCCATTGCGCCCTCCCCGGCGATACGGAAAATTGATACACTATTGATGCACATCAACGAACCTGCTACGCAAGTCCAAATCGACGCTTTGGGAGGAGATTCGATGGCGACCTCAGACACCATCGTTCCAGTCACCAGCGCCGATCTGGACGCCGTTGAGGTGTCATGGTTTTCGGCCCTTTGTTCAGACGATTACGCCTATCTTGGCGTCCCCGACGGAGCCTTGCGGTCAAATTGGGATCACTGCAAAGACATCGTGCAAGAGGCTGAAAAGCAAGGGTTTCGCAATATCCTAGCGCCGTCCAGCTATCAAGTTGGGCAAGATACCCTTTCATTCGTAGCAGGCATGGCCCCGCTGACCGAAAAGATCAATTTCCTGGCCGCGATCCGCTGTGGTGAGATGCAACCGATCATGCTGGCCCGCACTGTGGCAACGCTTGACCATATGCTCAAAGGCCGGCTGACCCTAAACGTCATCAGCAGCGATTTTCCGGGCGAGGTGGCAGACAGCAAATTCCGCTACAAGCGCAGTCACGAAGTCGTCGAGATCCTGCGGCAGGCGTGGACCCGTGACACAATCGACCACCAGGGCGAGGTTTACCAATTCGCCAATGTCCCCACTGATCCGGCCAAGCCCTATCAACAAAACGGCGGCCCGCTGCTGTATTTCGGCGGCTACTCGCCCGACGCCCTCGAGCTTTGCGGGGCGCAGTGCGACGTTTATCTGATGTGGCCGGAACCCAAAGACCAACTGAAACAGCGGATGAAAGACGTTCACGCCCGCGCGGCGGCACATGGGCGGACGCTCGATTATGGCCTGCGGGTCCACATGATCGTGCGGGACACGGAAAAAGAGGCGAAGGAATACGCCGAACATCTGGTGAGCAAGCTAGACGACGAATACGGCAAGGTGATCCGCGACCGCGCCCATGACAGTATCAGCCTTGGCGTTGCACATCAGGCCAAGGCGCGCGAGTTGGCCGACAAGTTCGGCTATGTCGAACCGCATCTGTGGACCGGCGTGGGGCGGGCCCGGTCGGGCTGTGGTGCGGCCTTGGTCGGATCGACCGATCAGGTCATGACCGAGATCGAGAATTACCGCAAAATGGGCATCCGCGCCTTCATCTTTTCAGGCTATCCGCACATCGACGAGGCCCGCCATTTCGGCAGTCGCGTGATGCCGCACCTGAACACCTGTTCGCTACCGCACGCCTATGGCCGGGTGCCCGCAAACACCCCAGCAACGCCCTTGGGCACCGGAGAACGCCGCTAATGCAACGGATCGACATCGCCAAAGGCGTCAGCCTTAGCCGCATCGGTTATGGTATGTGGCGGCTGGGCGACGATGCCGATACAACCCCCGCCCATGTCGCGGCCAAGATCGACGCCTGCCTAGATCAGGGCATCACGACGATGGATCAGGCCGACATCTATGGCGGCTATATGGCCGAAGAAATCATGGGCGCGGCCCTGACCCCCGCTCTGCGCAACAAGATCGAGATCGTGACGAAATGTGGCATCGTCGCCCCGGCCGGACGGCACGCGGGCGCAATGATCAAGCATTACGATACCAGCCGCGGCCACATTATGGCGTCGGTTGAAGCGTCGCTGACGCTGATGAAAACCGACCACGTGGACCTGCTGCTGATCCACCGCCCCGACCCGTTGATGGATCATCACGAGACCGGCGCGGCGCTGGACGCGTTGGTGAAATCGGGCAAGGCGCGCGCGGTTGGCGTGTCGAACTTCAAACCGCACGACTGGACGTTGCTGCAGTCGGGGATGAAAACGCAACTTGCGACCAACCAGATCGAGCTGAGCCTGGCCGCCCACGATGGCTTTACCAACGGCGATGTCGCGTTCCACCAACAGCATGGCCAACCGGTTATGGCGTGGTCGCCGCTCGGTGGCGGATCGCTGATGGACGACGGCGGGCGGGTTTACGCCGAACTGACCAAGATCGCCAAGGCCAGCGACACCGACATTGCCGCGGTCGCGGTCGCCTGGCTGCTGGCACATCCGGCCAATATCGTCCCGGTGATGGGCACAAATACCCTGAACCGGATCAAAGCCATGTCGCGGGCCTTCGACGTGGACATGGACCGGCAGACATGGTTCGCTCTGTTGACAGCCGCCCTTGGTCACGAGGTCGCCTGATGCCAGAGGATCAGCAGATGAACAGCACGTTTACCCCCGACACCGACGCCATTGCATTTCGCGCCGCCCTTTCGGCCTATCCAACCGGGGTCACGGTGGTAACCACGATCACCCCCGAGGGTCCGATGGGGATCACCGCCAACAGTTTCGCCAGCGTTTCGCTCGACCCGCCGCTGGTCTTATGGTCGCCCTCGCGCACATCGCACAGGTTCGAACATTTCGCCCGCGCCCCGCGGTTCGCGATTCACGTGCTGGCATCCGACCAGCGCCATGTCTGCGAGGGTTTCACAAAATCCAAAACCGCGTTCGAGGGGTTGGACTGGACCGCATCGCACGCCGGAGTTCCCCTGATCGCCGGGGCGCTGGCCACGTTCGAGTGCAATTTCGAAGCCGCCCACGAGGCCGGCGACCACGATATTGTCATTGGCCGGGTCACCCGCGCGCATCACCGTGACGGGTTGCCGCTGGTTTTTCATGGTGGCGGTTACGGGAATTTTGCAAACGGGACCTAAGACCCCGGTGCAATGACGGGGGCCATACGCGGCCCGATCAGGGGAGGAGGTCGTCATGGCCTTGCTATTCGCGGCCCTGTGGCCGTTAGAGCGGTTCAATACGTTCGTGTTGATGATTGGCCGTTGGCTGGCGATGGGCCTGCTGGTCCTGATGGTCTGCTTCATCCTTGGTCAGGTCATTCTGCGCTATGGGTTCGACGCCGCCCCGAACTGGACCGAGGAAGGTGCGCGTTTCGGGATGTTGTGGCTGACCGGCCTGATGGCTCCGACCGCCTATCGCATGGGCGGTTTTGTTTCCATCGACATGCTGGAACGGGCGCTGCCCCGCGTCGTGTCGGGGTTGCTGACGCTGACCTTGCTCGGTGTTTCGCTCTGGGTGCTGGTGGTGATGCTGGATCGGGGTATCTACAACCACGTTTTTTCGCTGTCGGGCAACGGCAACAGCCCGGCCCTGCGGCTGCCGCTGGACTGGTTCGGCGGCGAACGGATCCGATTCAAGCTTAGCTGGGCCTATGCGTCGCTGGCCATCGGGATCGCCTTACTGATTCTCGTCAATATCGAACTGGTGCTGCGCCAGATCATTACCCTGTTCGGGCGTGGCAGTGACCTCAATTCGCTGTCCGACGGCGACATGGTAAGGGCCGACTGAGATGCTGATCTGGTTCCTGCCGGTCTTTCTGGTCCTGATCATGATCGGCCTGCCGGTGTTCTTTGCGCTGCTCGCCGCGCCCGGTGCGTTGCTGATCGCGCTGGGGCAGGAACGCGACATCGCGGTGCTATATCGCAACGTTTACAACGGCATGGACAGCTTTCCTCTGATGGCCCTGCCGTTCTTCATGCTGGCGGGCGAGATCATGAACCGGGGCGGGATCACCACCCGGCTGGTCGATTTTTCCCAGGCGATCATGGGCCATTTGCGCGGCGGCCTGGCGCATGTGAATATCCTGTCGTCATTCCTGTTCGCAGGCATGTCCGGGTCGGCGGTGGCGGACGTTTCGGCCCTCGGATCGACCCTGATCCCGGCAATGGAAAAGAACGGCTATACCCGCCGGTTTGCTGCCGCGATCACTGCCGCCTCGTCGGTCATCGGTCCGATCATCCCGCCGTCGGGCATCATGATCATCTACGCCTACGTCATGGGCGAAAGCGTCGCCGCCCTGTTTCTTGCGGGCATCGTGCCCGGCATCCTGATCGGTGTCGGTCTGATGCTGACCGTGCGCCTGATGGCCGACCGTTACGATCTACCCAAGGCGGAACGGATCGTTCACAAGAACCAGACCATTACGCCGCTGGAAAACTGGGTCAGTTTCGTGCTGATCCGGATCAACTTTGCCGGATTGCTTTACGCCTTTAGCGCGTTTTTCCGCCCCGACGGAATGAGCGCGACACTCGGTTGGGGGCTGTTCGGCATCTTCCTGATCGTCGCACATGGTTTCATGCTGTGGATGCGCACCCAGGTCAGCCCCGATTTCCGCCTGATCGCGAAAAAGGCGGTGGCGCCGTTGCAAACTCCGATCATCATCCTTGGTGGAATCCTGATCGGGGTTTCGACCCCAACCGAGGCATCTGCCGTCGCCGTCGCCTATGCTCTGATCATCAGCTTTTTCGTCCTGCGGTCGTTGAAGATCAGCGATCTGGCCGGGGTGTTGTCCCGCTCGGCTCTCGCTACCTCCGCCGTCCTTTTGCTGGTTGGCGCGGCGGTGGCGTTCAAGACGGTGGTGTCGCTGTCCTATGCGCCGCAAATCCTGACGGACGCAATCCTGGGCCTGTCAGAAAACCCGCTGATCCTGCTGTTCCTGATCAACATCCTGTTGTTCGTGGTCGGCATGTTCCTTGACGCCGGGCCTGCGATCATCATCCTTGGGCCGATTTTAGGGCCGATTTTCGTGCAACTGGGCGTGCATCCGGTTCATTTTGCGATGATCATGTCGGTCAACCTGACCGTCGGGTTGGCAACGCCGCCGATGGGGCTTGTCCTGTTCGTCGCTTCGGGGGTGTCCGGGGAAAAGGTGGAATCGATCGTGCGCGCAATCCTGCCGTTCCTCGCCGTAGAGGTATTCGTGATCTTTCTCATCACCTATTTCCCCTTCATTTCGATGACGATCCCGCGATTGACCGGGTTCGTGCAGTAACCGGGGCGACAGCCCTTAACGACCAACAGCTTAGGGAGGAAAACCATGCTCAAGGGTCTTACCACGGCGGCGCTGACCGCCGCACTACTGGCCGGGGGCGCGCTAACCGCGTCCGCGCAGGCGGAATATACGATCCGCGCCACCGCCAACAGCAACGAAGCGGACGAGGATTATGACGGCCTTGTCGTGTTCAAGGACTACGTCGAGGCGGCCAGCAATGGCGCCATTGCCGTCGAAATCTTCATGGGGACGCAACTTTGCGCCACCGGCGAGGAATGTCTGCAAGCCGTGGCCGAGGGCACGATCGACGTCTATATTTCGACCTCCGGCGGCGCCGCGTCGATCTTTCCCTATATCCAGGTCCTCGACCTGCCCTACCTGATGAGCGATGACCGCGTCGCCGAGGCGGTCCTGTCCGGCCCGTTCCTGCGCCAAATGCGTGCCGCAGCGCTGGAAACCTCGGGCGACAAGATCCGCCTGATGACCATCGGCAATACCGGCGGCTGGCGGTCATTCGCCAATACCGAACGGGTCGTCCACACCCCCGCCGATCTGGCCGGGCTGAAACTGCGCACCGTGCCGGCCGATCTGCCGCAGGAACTGACCACCGCGCTGGGGGCCAGCCCGACGCCGATCCCGTGGCCCGAACTGTTCACCTCGCTGCAAACCGGCGTCGTCGAAGGCACCGCCAACGGCATCACCGACATCATGAGCATGAAGTTTCCCGATGCCGGCCTGCAATATCTCACGCTGGACCGGCACAGCTACATGGGGGCCTTTTGGTGGATGAGCAACGATAACTTCATGGCGCTGCCCGAGGACATGCGCCGCGTCGTCGTCGACGGTTTCGCCGCCCTGCAACAGGCGACCTTCGCCAGCCCCAAGCGTAAATCGATCGAGGCCTATCAGGCGTTTGTCGCCGGGGGCGGCAATCTGTACGTGCCGACCGCCGAGGAAAAGGCGGCTTTCGCTGCTGCCGCAGAGCCTGTCTATGCGTGGTTCAACGCCAACGTCGCTGGTGGCGACGCGATGCTGTCCGCGTTGCGCACCGCCGTCGTCGACGCCAACGCGGAACTGACCACCGACTCCCAATCGGACCTGAACTAGAAACAAGGTGGCGGGGCGTTACACGGCGCCCCGCCTTGCCAAAACGAGGCCACGATGCACCCTGCCCCTGCTTTCGCATGGCATACGCCGGTTCCGTTTGCCCCTGACCAACCCCAATCCCGCAAGATCGCCCGACAGCTGGACAGCCACGCCGATCTTGGTGTGCCTTTGGGTGGCATCGGTGCGGGCGGCATCAATCGCGGGCCCGGCGGCGGCTTTAATCGCTTTACCGTCAAGGCCGGGCAGGTCGACTACCTGACCAATCCGGCGGACGGATTCGCGCTGTGGACCTCGCAAGGGGTGGCGCACGCCCTGCGCCCGACCGCGCCTGAGGGCTGGCCCTGTGATCCGGCTGGCGATTACGCC
>JBBQHC010000049.1:0-18885 GCA_038323615.1 Rhodobacterales bacterium | reverse complement strand
TGGGATCTCGGTCAGTCGCGTCCGGCGCAAGATTATCGTCGATCGGGTTGTAGATATGGCTGATCTCGGGACCGGGCGCGAGGTGAAGGAACCGGCGCAAGCTGGCGGCGTGGCTGGCTGACACGCAAATTATCCCGATCCCTGCATCTCGCAGGGCTGGTCCCATGGCACGGTTATGGCGCCCAGGGTGGATATGAAGCCACAAGAGTATGGGCGTCGCGGGGTTAATTTTGCGCAGTTTGAGGGCGACCTTCCAGGCATTGATGACAATGATGACGTCGGCTTGGAGGGGGAGCAGAGCGAGGATGAGCGGATGAATGATTCCCGCCGACGACAGCTGCGTAAAACTGCGGCCCCGCTGAAAGTGACGCATGTCGAACGTCGGAGAAAGCGCCGTCCCGACGCGCATTATCGTCGCCTCGGTGCCACCGATCCCGCCACGCTGCAGGCTGGACGGATCGTAACCCGCTGGACACATCGGATCGACGACAGCGATGACTGGTGGTCGGTGGCATGCAACTGTCATTCCGCCGCCTCCAGTCCGCCAGAACGGGTGGTCGAAACAATCTGCCGAACAGCTTTGTGGGTTGCCGGGGTCGAAAGAATATCGCGGACGGCCAACAGGCCGGGGTTGCTGACGTCCGACAGGACAAGGTCCGGCATGTCGACCGGAACCGGGGCTATCCTGCCGGTCGCCCGCCACTCGGCCACCTTTCCCCAGACTGCGTCACGATCCGACTGGCGACGTGCGCTTTGATAATCCGACCCCGCTGCCTGAGTGAGGCTGCCCGGCGTTTCGATCTTGGTCATCAGGATGTCCGGGATCACCCAGATAATTTCGCCATTGAGCAGAAGTCGGTTGCGCAATTCGCGATCTTCTTCGATGCAATTGGCGAAACCGCCATGCCGGGCAAAGACATCGTGGCGGAACAGTCCCGAATTTATATGTGTCCATTCACCGGGCACCTGCGACCCCATCTGCAAATTCGGAAAGACATCATCAAGCAGAGAAAGATCGCGGTGGATTTCGACCCGGCGACCATCCGGCAGGATCAGTTCGTGATGGCCCAGCACGACCCCGACATCCAGCCGGGAACCGCTTTCATGGCCCACAAGTGGCCAGTTCAGACCGGGATCGGCGTGGATCTCTGGCGCCATCATGATTCTGGCCTGACGCAGAATCTTGTCACGAAACGGAATGTCGTCTGAATCGTGAAACGTTACCGCGTCGCCGTCAGTGAGCAACAGCCCGACATTCTTGGCCTGTGCAGTGCCGCAATTTCGGGACAACCGGATATAGTTAAAGTTGGGATACGCGAAGTAGCGCTTCAAAACGCGCGCCGTATCATCGTTGCTGGCATCGTCAATTACCGTCACGCGGGTATGACACCAAGTTTGCTCTATTGCAGCCCTGACGGCAGTCTCGATCATGGCGGCACGGTTGTAGGTCGGGATAATGACGTCGACAACAAACGGCGACTGTGCAGGGTTCATGTAAGTGCTCCTTTATTGGCAAGGGCGACAGCGGTGCGATAATTTTCAAGTGAGCCGCCGGTCAGAAGCGCTGCCGGTAGCAGCAGCGCGAGCAACATCGTCGCAAGCAGGACAACCGGATCGTACTGCGCCGCCGCGGGTAAACCCGCCACTGCAATTGCGCTGAGAACAACATGCTTGACAGGCAACAGCGGAACAGCACGAACGCTGTTCGCACGCTTGGCGGTTACGACAAACTTCAGGTTGTGTCCGACGAGGGTATCAAAACTTGCCTGCGACGAGACCGGCGCCAAAGCCAGTCGACATGCAAAAGCCCGCAAGATGGTCCCGAAGGAATGACCTTCGCGCAGACCCCGGTGAACGATCCGCCAGAGGATATCGAAAATCCCGAGGATCACGGCAATTGCTGCAATGACGACAACAGTACGCGCGCGGCTCTGCGACACCAAGGCCAGCATTAGCACGAGCGCCGGCAGGAGACTGACGTTGAGCCATGCGGTCAACTGCGCAAGCACCGCCAGTCGTTTGCGCAGCCCGAGCCTGCTTTGCCTGCCAACAATCTTTGAGAGATGAAGCCTCAGCGTCTGAAGATTACCGCTCGCCCAGCGGTGGCGCTGCTGTTCCAACTCGCGCAGAGAAAATGGAAGGTAGCCCCGTCCGACCACCTGCGCGATGTATCGGCCAGTAAAGCCCGCGCTGCAAAGGGCGACACCGGTTTCTGCATCTTCCGTCGTGGTGGCCATCGACCATCCCCCACAGGCGACAAGCGCCGCCCGCGAGATGACGCAAAGTGTGCCGGTCAGCAGAACTGCCTCGGCTCCATCAGCCACCTGTGCTGTGGATCGAAAGTATTCTTCAAGTTCGGCGTCGACCCCGGCGGCGGTATGGGCGGCATGTACGTAGGCCTGCGGGAACTGGACATAGTCGGCGCCGGTCCGCCGCAACGCCGCATCCGCCACTTTGAGAAAGCCTTACTAACCCGGTAATCGGCGTCGACGGTCACGATGTGTGTTGCGTCAGCCCGGGTTGCTTGCAAGGCGATGTTCAGCGCCCCGGCCTTGGCGCCCTGAACCCCCATGCGGTGAATAAAATGAACGTTCCGGGTTGCGCACCAATCGGCGACGGGACACCACAGACGCGCGTCGCCGGTGTTGTTGTCCATCACAATCACTTCGAAATCTGATGCCGGCCAGTCAAGCTGCGTTAACGCCGTAAGAGTCGCGATGACCATTTCGGGCGGCTCGTTATGCGTCGCGACATGCACCGAAAAGATCGGCGCAATAGCGACATTTTCCGTCCCCGGATTGCGCGGAATCCAGATTGTCGCGCAGATACGAATTGCGATAATGGCCAATTGCAGGGCCAAAAGAACAGCTCCGACGAATATTCCCACCGGCGCCACGACTAGACACAAACCGGCGACCGCTAAGGGTGTCAAAAGGCGTAACCACATTTTATCCTCGCGGCCTTGTCGTCGGCCATTTTTGTGACGATCCACCTGATCTGCGACCCGATGGCTCACGGGGTCTTCAACGCTCACAAATGACAGGCGGTTCCCACCACGACGGTTGCCCCAAACTCAAATCTGACCTTGGGTCTGTTCCTGATCTTTGGGGCTGGCACGGCCCACCGGAAGTGCGATTAAAGCAGTTTAATCGCAGATGTCGCGCTGCCGCTCAGCGCTGCTGATCGTCAGCCCATTCCTGCATCCGCGACACTACGGCGTCGGTCAGGATTTGCGGTGTTTTCAACAGGGTGAGCGCCGGGCAAGGCTTTTTCAGAATCACGGGCATGTCGCCCATCTGAAAAGCACTGGCGCCCTGAAGTGACTTGAGCCTGTCCCACGTCACCGGCACCGCGACTGGCGCGCCTTTGCGGGCGCGCACCGAATAGGGGGCGACGGCCGTGGCGCCCCTTTCGTTGCGTAACCAGTCGATGAAAATGCGCCCTTTGCGTTTGGCTTTGGACATCGTGGCGAGGTAGCGATCGGGTGCCTTTTCGGACAGGATATGCGCAAAGGTCTTGGCGAATAATTTCACCCTTTCCCATTCCCAGTTCCGGCGCAGCGGCATCCAGACATGGATGCCCTTGCCCCCGGTGACCATGGCACCTGACTCGAGTCCGAGACCGGTGAGGACGTCGCGCACCTCGAACGCCGCCGCGCGCACCTGCGACCATGAAACGGCGGCGTCCGGATCAAGGTCGAACACCAGCCGATCCGGACGGTCGAGCCTGTCGGTCCGCGCCCCCCAGATATGAAATTCCAATGTCCCCATCTGGGCCGCCGCAACGAATGATTCGGCGCGAGTGGCATAGAGATAGGTGGCAGACTTTCCGTCGCTTTCGGCGATCTCGATCTGCGACAGTGCATCGGGCATTCCGCCGTTGTCGTGTTTCTGAAAAAAGCAGCTTTGCGAGATGCCGTCAGGGCAGCGATATAGCGACAGGGGCCGGTGGCCGGCGAGCGCGACTATCCGATCGCCTACCCGTTCATAATGGCGTGCGACGTCGAGCTTTGTGCAACCATCGTCAGGAAAAACCGCGCGATCCGGATGGGTAATCATGACCCCGAGTATTTTCGTTTCCATGCTGCCCCCCTTTGGCATCTCAATTGACACTGCGCCGGCCTGCTTGTCGTCGCGCAAGCCCAAAAAACTGCCATGCCGGATGTGGCCTTCGGCGGTGAATTCCGGGAATGCCACCTCTGCAACGAGCTCGGGACGGACCCACACGGCATCTTTGGCAATCTGGGGCGGAACGGCGTTAAACGGCATTTTCGCGGTTGTCGTCATGGCCTTTGCCAGTTTGACCAGAGTTGCCTCGGAAAACCCGGTGCCGACACGTCCCCGGTATCGCAGCTTGCCTTCCTCGTAGCCTCCCATCAGCAGCGACGAAAATGGCCGACTGGCCTTGTCGGACGGACTGAAACCGCCAATGACGAACTCTTGTCGGCGCGAACATTTGATTTTGCGCCACGCGACCGTGCGTTTGCCACGGTAAGGCGCATCGATGCGCTTGGAGATGATCCCTTCGGCTCCGGCAGCACAGGCGCGACGAAACACCTCGGGGCCGTTTCCGACGATGTGCTCGCTCATCCTCAGGGCCCCCTCCGGGTCGGCATCGGCAATCAAGGCGGCAAGCCGTTCCCGACGTTCGATCTGGGATATGCCCGTGATGTCCTGACTATCCACTGACAACAGGTCGAATGCATAAAAGACGAGTGGCTTTCCGTCGGACAACGCCGCCTGCAACGCAGAAAACGCCGATCCTTCAATCTGGGCAGCCATGACCTCGCCGTCGATCAGCGCGGCATTGCAGGCAAGCTTTTCAAAGGCTGGCTCCAACATGCCAAACCTGTCAGTCCAGTCATTGCCGGACCGCGTGTAGAACCGTGTTCCGCCCTCACCCAGCGCCGCGAGGGCGCGATAGCCGTCGAATTTGGTTTCGTGCAGCCAATCATTGCCCTCGGGCGCCTCGGCAAACAACGTCGCCAACTGAACGCTGCGAAACGCCGGGCGCTTTGTCTTGCGGAGCGTTTTGGAAAGCGCGGGCTTTCGCGTGGTTTTGGTCGGCGAGCGCCTGACGGGTTTCTCCCCCGCCGCGATCTCAGCCATACTGCGGCCCGTACTGATCGATGTCAGTTCGCCTTCGGTCAGGCGGTCGGGATCGTTTGTCGCGTGGTCGTCGCGCTCTTTGATCAGCAGCCAGTTCTCGCGCTTTTCCGTTCCACGCATTCGCACGAGCGCCCAACCGCCCCGCATTCGACTGCCATGCAAAACGAGCTTGAGCTTGCCTTCCGTCAGCCCCGACGCCGGGTCGGTTTCGGGCGTCCACGTGCCCTGATCCCACAGCATTACCGTGCCACCGCCGTATTCGCCCTTGGGGATTGTGCCTTCGAAATCCGCGTATGACAGCGGATGATCTTCGGTCCGCACCGCAAGCCGTTTCTCGCCGGGATCGTCGCTCGGCCCGCGGGTCACCGCCCAACTCAGCAGAACCCCGTCCCACTCCAATCGAAAATCATAATGCAAGCGACGGGCGTCGTGCTTCTGCACCAGAAACCGTAGCGCCTTGCGACGCTTTTGCGTGACTTTGCCCTCCGGCTCTGGGGTGCTGTCGAAATCGCGTTTGGCGTTGTAGGCATCAAGCCTGTCCACGGTCTTGGCCATCACGACGCCTTTTTGGTGCGCACGGTTTTCTTTGGAGCCGATTTGAGGCTTTCTTTCAGCGCCGACATGAGATCGACCACATTTTCGCCCTTTGACGCGCTGTCCTCCTCGCCAGTGGATACGCGCGGCGTTTTCTTGTTTTTCTTCTTGGCGTCCAGCAGTGCGCGCAAAGCTCCGACAAAACTGTCGGAGTAGGCGTCGATGTCGAAGGGCGCGGTTTTGCGATTGATCAGCGCTGTCGCGACGTCCAGCAGGTCCTTGTCCACCTTGGCGTCCGCGATCTGATGGAACATGGGCTCGGCGTCGCGCAGTTCGTCACCGTAATGCAGGGTTTCCAATAGCAGACCGTCACCACAGGGCCGGACGGCCGCAAGATACTCCTTGCCGCGCAATGTCACCTGCCCAAGACCGACCTTGTCGGCCGCCCGCAATGCATCGCGGATCACGCGATAGGCGTCTTCAGCCAGTTCGTCGGCAGGAACAAGGTAGTAGGGCTTGTCAAAGTAGATCGGAGAAATTTCGCAGGCACCGACAAATTGGACCAGTTCAAAGGTCTTTTTGGTTTCCAGCCTAATGTCATCGATTTCTTTGGGGTCCAACAAAATGTATTCATCGTCGCCCACCTCATATCCCTTGACGATGTCACCCACATCAACCGGACCAATACCGGGCACAACCTTTTCATAGCGAATTTTTTTGCCCGACGGTTTGTGAATCTGGCGGAAGGTAATCTTTGCCGCGCTGCGCGTGGCTGCGTGAAGTTCAACCGGGATCGAGACCAGCGAGAGACGCAGTTGACCCTTCCAAAGAGCACGCGACGCCATCGTCAAACCTCATAGATGTCATAGGAAAGATGCCGCTTTGGCAGAATGCGACAGGCCATAAGAAACTTCAAACTCCGTGATTAGATGGCGAACAAACGCGCGTCTTGGCGATCTGGTTCCATCTGCTAGGGCAGGGAGTTCAGCGCGTCAGTGGAAACGACATGCGCACCTTGTGACGGTCCGGGGCAAACGCCTACCCCATCGACATAGATTTTGAGGACTGCATTGCCGTCGGTTGGGCTGCCAAACGGGTCCACGGGATCGATTGGGACGGTCTAATCACCCCCTGGTTCCCGCGGCAGTGGCTCGCCATCGATACCCATTTGTGGCGTGCCTTCTGGAGGCATGATCGGATCATCCGGGCCGGGCTGATATATCTGAACCGGCTCGCCATCGAACTCCGGGTCGGCAAAATGACTGGTCTGAACTGATGCGGTGGATGCCCCCACCCGACGGCATCGAATGTGCCAAAGTGGTTGTGTTGGAACCAAGATGAGGGAGGCATCCATGTCTGAGATTAGCATATTGGCGATCGACCTCGCCAAGAACAGTTTTCAAGTTTGCGGCGTCAGGTCCGATGGCGTCGTTGTCTTCAACCGGGCGGTATCGCGGGGGCGGCTGGTGCAGTTGCTTTCGGATCAGTCACCTTGCGTCATCGCGATGGAGGCCTGCGCCACTTCGCATCACTGGGGGCGGGTTGCCATGGCGCACGGCCACGACGTGCGCCTGATCTCCGCAAACTATATGAAGCCCTTTGTGAAGCGCCAGAAGAACGACTTTGCCGATGCGGCAGCGATCGCTGAGGCAGCTTCACGACCCAGCATGAGTTTTGTGGCTGTGAAGAGTGCCGAGAAGCAGGGCCGCGCCGTGACCTTCCGGACGCATCAGTGTTTCGTGCGGCAGCGAACCCAGCTGATCAATGCGCTGAGGGGGCATCTGGCCGAGTTCGGCGTGGTTGCTCCGAAGGGCCCGATTCATCTCAAGCATTTGCAAACCGCCTTGAAGGGGTCCGAAGTGGATCTGCCTGAGCTCGTACGGGAAATGGGCCGGATCTATTTGCAGCAGATCGATCAGTTGACCGAAATCATCACTCGCCTGGCCAACGAACTTGAGGCTGCGACAAAGACGGATTGCGAGTTGCGCCGCCTGTGCACAGTACCGGGCATTGGCCCGGTGACCGCCGGCGCCATCGCAGCTTTTGCCCCTGATCTTGAGACCTTTGACAGTGGTCGGAACTTTGCCGCGTGGTTGGGTCTGGTGCCGCGACAACATTCGACCGGTGGCAAGACCCGCCTCGGTGCGGTCAGCAAGATGGGTCAATGCGACATCCGCAAGCTGTTGATCGTCGGGGCGATGAGTGTGATCCGCTGGGTTGTGCGCCGTGGCAGCAGCGACAATCGGTGGCTGGCCAATCTCGTTGCACGCAAGCCGCGCATGGTTGCCGCCGTCGCCCTGGCCAACAAGATGGCGAGGGTGGTTTGGGCCATGACGACGAAGGGGGAGGATTATCGAATGGCGTGATCCCAAGTCGCACGGCGCGGGATGACGTTATAGGCCGCGAGGCCTGGGCAAGTGATCGACAGACGGAGTAAGCGACACGGACTTCAAAGTTCAAGGCGGGAAACCCAGTCCCGGGGCTCGAGTGTCATAGCTCTCTGAACCGATGTGGGCCTGCCTTCCGAACAGCATACCGGCCCGTGGCGTCACAAAAGCCACAATGAGAGGCCTGACACACGACCGATTGAAGCCCAGCCGAAATATCAAAAATCAACTTGCCAAACAGGGGGCATCCACACACGCCCGGGGTTTGCCGGAGGCTGATTTGTCTTAGTTACGCGGCCATATCTGATCTTTCCAAAACCGCATAGAAATTTGTCTCTGCCTCGGCCGGTGGGATGTTTCCGATGGGTTCGAGAAGACGGCGGTTGTCCAATGCCAGCGTCAGATCGGTCGACTTGCCATCTGCGCGTTCGATAGATTTCGCCTGCGTCGAAGTTTTTGGCCATTTTTCCGGCAAAGAGGCGGAAGTCGCTCACCAGTGTCGTCTGATCGATCAGCAGATTGCGATCGGCCAGGACAGAATGCGTTTTTTCTGACCCGCCTTCCAATGTCGCCAGATAATCTGAAACGCTGTGTAGGTCTTGCCGGTGCCGGTGGCCATCACCAACAGGACCCGGTCCTGACCTTTGGCGATCGCCTCGATGGACGCGTTCACAGCTTACGGGTTTCCAAATTGTTGCTTTGCGAATGCAGCGAAAGTCCGAATTCCGCCTTCCCTGTCGATGTCGATCTGGTGTGGTCAGTTCACGTCTCCAAGGGCCGCTCTTGTGCGCAGCGCTTATGATCATTGACCTGAAACGAATGCCCGGTCTCCCCCCTTTCACCCAAGAAAACAGTTCGATCTCAATGCTGCCCCAACTATCAAGTTTTATATGATTCGGGGTAGCCGGTCCCTAATGAACTTCTTCCGCCATCCAACCAGCCATCCAATCAACCGTACTGCGGCCGTAGCAATGATGGCGCAAAAGGGTAAACCAGAAGGTGGATACAAGGGTGGATTGAAATCCCATACCGACCACCAATTTATTGATTTTATACACTTTTTATTGATCTAGTGGTGCCGGTGGAGGGACTCGAACCCACACGTTGTTACCAACGGGGGATTTTGAATCCCCTGCGTCTACCATTCCGCCACACCGGCACGGTGCGAATGGCTGATTAGCCGCGCCCGCAGTCGGCGTCAACGGTCTGGTTTTACAACTGTGTCGCGGAAAGGCTGTCGCACTGGTTCAGGTCGCCGCTGTCATAGCCGCGCTGAAACCAACCCTGCCGCTGCGCCGCCGTGCCGTGGGTGAAAGCATCGGGGCGCACCGTCTGTCCGGCGTTGCGTTGCAGTGTATCATCGCCGATCTGTTTGGCGGCGTTCATTGCCTCGGCAATGTCACCGGGTTCAAGGCTGCCGAACTTGTCTCGGGCCTTTGCCGCCCAGATTCCGGCAAAACAATCGGCCTGCAATTCGATGCGCACGGAAATCGCGTTGCTTCGCGCCTCGGACGACTGGCTGCGAATCTGATTAGCCTGCCCCAGAATGCCCAGCTGGTCCTGAACCGCATGGGCAACCTCGTGCGCTACGACATAGGCCTGCGCGAAATCGCCATTGGCACCTAACTGGCGCTGCATCACGACAAAGAAGTCAGTGTCAAGATACACCTGTTTGTCGCTTGGGCAGTAAAACGGACCGCTCGCCGCACTAGCGCCGCCACAGGCGGATTGGGTCGCGCCCTTGAACAACACCAGCGTTGGCGGTGCAAAGGCCTCGCCGACCTGAGTGCGGAATATGTCTGCCCAGACCTCCTCGGTATCGGCCAGCGTGACCGAAACGAACTGGGCAGCGCGTTCGTCGGCCGGTGTGATCTCGGCCGACGGCGATCCGCCGCCGCCGGTGTCGATGAAACCACTGACATCAACGCCGAAATACCATCCCGCCAGCAACAGAACTATCGCCCCGACGCCGCCGATGCCGCCTGCCGATGCGGCACCGCTGCGCCGCCGGTCGGAAATGTTGGTGCTGCCCCGCCGTCCCTGCCATTTCATCGTCACGCCCTCCACCGTCAGTAACGAGTGTATCCGCCAACTGGTTCCGCGCAAGGTTGACCATTGCCCGCCACCGTGGCCTAAGGGCGAAAACAACACCCGAGCAGACCATGATCCGCCGCCTTTACGACTGGACGCTGTCACTGGCCGACCATCGCTATGCCCTGTGGGCGCTGGCGGTGGTGGCATTCGTCGAATCGTCGGTCTTTCCGATCCCGCCTGACGTCCTGATGATTCCGATGATCATCGCCCGGCCTTCGCGCGCCTTCCTGATCGCCGGGGTCGCGACAGCGGCCTCGGTGCTGGGCGGGCTCTTGGGCTATTACATCGGCTGGGGTCTGTTTGAAACGGTCGGCCAGCCAATCCTCGACTTTTACGGCAAGGGCGCGGCGTTTGACGATTTTGCCCAGCGGTTCAACGACTTTGGCGCATGGGCGGTGCTGATCGCTGGTGTCACGCCGTTCCCGTTCAAGGTGATCACCATCGCCTCGGGCGCGACGGGCCTGTCGTTGCCGGTGTTCATCGTCGCTTCAGTCATCGCACGGGCGTTTCGGTTCTTTCTGGTTGCCGCCCTGTTGTGGAAATTCGGCCCGCCGATCCGTGATTTCATCGAACGACGGTTGAGTTTGATGTTCGTGATCTTTTGCATCATCCTGATCGGTGGCTTCATGGCGGTGAAATACCTATGACTTCACGATTCCTGATCCTTGTTGCCACTGCCGGTTCTGTGGCCCTGCTGGGTGGCGCGTTCATCTTTCAGGCGCTGGGCTATCCACCCTGCGCCATGTGCCTGTGGCAGCGCTGGCCGCATGCGGTGGCGATCCTGATCGGGGTCGTGGCGCTGGCGCTTGGCAACCGGGCATTGGCATGGCTTGGCGCACTGGCGGCGCTGACCACGGGACTGATCGGGGTCTATCACGCCGGGGTCGAACAGAAATGGTGGGCCGGCCCATCAACCTGCACCGGCGGCGGACCGATCACCGGCGACCTGCTATCGACCGACGCCCCCCGACTGGTGATGTGCGACGTGATCAGCTGGCAAATGTTCGGGCTGTCGATGGCGGCATGGAACGCGGTGTTTTCGCTGATCCTTGTTGGTATCTGGATCATGGCGGCGCGCCGCACCTGACTGTCAGGCTTGCGAGCCCCCGGTTTCCGGTTGATAGTCGCGCGATGACAAACACACATTGTATCCTGATCGGCGCCCCGGTTGATTGCGGCAAACGCCGCCGCGGTTGCCTGATGGGCCCCGACGCCTTTCGCACCGCCGGTCTGGCGCAAGCGATCACCGCCCTGGGCCATTCCGTCACCGACATCGGCAACCTCGCCCCGGCCAACGTCACCGTGGGCGAGCCGAAAAACCCGCTGGTGCATATGCTGGCCGAAAACGTCGGCTGGACCAAAACCTTGGCACAGGCCGCGCAGGACAACGCGCCCAAGGGCCTGCCGATCTTTTTGGGCGGCGATCACGCGCTGTCGCTCGGGTCGGTCGCAGGGATGGCGGCCCACGCCAAATCGTTGGGTCGGCCATTGTTCGTCCTCTGGGTCGATGCCCACTCCGATTTCCATACGCCTGCAACCACTGACAGCGGCAACCTTCACGGCACCCCCGTCGCCTATGTGACGGGGTGTCCGGGGTTCGAGGATTTCCCCCCCCTGCCCGCCGTCGTCCCGACGCAAAACGTCGCGATGATCGGCTTGCGGTCGGTCGATGACGCCGAACGCGCGGCGCTGGGCGAACTGGATGTCACGCTGATCGACATGCGGATGATCGACGAAGTGGGAATCCGCGCACCGCTGGCCGAGTTTCTGGATCGGGTCGCCGCAGCGAATGGGCTGCTGCATGTCTCGCTCGATGTCGATTTCCTTGACCCGTCGGTCGCGCCTGCGGTCGGCACCACCGTTCCCGGCGGGGCGACGGTGCGCGAGGGGCATCTGGTGATGGAAATGTTGAACGATTACGGTCTTGTCTGCTCGCTCGATCTGGTCGAATTGAACCCGTTTCTGGACGACCGCGGCAAGACCGCATCGCTCATGGTCGACCTCACTGCGTCGCTTTTGGGCCGCAAGGTTTTCGACCGCCCGACGCGGAGCTTTGCATGACGCCGCCGTCCCGCCTTGCCCTGGTTCCGTTCGTATCGGTCCAGCACATGATGCAGCTGGTGCATCACATCGGTCTGGAAACCATGCTGGGCGATCTGGCAAACGCCATCGAGGCCGATTTTCTGCGCTGGGAGGAGTTCGACAAGACACCGCGCGTCGCGTCGCATTCCGATGTCGGCGTGATCGAACTGATGCCAACGTCAGACGGCGATCTGTATGGGTTCAAATACGTCAACGGCCACCCCAAGAACATGAAGGAAGGGCGGCAAACCGTTACCGCCTTTGGGCTTTTGGCAGATGTGCATAACGGCTACCCGGTGCTTTTGTCGGAAATGACGCTGCTGACCGCGCTGCGCACAGCGGCGATGTCTGCCTTGGCTGCCAAACATCTGATGCCCGCGGGCGCGACGACGATGGCAGTGATCGGCAACGGCGCGCAGTCCGAATTTCAATGCCTCGCGTTCAAGGCGGTCTGTGGCATCGACACCGTGCGGCTTTATGACATCGACAGCGCCGCGACGGACAAAGCGGCGCGCAATCTGGCGGGCTCGGGCCTGCGGGTGGTCGCCTGCACCACATCCGAGGATGCGATAACGGGCGCACAAATTGTCACGACAGTGACGGCGGACAAGAAAAACCAGACGATCCTGACGGACAACATGGTTGGTGCCGGCGTCCACATCAACGCCATCGGCGGCGACTGTCCGGGCAAGACGGAACTGCACCGCGATATCCTGTTGCGGTCATCGATTTTCGTCGAATATCCGGAACAGACAAGGGTCGAGGGCGAGATTCAGCAACTGGACCCCGACCACCCTGTCACCGAACTGTGGCGGGTGATGAACGGCACCGCCAAGGGGCGAACGGATCCGCAACAGATCACCCTGTTCGATTCCGTCGGGTTTGCCATCGAGGATTTCAGCGCCCTTGCCTATGTCCGCGACAAGATCGTCGGCACACCTTATTTCACGCAGCTTGATATGCTCGCCGATCCTGACGATCCGCGCGACCTGTTCGGCATGCTACAGCGCGGCCTAGTGTAGCACGATCCCGCGCCCGGCGTCGTATTCACCGACCACATTGCGCCATGCACCGGGGCCGATCAGCCGACGATGGGTGAATTGCACGGAATGCAGCGGCCCGTCGATCTGGTCGCGCCAAAAGGCGATGAAACCCAGCAATTTGTCATGATCCGGCGCAAGGTCGTAGTCCTGCCAGATGAAGGTATTCAGGACATGGGGATGGTCTGGCATATGGTAAAACATCTGCGCCGTGGTCAGACCGTAGCCCCTAAGTATCAATTCGGTATCGGTTGTCATTTTCGCCACCTCACGTCAGGCTTTTGTCCCCCTTGGATCGATTCCATCACAACCAGATTAAAAGTCAATGAAAACAGATTGTTGGCACTCGAACTCTCTGGCTGCCAATCCTTTTGGCCACATGGCATTGCACCCCATATCACGGGTCTGATATAGTTTGCGCAACCAGATATAGCCGCCCGGCGGCAGACAGGCGAACGACATGAGCGATACTCCAGAAGCCCCTGAAGACAAAGACGAAAAGCCTGTTCTTCGCGGCCCAAATGTGACCATCGAACACGAGCTGAAAACGTCCTACCTTGACTACGCCATGTCGGTCATCGTCAGCCGCGCCATTCCCGACCTGCGCGACGGCCTGAAACCCGTCCACCGCCGCATCCTTTATGGCATGTACGAAAGCGGCAACACATTCGACAAACCGTTCCGCAAATCGGTGCGTCCGGTGTCGGATGCGATGGGTAAATATCACCCCCACGGTGACTCTGCGATTTACGACGCGCTGGTGCGGATGGCGCAAGATTTTTCGATGTCGCTGCCGCTGTTGCAGCCGCAGGGCAATTTCGGCTCGATGGACGGCGATAATCCGGCCGCGATGCGCTATACCGAAGTGCGGATGCGGCGGGTCGCCAATTTCCTTGTCGACGATCTGGACAAGGACACTGTTGATTTCAAGGATAACTACGACGGCAAGGATCGCGAGCCAACCGTCCTGCCCGCCAAGTTTCCCAACATGCTGGTCAACGGCGCCGGCGGTATCGCCGTCGGTATGGCGACCAACATTCCGCCGCATAATCTGGGCGAGGTGATCGACGCGACGCTGGCCCTGATCACCAATCCCGACCTGACCAGCGAAGACCTGATCGGCTTTGTTCCGGGCCCTGATTTCCCCACCGGCGGCATCATGCTGGGCCGCTCTGGCGCGCGCAAAGCCTACCTTGAAGGGCGCGGCTCGGTCATTGTCCGTTGCAAGACCCACATCGAGGAACTTCGCAAGGACCGCTGGGCCATCATCATCGACCAGATCCCCTATCAGGTGAACAAGATGGTGATGATCGAAAAAATCGCCGAGGCCGCGCGCGACAAACGGATCGATGGTATCGCCCATGTGCAGGACGAATCCGACCGCAATGGCGTGCGCGTCGTCGTCGAACTGAAACGCGACGCGACCGCCGAGGTGGTGTTGAACCAGTTGTTCCGGTTTACCCCGATGCAAACCTATTTCGGCTGCAACATGCTAGCGCTGAACGGCGGGCGGCCCGAAACCCTGACCCTGCGCGGGTTCCTGACGGCATTTGTCGATTTCCGCGAAGAGGTTGTCGCCCGGCGCACCGCGTTCGAATTGCGCAAAGCCCGCGAGCGCAGTCATGTGCTGTGCGGCTTGGCCGTCGCCGTCACCAACATCGATGAAATCGTTGCCACGATCCGCCAATCCAGCGACGCCGCCGAGGCGCGCGACAAACTGATGACGCGTCGTTGGCCGGCCCAGCCGATCCTTGAATACATCGCCCTGATCGACGATCCGACCCATACCGCCAACCCCGACGGCACCTACAACCTGTCCGATACCCAGGCCCGTGCGATCCTTGATCTGCGCCTCCAACGTCTGACCCAGATCGGCGTCAAAGAGGTGACGGACGAGTTGCGCGAACTGGCCGGCAAGATCAAGGAATACCTTGAAATTCTGGGCAGCCGCGAGCGGATCATGGGGATCATTTCGGACGAGTTGCGCGAGGTGCGAGAGTTGTTCGCCGTCCCCCGCCGCACCGAAATCGTCGACTGGTCGGGCGACATGGAAGACGAAGACCTGATCGAGCGCGAAGAGATGGTCGTGACCGTCACCCAAGGCGGCTATATCAAACGCACAGCACTTGCCGATTTCCGTGCGCAACGGCGTGGCGGCAAAGGCGTCGGGTCAATGGCGACCAAGGAGGAAGACGCAGTAACGACGCTTTTCGTTGCCAATACCCACACCCAGCTTTTGTTCTTCACCACCGACGGGATGGTTTACAAACTGAAAACTTGGCGCCTGCCGCAAGGGTCGCGCACCGCCAAGGGCAAGGCGATCGTCAATATCCTGCCGATCCCCGGCGGGGTTTCGATCGCCGCGATCATGCCTGTAGACCGTGACGAAAAAGATTGGGACGATTTGCAGATCGTCTTTGCTACCACCGCAGGCGACGTGCGCCGCAACGCTCTGTCGGATTTCACCAACGTCATGCGCAACGGCAAAATCGCGATGGATCTGCCCGAAGGCGTCAAACTGGTCAACGCGCGGATCTGTTCGGCCGATGACGACATCATGCTGGTGACGGATTCGGGCCGCGCCATCCGGTTCCAGACGACCGATGTGCGGGTGTTCAAAGGGCGTAAATCGACGGGCGTTCGCGGTATCCGCCTTAGGGGCGACGACCGCGTCGTGTCGATGGCGGTGATCCGACACTTCGACGCGACAGTCGAAGAACGCGCCGGATACCTCAAAATGCGCCGCGCAATGGCTGGCCTGACGGACGAAGCCGAAGTGGACGACGACGAAGAGGCCGTCGCCGGCGCGATCAGTACCGAGCGCTATGCGGAAATGTCGGCAGCCGAAAACCTGATGCTGACGATCACATCAAAAGGGTCGGGTAAATTGTCGTCCAGCCACGATTATCCGGTGCGCGGCCGCGGCGGCATGGGGGTGACAGCGATGGACAAGGCGATGCGCGGCGGCGATATCGTCAGCGCCTTTCCGGTGGACATGGGCGACCAGATCATGCTGGTCACATCGGCCGGACAGTCGATCCGGGTGCCCGTCGAAGGCATCTCGTTCCGCTCGCGGAGCGCGGGTGGCGTCAAGGTGTTCGACACCGCCAAGGGCGAAGTCGTCGTCAGCGTCGCCTGGATCGCCGAGGCCGAGCCCGAGACCGAGGAAGTGGACGGCGTGCCAACGGCTTGATCAGATCTCGCAACTTTTGACCAACACGGAAATGTCGGTTGCCGCGAAGGCCTGTAGCGGTTATCGTGCGCTCAAGGGGCATAGACCCCACCACATATTGCGTTGAGGCAACAGCATGTATCACAAAACAGCCGTCACGGCTGCCGCTTTGGCAGTCTTGGTTTCATCTCCATTGACCGCGCAGGGGTTTGTCGGGGCCGAATTGGGTATCGATGTCTTTGCCTTTTCGGATAATACCGATCTTGGCTACACGACCTATAACGGGTCGCTTGAATTCGGTATCACCCGGAATTTCGGTGTGGCCATCGACCTCAGCCGTTATGGCTTGAACAGTTTTGACGAAAACGTCGACAACGTCACCCTACATGGGATTTATCATCCGAGTGCCACCATGTCCGTTGGCGCCTTTGCCGGGCGCGACTATTTCACGGGCGGGTCGATTGACAGCCTGGGCATTGAGGGTGGCGCGGAAGTGCTTGGCGCTGATCTGGAGGGGTTCTTGGGCCGTGTCGACAACGGTACCGACACCGGCACCATCTACGGGATCAGCGGCGCCTACCCGTTTGGCGGCAATTTCGCAGCCACGGGCGAGGTCAAGGCGGCTGATATCGGCGGCGATACGCTGACCCGCGCGGCCTTGGGTGCGCAATATCGGTTCGAGCGTGGTCCAAAGCTTTATGCCGAAATTGGCACGATCGATGTGGGCAGCTCGAACGAACCTTTTTTCAGTCTTGGTGCGACGGTCGCGCTGGGCAGTCAGCGCGGCACGACCTTTGGCAGTCGCAGCCTCCTCGATATCGTTCCCGGCTTCTAATCCACATTTGGCGATTTTCGTCATGCGCTTTTTGGTTTAAACCGCGCGCATGACACAATCGCTTCACATTATCGGCGGCGGCATGGCCGGATCCGAGGCCGCTTGGCAGGCGGCACAAGCTGGCGTGCCCGTGGTCATCCATGAAATGCGCCCCAAGGTTGGCACATTTGCCCATCGTACGGGAAATCTGGCCGAAATGGTCTGCTCCAACTCGTTCCGCTCGGACGATAGCGAACAGAACGCGGTTGGGCTGCTGCATTGGGAAATGCGCGCGGCTGGCGGCATCATCATGGAAATGGCGGCGCGGCATCGGCTGCCTGCGGGTGGCGCGCTGGCGGTGGATCGCGATCCGTTTGCACAAAGCGTGACGGATACGTTGCTGGCCCATCCGATGATTTCCGTTTCATACGAGGAGATTACAGAGCTTCCTTCAAGCGGTAACTGGATTATCGCGACCGGCCCACTGACTTCGCCGGAATTGGGCACTGCGATCCGCGCCGAAACCGGGGCCGATGCATTGGCGTTCTTTGACGCTATTGCGCCTATCGTCTACTTCGATTCCGTCGATATGGATGTCGCTTGGATGCAATCACGGTACGACAAGGGCGAAACCGAAGCAGAGCAGACCGCCTATCTGAATTGTCCAATGGATAAAGCCACTTATGAGGCGTTCATCGACGCCCTGCTGGCCGCTGACAAGACCGAATTTCACGAGGGCGAAACTGCTGGCTATTTCGACGGCTGCCTGCCGATTGAGGTGATGGCCGAGCGCGGCCGCGAGACACTGCGCTTTGGCCCGATGAAACCCGTTGGCCTGACCAACGCGCATGATCCGGTCAACAAGGCCTACGCGGTAGTGCAACTGCGTCGCGACAACGCGCTGGGGACACTTTACAATATCGTCGGCTTTCAGACAAAGATGAAGTATGGTGCACAAGCATCTGTTTTTCGTATGATTCCGGGCCTTCAGAACGCCGAATTCGCGCGTCTTGGCGGGATTCACCGCAACACATTTATCAACGCGCCGACCCTGCTGGACAGTGAGATGCGGCTGCGCACCCGGCCCAATATTCGTTTCGCCGGACAGATCACCGGGGTTGAGGGCTATGTCGAAAGCGCCGCGATGGGCCTCCTGGCAGGGCGGATGGCTGTCGCCGAAATGACCGGGCGCTGCCTGCCCCCGGTGCCCCCGACCACGGCAATGGGCGCCTTGATCCATCACATCACCGGCGGCGCCGAGGCCAAGACATTTCAGCCGATGAACGTCAATTTCGGCCTGTTCCCGCCGCTGGATGGCGTCAAAGGCGGGCGGCGCGGCCGCAAGGACCGCTATAAAGGTTACACCGACCGCGCCAAGGCTGATTGGCAGGCGTGGCTGGATGCGACCCCACTGGACGCTGACCGGGTGGCTGCGCTAGCCTGAGGCATGGCCAGCGAAACGATGAATACCCAGTTGTGGAAGCCGCGCAGCGTCACCGAGACGTTGCAGATCTATGCCGATTGGGCCAAGAATTATGACGCCGACGTTCTGGCGTCGGGCTATGCCACACCGACACGGGCGGCGACTGGGCTGGCCGAATTCGTGGCGCCCGATGCGCCGATCCTTGATTTTGGTTGCGGCACCGGGCTTTCG
>JBBQHC010000048.1:0-18890 GCA_038323615.1 Rhodobacterales bacterium | reverse complement strand
GACCCCATTCATCGCTTGACGGAAAAACCCCGGATCAGGCTTACTTCAATCTGCCTCGACCCCGAGCAGTCGCGGCGTAACAAAGGCGGAAAACCACTTACGAAACGCCCGGAAACTGTTCAGATAAACCGAGCCACCTCTAGCAGCAGATACGGGCAACTGCGAGTACACGGATAAAATCGTAAATATTGCTCACGATGGCGGTAGGAGCGAAGACGGATGAGCTGGTCAATTGAGGGGGAGAGATGCTGGCCGCAAGGCTGTCCACCCCGACATTGGAGGCTCGACCATTTAACTATCCAGAACTTTGGTTTTCGCCCCTTCTCTAAAATACGGTCCGGAGGACAACTGGCAACCGGTAGACAACTCAATGGCATCAACAGACAACGGCTCTGACCTCGGCATCGAGGCCAGCCTGTTCAAGACCGCCGACAAGCTGCGTGGCAATATGGAGCCCTCGGATTACAAGCACGTCGCGCTGGGCCTGATCTTTCTCAAGCACATTTCGGACAGTTTCGAACTGAAGCGCCAGCAACTGTTGACCGAATACCCCGACATCGCCGAGCTGATTCCAGCCTTGCGGCAGATCTCCGCAACTGTCGTGCCGTCTTCGCCTTGCTTGATATTGAACGCCTTTTGCGCGTCCGTGAACTTCAATGCTTTCATGCTTCCCGCTCCTCTCCCAGCCAGGGAAAATCTAGCGGAAAACTCTACCCGTGAACGGGGACGTTTTCGGGGATCACATCATACCCTGACGCCGATTGGCCCTAGTTTAGTGCTAGGAAGAACATCGGGCGCAGACTCAAGGAAGCGTTGTTTACTTTAGCCACCTTGTCGCAAGGGTCCATTTAGCTTTCGAGGAAGGTGTCAATTTCCATGAACTGGATAGTCTCAGTTTCAAAAACCGCGGCACAAACCATCACTTGCCGTCTCCATCGGTCGGACGGTCTGGCAACCAAGCAGTCGTTGTATCATTGGCTTGTGTCATTTGCGCGAAGATCCGTGCTGCCACAAATGCCCAAGCCCCAAGAGCGGTATCTGTCGATAACATCTGTCGTAGCAGGCTCAACTTCTGCCGTGTCGGACGTGGTAGAGAAAGGCCAAGCCGGGCGAGTTCAGCCTCTCCTTTCAGCCAACGCGCCCGCATCTTGACCCAGCCGTTAAAACTCTTGGGTATTCTGATTGTGGCTAAAGCCTCGGGGACAATCAGTTTTCTATGGACGGGCACAGTAGCCGAAACGAAGATGTCATCACCGGAGATTTCGGGCCAGCGGTCCCACAAGGCGCGGGCTGCGGCGGAAAGTCCGATGGCATTCGAAAATGCCGTCGTGCGGGCATGGGGCAACGACATCCAGCAAGCCCCGATGCGGGCCGACAAAGGCGAGGCGCCAGCGGTATCAAAACGCAACCTTGGAGCCACTAGATCGGCCGCGCCCGCAAAAAGCGGCTGCATCAGACGCGCTGGATCGCCGCGACCAAGCCACACATCGGCATCGAGGTAGAGGCGCGGAAAAAGATCGCCCATTGCGTCGTCCCCCGCCTGCAAGGCAGCGGTCTTGCCGGGAAAGAGAAGTTCGATCACCTCGGCCCCGGCTCCAACCAAACGACGGATCACGGCGGCGCTGTCATCGTTGCAGCCGTTACAGACCCAGATGATCCGCACCCGGTCACCTTTGGTGGTCGCCAGCAGTTTCGGCACCGTCACCGGCAGTAGCGTCGCTTCATTGCGCACGGGAACGATGATGCCATAAGCCGACTGCAATACTGGCGCGCCTTTCTGTTCTTTGTGTTAGTCTGTAGAAATGCGGCACTGGCCAGCAGCAAAGCCGCAGTGGTAGCGAGCTGAATGCATCCGGTGCCGGAGACACCCGGAACAACAGACTCACCATTGCCATATGCAGGCCAAGAAGCACACCTTTTGTCGAGATCATTCAGCGCGACTCGAGCGGGGTTCGTGGCTGGCTGGCCGGAAGACAGCATTCCCAGCCATACGCCCGGTCGCCGTCGATGGTCCGCAGATAGTCCTTGATTTGCTTGGTGTCGATACCGTGGTAGCGCCACTGCAGCGCCGCGCCAAGACCAGCTGCCCCATGCGCTGCCGCTGCCGCCCATGCCGCTTCGGGCTGGACGAGGGCCAAAATGGCAAAGGATGCGAATAGCGTTGGCGACAGGATCAGAAGAAGGTTCTGCAACAGAATGCGCAGGGCGAGCTCACGGCGCAGCACCGAGCCGTCTATTTCGGCGAGGCGTGGTGCTGGCATCGGGGTCACCATGGCATCCGCTTCCATAACTTCCAACGCCGGGTCAGGCGGTCGGTCCACATCGCAACCCGTGACCTGTAGCGGTCGCCATACCAGGGCATCAGGCGCAGGCCGTCGCTGCCGCGGTCGCGGTAGAAGTTCGGCACCGGGTGGAAGTTGTGCATCCGAAGGTGGAACACCTCGCAGGAGGAGGCGGCCTGCGGGGGCACGATCCAGCGCCAGTCGGCGGCGACCCTGCGACCCTGCGCCTGTTCGCGCCCATGAAACGCCATGAACTGATCGGACGCGCTGTGATGATCGACCACCGTCACCCCAGCCGCTTTGAAGGACGAAAGCACGGCACGGTTCAACTCCGTCAGCGCCGTGTCGCGCCACAACCCGGGGTCCGAGGGCGCAATCGGCAGGTCCAGCGCGCGGGCGACATCCTGCAGCAGATCGTAACGCCGGACGTCCGCAAAATTACGCGAGGCAATCTCAGTGCCCATGTAAAAGCCGTTAAACGGCGCACAGGGGTAATCGACACCCCCGATGGTCAGGATCATGTTGCTAACCAAGGGGACGGCATACCATTTTAGCCCCAGTGCTGACAGCGCATCCTGTTGAGGATGATGGATCGCCACCTCGCGCACGACACCGGCGGGCAGGCGGCAAAGATGGCGGCGGTCGGATGTGTCGCGCAGCAGGTAGGGCAGCAGGTCGAACCGGCCCGGTTTCTCGGGTGGTTTCCAGCCCATCGATCGGGCAATGCGGGTGGCCTCGACATTCTGCCGGTCGCCCAGCATCCTGCCGTCGGCCAACTGGTGGCAGGCATATTGTGTGATCTGCGGGCTTTCGATCCAGGCGGGCAGGACAGCCCTCCCGGCAGGCGCGAAGATCGAAATCACCGAACGGATGCGGCCATCGCCAAAGGCATCGTCCAGATGGTGCAGAATCTGCGCCTGCATCTCGTCGGGATCGACCATGTGCCGACAGTCGATGACATCGAGGCTTTCCCACATGAGCCGACCGATGCACCGCCCAGTGTTTCGCCAAGCCAGCCGGGCGCCGTAAGCCAGTTCTTCGGGCGTATGCACATAACTACCCGTGCGCGCGATCTGGCGGCGCACCTCGGCCCAACGGGCCTGACGCGGATCGCGCCCCGCGCCGCTCGCGTCGTGAAAGACGTCCAAGAAGGCACGGGCTTCCTCTTTACGCTCCGACGCGGACAGACGGCGCAGGCGCCGAGCCAGTGGGCTGCCCGTTGCGGCATCGCCGTAGCGAGTCCGTGACAACAGGCGACGTATCACATCAATCCGTCAAACTGCCGCGCGGTGTCGCGCAGCTGACGGCGGTTGATCTGATAGACCACTTTCAGGGCACGGGCCTTGGCCTTGCGATAGGCGGGCGTGCGGGCCTTGGTCGCACGGTAGTCGACCTTGGCCCGGCGATGGTCGAGCCACGCCACGTTCAGCGCTTCGTCAGTATCGGCCTTTTCGGTGACGGTCTTCCAGATCGGCGTTCCGGTATGCAGGGTAAAGTCGTTAAAGCGCACCCGGTCGAGCCAAGGGGCGTGATCCTCCAGGAATTGTGCTGTCGCTTCCATATCGGCGGCAGTTTCGCCGGGAAAGCCCTTGAACATCGTGCTGCGGATCGACAGGCCGGCCGCATAGGCATCGCGGATGAAGGCCGAGTTCCGGGATACCGACGAGCCCTTGTGCATCGCGTCCAGAAGGCGCTGGCTACCGCTTTCTAGCCCGAACGAAATCCGTCGCATGCCACCTGCCGCCGCCGCTTCCAGATCACCGCGCGAGAGCCCGTTGTCGGAGCGTTGATCGACATGCACGGTGCCGATCCATTCCGCGCCTTGCACATACCGCCCGATGCCCTTCGCGATGCCACGGATCATGTCAGGCCAGGAATTCAGCTTAAGGTCGAGAAACAGGAAGTTCGTCGTCTCGTGCCGTCGAGCCTGTTCCTGCATTTCCAGCAGCACGTTTTCAACACTTCGGGTGCGGAACGTGCGCCCCGAGACCGAGATCACATCCGAACAGAACAGGCACTTGTCCCACTGGCAGCCGCGCCCGGTCATCATCGGCACAATGCGGCCGGGATACCGATCCCATGGGAAGTCGGTGAAATCGGGCATCGGGTTCAGGTCAAGATGCCGCAGGGGCCGGGCTCCCACCGACCGGCGGCCTTCCGGCAGAACGACTCCATCAAAAGCGAGCGGGTCCCCCTTGCGGCAAAGCGCCTCGACCAATTCAGGCAGGTTTCGGTCCACCTCGGCGCCGACCACGGCCGATACGCCGTTGATCCCGCGCCATTCGTCGGCCACCTGGGGCAGGTTGAACATTGGTCCGCCCAAGATCACCGGCACGTTCCGGTCCTTGGCCAATCCGGCAATCGCGGCGACGCTGTTGAAATGCTGCAGATAGGCCGAGATCAGGATGGCATCGGGGGGGGCTGCCAGCGCCTTGTGGATTTCGCCCAACACCGCCGGATGCGCCCGCTCCACCCGCGCGGTTTCCAACCGCCGCAGAACATCACGCACTCCCAGAAACGGCTTCCAGTCCGATAGATGAATCCGCCGGCGGGTGTGGTCGAGCAACGTCTCGCGTCGTTCGCGTTCAGTTGCCGGCACATCGTGGGCAAGCGGGCACAGCACATCGACCCGATGCCCACGCTCGCGCAGGGATGCCACCAAAAGTCCGATGGCAAGGGTGGGAAAACTGGCGAAATTGTTCAGATCCACGATCAGAAGGCGCAGGCCAGACAATGTTGATCGCTGTGATTTCTCAGCAACAATTGCCGTCCGGGCAGGCTTGAATGCCTTCGCAGGCCGATCTGGGCTATTCACAAAACGAACCTTACCTCAAAGCAGTTTCAAATTCAAATAGGTTTGAAATGGACTGCGGCGTCAAGGGTCTCATCGGTCTTGGCCCGCCTCATGCGGCACGAGGTGTAACGGCGCTGATTGCGGGGTCGGCGCACTGCTTGACGTTGGGACGTCTTGTCAGTTTCCAAGGTAGTATGCGTTCGATACAATGGAGAACGAGGTAGGCTGTGATTTCCTATGAGACGAGGGCCGCAATTCCAGCTCAGTCCCCTCTAGCTCTTCGGCGGTTCGAGCGCTCGGCACATAAGCGATCGCCTCTGCAACGATGGTGACGTCTGGCTTTCAGCGCAATTGATCCGCACGCCCGGGCGCATTTGATCAAGCCTGTTAGTTTTTACAATTGCGCCAATGTGTGCCCCCTGTGGGATGAACTCCCCAAATCTTGGACATTTTTTTCCGGCTGTGTTAATACACCATGGCTGGGGCCGGAGCCGATCGCACTGGGCAACCATCCGACACGATGCATTGGGCGAATGGGTCAGGGCAAGTTCGGCCCGGCTTGGCCGTTATGGTCGGGATAGCCGTTCCACCATACGCCGCGCAAGCGATGGACCTGCTGCAACCGCCTTCGCCCCTCAGACTGGCATGGAGCCAGCAGATAAAGCCCAAGCCGTAACAAAACCCCCGCCCGGATGAACCAGATGGCAAGCCGCCTGTGCCTTGGTGGCAGATGGCTGCGGCAATAGCGAATACGCCCGGCTAAAATTTGCGCCATGCGCGGCGCGGCCGCTTGGGACGCGCCTTCGAAATGAATGATTGTGGCGCGGGGACAGATTGCGGGCCTTGCCCCCCGCCTTCGGGCACGCAGGCAAAGATCGACCTCTTCGCCATACATAAAATAGGCCGGATCAAATCCCCCCAGTTTCTGCCAATCCTCGCCCCCTATCATCAGAAAACAGCCGGTCACGATATCCACGCCACGTTCGTCGTCGCGCGCCCAGCGCGGCATCGCCTCGGGGTTGCAGTAGGGCGAGGCGGGAAAAAGATGTGCCAGCCCCAGTGCGACGGCAATGACCGACCATAGGCCGGGGCGCCGCGCACAGGACCGGGGATTAAGCCTGCCATCCGCCGCCAGCGTCCGCCCGCCCCAGATGCGGGCCTCGGGCCTGCGGTGCGCGAAATCCAGCAGGGCAGCAATCGCGCCGGGCTGCACCAACGTATCGGAATTGAGCAAAAGCAGATACCGTCCGCGCGCCTGCTCTGCCGCTAGATTGTTGGCCCGGCCAAAGCCAATGTTGTGCCGCAGCGCCAAAAGCGTGACCTGCGGAAAATGCTCGGCGATCCGGACGGCGCTGTCATCGCTGGAGGCATTGTCCACAACGATGATCTCGCCATCGCCCCCAATCTGACTGATCACCGATGCGATAGCCCCCAAGGTTAGATCGCAGGTGTTGAAGCTGATAATGATGATTGATAGCAACAGCCCATCGCCGCTGTGCGCTGCGGTCAGTTTTGGGCGGTTGACCTGCATGATGTTCAGGGCCTTCTTCGCCCGAACACTGTTTGCGGAAAGAAGCGCACATGCCCCCAGATTGCCCAAGGCCGGTTTTCATCATCGGCAGCTCTCGTTCCGGGACTGAATTGATGGTGCAGATCCTGAACCGGCATCCTCAGGTGATGATTGCGGCGGAAACCCATTATTTTGATGATTTGCGCCCGCGCATCGGGCCCGCCACGCAAGAACCGCCAGATCCCCGCAGCAAGGCCATGGCAGAGTCCTATTTCGCCAAGTTGCACAGCAGCGCCTATGGTCTGCACGGAACCGAACATGCCGAAAGCCCCTCTAACCCCATTGCGGTCGATACCTCCGATGATCGCGGGATTGACGCGATGTTTCAACAACATTGCCTAGGGCAGGCGCAGAAGCGCGGCAAAGATGTGAACGATCTGCGCATTTGGGGCGAAAAGACGCCCCGTCATGTGTTCTGTCTGTCCGAAATTTCCGCTGCTTTTCCCGAGGCGCGGTTCATCTTCATGCAGCGTGATCCCCGGGCGGTAATCTCGTCCTATCGGGACTGGCAAAACCATTTCATTGATCCGTCCAATGCCGGGCCTGCATTGCGTCAGGCCCTGGCCGCCGAGGACCGGCGGGTGCAGCACTCTTTCTCGATTGGCATTGCCGCCCTGATGTGGCGCGCGGCGCAAAACGCCGCAAGGCATGGTCAGAAGCGTCTGGGGCCCGAGCGGCTACGCATCCAGAAATTCGAGAATCTGCTGGCAGAGCCGCATCAACAGATCGCGCGGATCTGCGATTTCCTTGGCATTGATCCCTGCTCTGAAATGCAGGCTGTCGAGCGGATCAACAGCTCTTATGGCCATTATGGCCATGCCCGCGATTCCGGAATCGACGTAATCACGGCAACGGACTGGCAAGGACGGCTCGCAGATCACGAAAGCTGGATTATCGAAAGGCTGTGCGTCGGTCCGATGGCCGCGGGCGGTTATGTGCCCATTGCCAAACGCCCCCATCCTATTGCACTAGCGGCGGAAATTGTCCGCAGTGGCGCGCGGATCCCGCGGGCTTTTGTGGCGAACCGGCATCGCATGGGCGCCCCCCTTGCATGGGTTCTGCGCCGTCTGAAGATACTCGGCTGATTGCCTTATCGTCGCCCCAGTTGGGCTGGCCTGACTGCTCCCTCTCGTCTTTGAGAGAGCATCTGATCAAAATTATCAGGGGGTCACTTTTGGACGCCGATCACCCCAAGATGGGGGTCGATCCAGAATCTCTTGGCTGGCGTACTGCGATCCGTCGTCGCCGCACCGGATATGCCAGGCGGCGCGGTCCTGTGCGGCGATACTGTCCAGCTGTGCGCCCAAATGCGGCGCCCCGTTGTAGGTCGCCAGCAGGATCCCCACGACGGGCGCGGAACGCTCCGCATCGTTCATGGCTGCCGCAGTGCCCCGAGATCGCGCAGGATGTCGCGCAGGCCGGCGTGCCAGTCGTGGCGCGCGATGCCAAAACAGTCTGTCAGGCTGGTGCAGTCAAGCCGGGAATTCAGCGGGCGCTGCGCCGGCGTCGGGAAATCCCGGCTGGCGATGTCGGTCACGGCGATGGCCTGGCCGGACAGATCAAAGATCGCGCGGGCAAAATCGGCCCAGCTGACATCCGGCCCGCCCGCGACGTGGTAGGTGCCGGACTTTGTCGGGTCCACCTGCAACCGGTCGGCCACCACCAGCGCGATCCGGGCCAGATCGGCCGCCGGGGTCGGCCCGCCGATCTGATCGGCGACGATGCGCAAGGCGTCGCGCTCCCCCGCCAGCCGCAGCATGGTGGTGACGAAATTCGCGCCATGTGCCGACACCACCCATGAGGTGCGCAGGATCGCATGGGGGCCGCCGGCGTCGCGCACCCCGACCTCGCCCGCCAGCTTGGTGCGCCCATAGGCGTTCTGCGGCGCCGCCGGATCGTCGGGGGTCCAGGGCGCGGTGCCGGTCCCGGCAAAGACATAATCTGTGGACAGATGCACAAAGGGCAGGCCCCGGTCAGCGGCGGCGCGGGCCATCGCGGCGGGGGCATCGGCGTTGACGATCCGAGCTTCGGCCTCGTGGGTTTCGGCACCGTCAACCGCGGTCCATGCGGCGGCGTTGATGACGGCGCGGGCATCGGTGGCGGTGATCAGCGCGGCGCAGGCGGCGGGGTCGGACAGATCGGCGCGGTCGCGGCCCAGACAGATCACCTGGTCGCCGCCCAGCCGCGCCAGTTCGGTCGCGACCTGCCCGGTGCGGCCAAAGACCAGAACTGTCATCGCCTAACCCGCATAATCAAAGGGCGACCGAAACTGCGCCAGCGGCGGCGCGGCAGCATCCTTGGGCGACAGCAGCGGTGCCACCGCCCTGCCCCAGGCGATGCCGCAGCTGTCCCAATGCACCGCGCCGTCACAATCGGGGGCATAATAGTCGGTGCATTTATAGACGATCTCGGTATCGGGCAGAAGGGTCAGAAACCCGTGCAGAAACCCCGCCGGGACCAGCAGTTGTTTGCCGTTCTCGAAACTCAGCTCGACCCCGACCCAATGCCCATAGGTCGGCGACCCGCGCCGGATGTCCACCGCCACATCCAGCAGCGCCCCGCGCCCGCAGCGCACCAGTTTGGTCTGGGCATGCGGCGGGGCCTGAAAATGCAGGCCGCGCAGGGTACCCGCCTGATCCGACAGCGAATGGTTGTCCTGCACGAAATCATGGTCCAGCCCCTGCTGAGCCAGCGTTGCCCGGCTCCAGCTTTCGCTGAAAAAGCCCCGCGCGTCGCCATGCCGGGCGGGTGTGAGGATCATCACGCCGGGCAACTCTGTCGGTTCTGCTATCATTCAAATTCCGGTCACGGACCCTGCCACGGGCCAAAGGTGGTCCGGGTGACTTTTGTCAAAGTTGGCACGGGCATGCCAGCAAAATCCTCATCGGATCATGCCCGGGACCGCACATTGCGTCAGCGGCGCACGGCCTCTATAACGCGCCACGCTGCCACCGCTGACCCGAAATGTAAACAAGGCTAAGCTGTTCATGACTCAGATGCCCCCCGCCGCCCCGGACCCTCGCCGCACCATTCTTGAAACCGCCGCGCGGGTGTTGGACATCGAAGGTCAGGCGGTGCTGCGGATGGGGCGCAACCTGCCGGACGGTTTCGTGCCCGCGATCGAGCGGATTCTGGCGACCAAGGGCCGAGTGATCCTGTCGGGGATCGGCAAATCGGGGCATATCGCCCGCAAGCTCGCCTCGACCTTTGCGTCAACCGGGACGCCCGCCTATTTCGTCCATCCCGCCGAGGCGAGCCACGGCGATCTGGGCATGGTCACCATCGGCGACATCTGCATCCTTGTTTCAAACTCGGGCGAAACCACCGAACTGGGCGACCTGATCCACCATACCCGGCGCTTTGCGATCCCGCTGATCGGGATTTCGGGGCGCGCCGACAGCACCCTGATGCGGGCCGCCGACATCGCCCTGCTGCTGCCCGCCGAACCCGAGGCCTGCACCATCGGCATCGCCCCCACCACATCGACGACCCTGACGCTGGCGCTTGGCGATGCGCTGGCGGTGGCGCTGATGGAACAGCGCGGCTTTGTCACCGAGAATTTCCGCACCTATCATCCGGGGGGCAAGCTGGGGGCGCAACTGGCGCTGGTGCGTCAACTGATGCACGGCCCCGAGGCGCTGGCCGTGGTCAGCCCCGACACCCCGATGCCCGACACCCTGCTGAAGATGAGCGAAAAGGGCTTTGGTCTGGCCTGCGTCGTCGGTGCCGACGGGCGGCTCGAGGGGGTGATTTCGGATGGCGACCTGCGCCGCAACATCGCCCGGCTGACCGACGGTCTGGCCCGCGATGTGGCCACCCGCACGCCCCGCACCGTCCCCCCCGAGATGATCGCCGCCACCGCGCTGGCGATCATGAATACCAACAAGATCACCGTGCTGGTCGTGGTCGATGCGGCGGGCGCCCCGCTGGGCCTGCTGCGGGTCCACGATTGTTTGCGCGCCGGGGTCGCCTGAGGCCGCCCGGCGCGGCGCTTACAACAGGCTGCGCAGATAACGCCCATAATCGTTCTTGGCATAGCGGTCGGCCAGTACGGCCAGCGCGGCGCGGTCGATCCAGCCCTTTTCATAGGCGATCTCTTCGGGGCTGCCGGTCTGCATCCCCTGCCGCTTTTCCAGCGTGCGCACGAAATTGCCGGCGTCCAGCAGGCTGCCGTGGGTGCCGGTATCCAGCCATGCATAGCCCCGGCCCATCCGTTTCAGGGTCAGGCTGCCATCGGCCAGATAGCTTTCCAGCAGGGTCGTGATCTCCAACTCGCCACGTGCCGAAGGGGTCACCCGCGCGGCTCGTTCCGGGGCGGTGCCGTCTAGGAAATACAGGCCCGTCACCGCATAGTTCGACGCCGGCACGGCGGGCTTTTCGACGATTTCGCGAACCCGGCCGTCACTGTCGAAATCCACCACGCCATAGCGTTCGGGGTCGGCGACGCGGTAGCCGAACACGGTGCCGCCCGTGGTCTGCGCCCCCGCCTCGGCCAGCAATTCGGGCAATCCGTGGCCGAAAAAGATATTGTCGCCCAGCACCATCGCCGAGGCCGCCCCGGCCAGAAAATCCGCCGCCAGCAGATAGGCCTGCGCCAGCCCCTCGGGGGCGGGCTGGGCGATATAGGTCAGCTGCAGGCCCCATTGGCCGCCATCGCCCAGCAGGCGCTGAAACTGGGCCTGATCCTCGGGGGTGGTGATCACCGCGATGTCGCGGATCCCCGCCAGCATCAGGGCGGTAAGCGGGTAATAGATCATCGGTTTGTCGTAGATCGGCAGCAGTTGCTTGGATATGCCGATCGTCACCGGATAAAGCCGCGATCCGGTGCCCCCGGCCAGAACGATTCCTTTGCGTGTCATCCGCCCTGCCCCACTTGTTGTTGCCCCAGCCGTTGGCCGACCCCGTCACGGCCCTGCAAGGTGCGCCACCAGTCCTCATTCTCCAGATACCACGCGACCGTCGTTTCCAGCCCCTGATCCAAAGTGACCGAGGGCCGCCAGCCCAGTTCGGTCCTGATCCGGGTCGGATCGATCGCATAGCGGGCATCGTGGCCGGGGCGGTCGGTGACATGGGCGATCTGTTCGCCGTAAGGCGCTTTACCGGGGCGCAGCCGGTCAAGGATCGCACAGAGGCGATGCACCAGATCAAGGTTCGTCGCCTCGTTTTCGCCACCGATATTATAGCTGCGCCCGACCTGTCCGTTCTCCAGCACACAGAGCAGGGCATCGGCGTGGTCTTCGACATAAAGCCAGTCGCGCACATTCGCCCCTGCCCCGTAAATCGGGATCGGGGCCCCGGCGAGGGCCGCCAAAATCACCACCGGCACCAGCTTTTCGGGGAAATGATAGGGGCCGTAGTTGTTGGAGCAATTCGTCATCAGCACCGGCAGGCCATAGGTTTCGCCCCAGGCCCGGACCAGATGGTCGCTGGCCGCCTTGGACGCCGCATAGGGGCTGTTGGGGGCATAGGGCGTGGTTTCGCTGAACTGCCCGGTCGGGCCAAGTGATCCGAACACCTCGTCCGTCGAGACATGGTGAAACCGGAAATGGGCGGGGCGGCCGGCACCTTCCCAATAGATCCGGGCGGCGTCGAGCAGGTGATAGGTGCCGGTGATATTCGTGTCTATAAAGGCCCCCGGCGCATCGATCGACCGGTCGACATGACTTTCGGCGGCAAGGTGCAGCACCGCGTCGGGGGCATGGGCCGCGAAAATCCGGGCAAGTGCTGCGCGGTCGCGGATATCGGCCTGTTCAAATCTGTAACCGGGGTCGTCGGCGACGCTGGCGACATTTTCCAGACAGGCGGCATAGGTCAGCGCATCGAGGTTGACGACATGGTGGCCGCGCCCGATGGCAAGGCGCACCACCGCCGATCCGATGAACCCGGCACCGCCAGTGACAAGGAGTTTCATGCTGGCAAACCTTCCCGCTTTTGTGCCTTTTACGGGTTATCCCGCCAGACACAAACGCCAAAGCGCGTCAGACGAAGGCGACATCGTCAATCAGGGTGCCAAGCGCGGTGTAATTGTTCAGCGTCAGGCTGTTGCCCAGCCCAAAATCGAACACCAGATCGGCGCCAACGACACTGGCAAAGGTGTGAAGATCGGCAAAGTGGGGAGCAGCATGAGTCAGCATGACGACGTTGAATATTATCGTGTCATGGTTGTCGATAAAGTCGCGGATCACGTCGTTGCCGCCGGTAAATACGAACGCATCGGCCCCGCTACCGCCGAGATAGACGTCGTCACCCGCCCCCCCCGCAAGCACATCGTCGCCCGCATTGCCGAACAGGCTGTTGCTGGCAGCATTGCCGGTGATCGTATCGTTGCCGGACCCGCCGCTGGCATTTTCGATCACCGTATCGCGGGCGATGATCATGTTGCCCTGCATTCCCATGACGCTCGATACCGCTTCGGGGTTCAGGTCGATGCTCTGGTCGGCGCTGACCGGGCTGAAATCAAGGGTATCGGTGCCGTCGCGATCGTAGATGGTAAAGCCAAAGGCAGCGGTGGGATCGTAAATCGCCGGATTCGCCGCATCTTCGCCGAAATACTGGCCAAACAGCAGACCCAGCGCATTGGTCAGGGTGGCATTGGCGCCATAGGTGGTGTTGCCCGGATTGCCGGTGTCGGCGGTGCCGGTGTGGGTGCCGTAAATCGCCTGGATCGCAAGGATATCGGCCAGCATCGTCGTGGTCGGATAGGACGAGGCAATGTTCAGCCACGTGTTGTCGGAAAGAAAACTCTGGCCGCCCGGCCCCTGATCGAAATACGACATCACCGACATCTGCCAGCTGTCGTTCAGGTATTGGTTGTCGCCAAGGCCTGCGTATTGGCTGTATGTGGCCTCGCCATTGTAGTTGCCCGCATGACCCAGCCCAAGGGCATGGCCGATCTCGTGGATAAAGACCGCAAAACCATAGCTGTTCAGCGTCGTGCCGAGACTGTTCAGCGCCCCTTGGTTGACGTTGTCGACCCCGCTCAGAATCGTTGACCCCGATGTGACCAGACTGGTGTAGAACCCGTCATCGGTGTTCTGAAACGTGATTTCGGCCGTGTCGGCGTCGACGAAACTGATGCCGGTCACGGTGGTCCATAGATCCAGCGCGGCGCGGGCCAGATAGGCCCCGGTGGCGTCCAGCCCGGTCAGGTTAACGGTAATCGCGTCGTCGCTGCCAACGTCGAACGACCGCGGGCCGCTGCCCCCATAGCCCGACCAGGCCCAGTAGCCGTTGATCAGCACATCGGCGATCTGGTCGGGGGTATAGACCGTCAGCGGCGGTGCCGACACCGCCGCGGTCGCGGTCAGGTTGCCGTCGCCTAGGCCGTCAATGGTCGTGGTTGCGTTGGCAACGTCGGTGATAACGGACATCGGATCAATCCTTGTGACAAAACGTCAGAATGGAAGGTCGCTGACCTGCAGCAGACCACGGGCAAAATTGGGATAGATATCGGCGGCCAGCGGCGCGTCGACGGTCTGGGCCGACACCGCGGGGCCGTCGGTCGGAACCGGGTCGGTGGGCACGCGCCACGACAGATGTGCCGTGACGCTGTGGGCATCGGCGCGGGTCAGCACGAGGGTGATCGTCAGGCCAGCAGGGTCGGCCGGATCGCGGCGCAGATACCAGCCCGGCCAGTCTGCGATATCTGCCGTCAATGCCAGGGCCACGGCGGCGCATATCGCGTCGGTCTGGCCGGGGGCGGTCGCCACCTCGGCGCTACAGATCAGATCGATGGCCCCCGGTGTGGCCCCCAATGTGGCCCCCGGTGTCGCCCCCGGTGTCGGCGGGGTGGCGGCGGCCTGCATTCCGAACCCCTCGGCGGCCAGACACAGGGAGGCGCCAAGCGCACGCAGGCCCGGACTCAGCAGGCCCGGACTCATCGGGTCCACCCGCCGGGGCGGGGCAGTGGGCAGCGGCAGGCGGTCGCGGGTTTCATCGGACTCCTGAGTAACGGGCACAGCGAATAATCAAGACGCAGGGTATAAGATTAGTGGCGGCCATCGGCACCGCGCAACCGGAATTTGCGCCGTCTGCAACGGTTAGGGCGAACCTCTCGACAGAAGTAAGCGACATTTTGGTCCAGCGCCAAAGTACTGCTGCGGCACCGGTCGAACCGTATATCCAAAATTCCCGACATCATCTGCCCCCGTTTGCAGCCCGTCGGGATGCGGGAAAAATCATCTATTCCCTCTCGAATGCCATAAAAGATGGCGTTCAAATGCGCGCCGCTAGGGTGCAGGTCGCGCAAAAGGGTCGCGTCAGACAAATACTAGGGGCCCCTCGCCAGTGCAGATCTGCGGCGGTCAAACGCGGGGGAATGATTGACGTTTGATACCACCGGACGGGCGGGCGAAAATCCGCCCATCCTCCCCCGGTCAGCCTCTTTGGTCGTCACTCCATGCCACCGCGACGTCCCACACGCCCAATCGCAGGCGGTCGATGTTCTTGGGCAGCCAGCCAAGGCGTTCGTGCCAAAGTGTGCCGCACAAATCAACTAGCAGGGTTGTATACGTGCCGACCTCGATTAACCCGCAATCGTGGTCGATCAAGTACAACTCGGGATTCGAGGCTTTTGGTCTCGACAACCTCTGCTCACATCTTCCGGAAATCGAAGGTCCAGCCGCGTTTTATCCGGGCCTCATGGGCTAACCCGAAACCTTTCGCATGCGAAAGGTTGGCTTAACCGACGACCCGTTTGCGCACCCAGCCCAAAAACGCCACTTTGGGTGGTCAGCCCCCAACGAGTGGTCCGGTTCGAATGTTAGTGCATGGTCGGCCGCTGGTCTATCGGGACGATCCTTTCGGGCGACGGGGGTCGGTATCCCAGAGCGCTATGCGGCCTGACATTGTTGTAGTGGCGTCGCCACCTTTCGATCAGGATCTGCGCTTCACGCAGGCTGTAGAAGACCTCACCGTTCAAAAGTTCGTCTCGGAACCGTGCGTTGAAGCTCTTGCAGTATCCGTTTTCCGAAGGCGCACCAGGCACAATGAACGCGGTTTTCGCGCTTACGGCTCCGATTCATGCCCGCACCTTTTTGGCGATAAACTCTGCGCCATTGTCCGAACTTATGTATTCGGGTGGCCCTCGCAGGATGAACAGATCAGTCAAGGCATCGACCACGTCGGCAGAATTGAACTTACGCTTTACGCGGATCACCAACGCCTCCTTTCTGAACTCCTCGATGATGTTGAGCGTGCGGAAGATCCGCCCGTCGTGGGTCCAGTCCTGGACGACGTCACAAGTCTAGACATGGTTGGGTCGTTCCGGCCGCAGCCGGACACAAGAGCCACTGTTCAGCCAAAGATGCCCCTTGTAAGGATGTTTTTGCGGGACTTTTGGCCCTTCTCGCCGCCAAATCCGTTCGCCCTTTCATGATTTACGTGCCCGTCGCTGCTGTTCAACACCCCGGTGATCATGCAGTATGCGCGTCGCAACTTCATGTTGCCGGTGCCGCGCTTTGCATCTTGGGATGAGTTCAACACCCGGCTCGAAGATCAATGCCGCCAGCGACAGGCGGGCATCCTGCGGGGGCACGGCGAGACGATCGGGACGCGGCTGGGCGGGGATCTTGAGGCCATGGCCGACCTTCCGGCCGCCCCCTTCGATGCCGTTGACCAGACGAGCGGGCGGGTCAGTTCGCAGGCTTTGGTGTACTACAAGTCCAACGACTATTCCGTCCCGGTCGCTTACGGCCACCGCGATGTCTGGCTGCGCGGCTATGTCGACCAGGTGGTGATCGGTTGCGGTGGCGAGATCATCGCCCGCCATCCACGGAGCTACGACCGCGAGGACGTGGTCTTCGATCCAATCCATTATCTTGCATAGTCTTTATCCACTTCCTCGTCTTGTCATCCGGGCCGTGAACCCGGGTATCCGTTCAGGACAGAAGTTGAAGACGAGGGCGATCCCACTACGGCACGGCGCCAAAGGCGGCCCAGCTTCTCTCGATCCGACCCCCGCCACTGCCCGCCATAAAAGGCGTGGCGGGCAGTGGCTCCCTTTTGCCTCGGGAGCCGAGAAAAGTCATAAGACAAGAGCTCTTCCAGATGCATACGGATCTCGCGCACGCTCATGCCGTGCGCATACATCGAAATGACCTTGTCGTGGAAATCGGGAAACCGGCGTTGATACCTGGCGATCAGCTTTGGATCGAAGCTGCCGTCCCGGTACTGCGGAATGTCCAGCGTCACCTTCGATGTGCCCGTGAGCATCGTCTTCTTCGAAGATCCATTGCGGTGATTGCCGGCCACCCGACCGGCGTCACCGACCAGATCCTCGTCCAGCTCTGCATTCAGAAGCCGCTCAGTCAGTGCTTTCTTCAGATCGTCGACCAGACCGCCCTTCGCGAACAAATCCTGCGGGTCGCGGCCAGCCAGAAGCTGGTCCAGTAGTTCCTTCTTGATCGCCATGTGATGCTCCTATCCGTTCCATCATCATGGCCCCACACAAGATTCCTGACAGTCCCGGTCAGGTAAACGCGTGCCTCACTGAGACTCTCGCGCGAAGTACGCGGTCGCATTTTTTTTAGGATGTTGCGTTCCTCGGTCACACGGGCGAGTTCGCGTTTTAGATGTTTGATCTCGGCAGCCTGCTCTGAACCCTCCGCCCTTTGGTGCGGCGACTTAGCAAACTGTGCCTTCCATGAAGATACGGCCGAAAAGTTGGAGGTTTAGCCCCTCTCGGCAGATTGCTATGCAATCGCTTGCCGGGCAATGGTAGAGACTACAACGAAGAATGGCCGCACAGCGCAATCGGCAACAAGGTCCCAGCAGCGCTGATGAAATTACCAGACGCATCCAGCCCGTCTGTGTAATCAAACTGAGGAAAATATAGCCCCAAGCGGGGACATTTCGGGTAGAACAGCATATCATGGAAAACTCCAACCGAAATCGAGGGCGCTTTCGGGGAGCAGGTCATCCCTAGTCGCCGTGGTACGACCGAACACAGATCAAAGAGAATAAGGGAGAGCACTGCTTTTGCAATGCAGCCAACACGTTTGCCGCGACTTGGCGCACACCGAAAAGGCGCTATTTCTTTTCTCCAAGCTGGCCCAACTCCGCCGAAACTTGTGCCGCCGCCGACCAGCTTGCCAGAATCCTTCGCCCATACCGCGCTGGCATTTCTGGCGACGTCCACCTCCCTGCCACCATGATCGACGACAGATCGCAGCCAATTCGGAATGCGTCATGAACGCCGCCGACGCGTGTGCTGTGCGCTGACACGTCCGCGCGGCCCGTACAGCGCTTCATAATGCGCGAAATCGTTGCCGGGTCCATCGGTCGAAGCCGCGCACCTCTCTGGGATTTCGTCAACATCGGGTCGTCCTTCTTTAGACCTGCCAAGTCAATCCAGCGCAACACGGCATCGGTTCCCGCTTCAGACAGGAAGGCGTAAGCGCCTTGGCCGTAAGGGTCTGTCTTGGATCTTGACACGTAAAGCAGGCTGGAGCCGTCATCTTGCCGGATGATATCTCTCACTCTGAACGCGACGATTTCCGACGATCGGCACCAACTGTCGGTGGCGACCCAGAGAACCGCTTTGTCCCTGACTTCGAGCCGCCTGTCACCGAGTTTGCGGATGGCCGCCAAGACCTCCTGTTTGCAGAGCGCGGGCGCCTGTCGCACGCCCGCGCCGTAGGTCCGCTTCACGCCCTTCAGCGCAAGTTCCACTAATCGGTGGCGACAGGGGTTCGCTTGAAACACCGCGCGGTGCATTTCCGAGATGGCCCAGAGCCGCGTTTCGATGGTGGTGCTGCGGATCTTGCCACCCAGTTGATCCACGTAGGTCGCAATCACACTCGGCGCTACTGGAGGCTCGGGATCGAAGCCCTGCTCGACGCACCACGCGCTGAAAGTGCGCTTGATCTGGCGATAGCATCTGAGCGTTGCTGGAGCGAATGCGGTTTCGGACCGTCGACCGTATTCCTCGATCAAAGTCTGCCTCGCCTCAGACGGCAGATGGGCCAGTCTGCTTACCGTTTCGATTCTCTCTTCTTCCCGACTGAATACCCCGGACATCTCGCCCTCCCAACTCTCGCAGACAGCTCATTTTGTGCAGTCCATTCGTTATCGAACAGGCCGAGGGGTTAACGAATTGTTAACCCGTCTCAACTATTGTGCTCCAACCGACACCGAATGGAAACGGAAATGACAGAGTGTGACAGCCAACAAGTCGAAGAAGTCCTGCTGGACTACATTGGTCGCTATGGGCTGACTGAGAGGGCTAGACGGCTATTTTTGCCCA
>JBBQHC010000047.1:0-18927 GCA_038323615.1 Rhodobacterales bacterium | reverse complement strand
GGGCACCGGTGCAGCAGTTGGTGGACCAGGTGGCCGGCTATTTCGTGCCGGTGGTGCTGGCGGTCGCCATCCTGACGTTTATCGTCTGGAGCGCCGCGGGGCCGCAGCCGCGATTGGCGCATGCCCTGGTCAGCGCGGTGGCGGTCCTCATCATCGCCTGCCCGTGTGCCCTGGGTTTGGCCACGCCGATGTCGATCATGGTGGCGAGCGGCCGAGGGGCGCAGGCGGGTGTTCTGATCAAGGACGCCGAGGCGCTGGAACGGATGGCCAAGGTTGATACCCTGATCGTCGACAAGACCGGCACCCTGACCGAAGGGCGACCAAAGCTGACCGATACCGTGGTGCTGGGGCAGGACGACGCGGATACGGTTCTGGGCCTTGCCGCCGCGCTGGAAAAGGGCTCGGAACACCCGCTGGCCGAGGCGATTGTCGCCGGGGCGGATGCCAAGGGGCTGAAACTGGCGGCGACCACGGATTTCGAGGCGGTGACCGGCAAAGGCGTGCGGGGCAAGATCGGCGACCGTCAGGTGGCGCTGGGCAACCGCGCCATGATGGACACGCTGGGACTGGATACCGCCGAGGCGGAAACCGCTGCCGATGCGCTTCGGGTCGAGGGCAAGACCGCGATGTTCGTCGCCATCGACAACAAACTTGCTGGCATCGTCGCTGTTGCCGATCCGATCAAGGCCACGACCGCTGCGGCGATCCGGGATCTGCACAAGGCCGGCCTGCGGGTCATCATGGCGACCGGCGACAACGAACGCACCGCCCGCGCCGTCGCCGACAAACTGGGCATCGACGAGGTTTGGGCCGGAGTTCTGCCCGAAGACAAAAAGCGCCTGATCGAGGATTTGCGCGCCAAGGGCCACAAGATTGCGATGGCAGGCGATGGCGTCAACGATGCACCGGCGCTGGTGACGGCGGATGTCGGGATTGCGATGGGCACAGGGGCGGATGTGGCGGTCGAAAGCGCCGGAATCACCCTGCTGGGCGGCGACCTGACCGGGATCGTGCGGGCCCGCAAACTGGCCAAGGCGACGCTGCGCAATATCAAGCAGAACCTGTTCTTTGCCTTTATCTATAACGCCGCCGGGGTGCCGATTGCGGCGGGCATCCTGTATCCGATCTTTGGCCTGTTGCTGTCACCGATGATCGCTGCGGCGGCGATGAGCCTGTCGTCGGTGTCGGTCATCACCAATGCTCTGCGGCTGCGGCGGGTCAAACTATGATATCGCCCTTGACCTTCCAGCACTGGACACACCACATCGGTAGCCTGACAAAAGGAGACGACCATGAAATTCAACGTTCCTGAGATGAGTTGCGGCCACTGCAAGGCGACCGTCGAAAAGGCGATCGGCACCCTCGACGCCGCCGCGCGGGTCGAGGTCGATCTGGGCAACCGGACCGTCGCGATCAACAGCACGCACAGTGCCGCCGAAATCACGGCGGCACTTCAATCTGCCGGATACAGCGCGACGCCGGTCGCCGCCTGACAGGGTCAGATCAGTTTGACCTGCGTGCCGATCGGGGCGCGCAGGTAAACTTCCTGGATCTGTTCGTTGTACAGGCCGATACAGCCGTTCGACGACCGCCGCCCGATCTTGCGGGTGTCGGCGGTGCCGTGGATGCGGTAATACTGCCACGACAGATACAGCGCCCTTGTGCCCAACGGGTTCAACGGATCGCCGCCGGGAATCGTCGGTGGCCATTCGGGGTTACGTTCCCGCATCGACGGGGTCGGCGTCCAGCTTGGGTTCTCGCGCTTGTCGACCACTTCGGTATAGCCGCGCCGGGTCAGTTCGTCGGTCAACGGAACCGAGGTCGGATAAATCCGCATGTCGCCGTCCGGGGTCCAATGCTGCAACACCCGCGTCGTCGTGTCCGACAACAGGATGCCCGGACCGATCGAATCGAAGTGATCCTGCCAGCGATGGACGCGAAAACCCGCGACGTTGCGGGTGATTTCCTGCGCGATAACGGCAGGAGCGGCCAGAATGGCGGCACTCGCGCCCGCGCCCGCCAAAATGGCGCGGCGTGTCAAAAACCTTTTCTGCATCATAATGCTCCTTTGCCTGCTTCTTTTGTTCGTGTTTGAAGGGTTCCCGTGGGGGAGTGTCAACAACGCGCACCGTCACAACCGAGTGATGAGCGATATAGTGGGACTGCGGATTTTCGCAAGACGTACGTTGTGTGCGAGCCTTTCGGATGAAAACAGGCAGGTTTACCTATGCAGTTTGGGACACTACCACGGCGCACTTGGAACAGGTCTGCCAATCGCCGCCTTATGGCAGGTCAGCCGCTGTCCGATCCTGCTGAAACGTCTGTTCTTTGGCAGGCCATGTCGATTTGATATAGACCAGAATGTCGTTGATTTCCTCGGCCATCAGCATGTCGCCAAAGGCGGGCATGCCGCTGTCGAATGACACGCCCGACTGTGCCAGCGCCTTCGCGCCGCCCAGGGTGATGTAATCCAACAGGACGCGATCGGCGTGATGCCATGTATGCCCCGTCTTATCGTGTGGCGGTGCAGGGTAAATGCCGTCAGATCCGGGACTGCGCCAGTTCACCTGGCCCTCGAGGTTGACCCCGTGGCAGGATGCGCAATTGCGCTGATATAGGATTTCGCCATTGCGGGTTTCGGCGCTGTCGCGGTGGAAAAAGGCAGCCGACGACTGTGGCGTGACGACCAGCGCAAAGACGACCACTGGCAGAATTCGCAAAATATGGCGTGCCGTCATGTCGGACTAGGCGAATTTGCGTCATCGGGTGGCAGGATAAGTCCGCTGATCCGGGTCAGATCGCTTTCGATCCGGCCGCGTTGGTCTGCCGGATAGGCCGATACCGGTGGCAGGCCACCGTTCAGCGCAAACAGGACCAGATCGCGCGCTATCGGGGCCGCCGCGGTCGATCCGCCGCCGCCGTGTTCGACCAGCACGGCCACCGCGATTTTTGGGTTGTCGAACGGCGCGAATGCGGTGAACAGCGCATGGTCGCGCCGGTTCCACGGCAGTTCAGCCTGCGAGCGGACGCCCGATGCCCGTTCAGCCGCCGTAATGCTGAAGACCTGGCTGGACCCCGTTTTGCCTGCCATGATCTGCGTCGGTTCGACGATCCGCGATGCCCTGGCGGTGCCGCGGTCGGAGTTGACGACCTCGAACATGCCCTGACGCACCAGATCGATCGACGACTGCGACAGGCCCATCGATTCAAATTGATTGTCGGTTTCCGGGGCAGGGGCGTTGGGTCGCACCAGACGCGGCTGCACCATTCGGCCGGTCGCAACCCGCGCCACCATCGTCGCCAGCTGCATCGGGCTGGCCAGAACATAGCCCTGTCCGATCGAAGCGTTGATCGTGTCGCCGATCTGCCATTCGGCGCCGTGCTGTTGTTTTTTCCATTCCCGCGAGGGGTTCATCCCGGCAGAAATGCCCGACAGTGGCAGGACCGGGCGCTGGCCAAAGCCAAAGCGGCCGTTCATCGCGTTGATCCCGTCGATTCCGGCCCGCTGCGCCATTTCATAGAAAAACACGTCGCAGGATTCCCGCAGCGCGCCGCGCAGATTCATCCGGCCGTGGCCACCCCGCTTCCAGCAATGAAACCGGCGTCCGGCGATTTCGACATATCCGGGGCAATTCACGGTGTCGTCGGGCGTCACCTTGCCGGCCTCAAGCGTTGCCAGTGCCAGCGACATCTTCATTGTGGATCCGGGCGGATAGGCGCCCTGCACGGTCTTGTCGGACAGTGGCCGGTATTCGGACTCGCGCAAGGGCGCGTAATCTGCCGACGAAATGCCATTGACGAAAAGGTTGGGGTCGAACGACGGCACCGAAGCCGCCGCCAGCAGATCGCCGTTGGTCACATCCATGACGATGGCTGCGGCGCTTTGGCCGTCCATCCGGGCCATCGCAAAGTTTTGCAGATGGTGGTCAATGGTCAGCTGCAAATCCTGACCGTTGGTGGCGTCTTTCTGATAAAGGTCGCGCATCACCCGACCGGATGCGTTGACCTCGACCGCCTTGGTGCCGGGCTGGCCCCGCAGTTCAGTCTCGAACGCCTTTTCGATGCTGAGTTTGCCGATCTGAAACCCCGGCAGCGTCAGCACCGGGTCGTCTTCTGGAGCCTCGTCAAGATCTTCCTGACTGACCCGACCGACATAGCCGATCACATGGGCAAAATCCGGTCCGAAATGGTAGGATCGGCGTCGCAGCATTTCCGGCGTCACGCCGGGCAGGGCCGGTGCGTTGAACGCGACCATGGCGACATCTTCCCAACTGACGTTATCGGCAATTGTCACCGGCACAAAGGCACTGGTGGTTTCGGTCTTGGCCAGAACCGCCGCGATGGTTTCGTCGGTGATTGGCAAAAGCTGTTGCAGCTTGCGCAGGACATCGGCAACGTCGCCCGCCCGTTCGCGCACCACGGTGATCTGATAGGCCGGATCGTTACCGGCGATGATCTTGCCGGTGCGGTCCAGAATCCGACCCCGCGTTGGTCCAATCAGTTGCAGCGTGATCCGATTGTCTTCGGCCAACATGCGGTATTGTTCGGCGTCACGCACCTGCATCCGGCTTAACTGCGATCCAATGGCGGCCAGCACGGCGACCTGAACCCCGCCAACCACCAGCGCACGCCGCGACAGCGTGCGGTGTTGCGTCAGTTGGTCCTTTGGCGAGGTTCGCATCAGCTTTTCTGCCTTTCAGGCGGTCCAAAGGGGGGCGACGATTTTGACGTTTCACTGCCGATGGCTGCCAGCAAAACGATGATCCCTGCTGCAGTGACAAAGGGGCGAATCGGATCGAACCACGTCAGCAGCGCCTGCCCGCCAAAGATCAGCATCAGTATCTTGTTGCAGGTCGGGCAAGCAATACCAACAAAGGACAAAACTCCGCCCAGGCCAGCCTTGCGGGCCCGGCAAGAGGCGCGTTTCACCAGCACAAAGATGCCCGTCAACGCTGACAGCAGGACCAGCGATGTCAGTTCCCAGTCGCCCAGCGGGGTCATCCGCACAAAGAACGGATTGGCCCAGACGGCGGTGACGGTTCCGACCGCCACGAAACTGGCGACCGCGGCGATTGCGGCACGAAAATGCTGCCGTGCCGGGATGTCCGTCAGTTGCGTACGACCAAAATCCAAAACAGTTGCTCCTTATCCCGCCACAAAGACGGTTTCGGCGAAGTCTTCACCAAAGCCGACATTCACGATCCATGCGCCGGCCATCGGCAGCACGGCTTTGGCCTGCCAGACGCCCGGACCAACCGTCGAAAAGTCAGGCACGATCCCGTCCATGTGCATCTCGACCATTGCAAAATTCGCCTCTGGCGTCAGGTCAGATTGCTGTAGAACATCTGGCGGAGCGGTCAACCGCACGTCGATCACAAAAGTCAGATTGCCCAAAGACGTGATCGTCGTGTCCATCTGGCCTTCGGTAAGTGCGGCGGTCAGTGTGAGACCCTGCGACGCGTCCTGCATCGCCGCAGGGGCGGATCGCTGGTTTTGAAAGCCGTAGATGATTGCCATCGCGGCGGTCAGGCTGACGGCCAGCACTATGGAAATCCGCTGGCTCACTCCATCACCATGCCGGGCGTGTGGACCATCGGTGCATCGCGCGACACAGCGACATCGGTGTCGCCGGGTGGCGGACTGCCATCGGTCGAATCCAGCAGATAGGCGGCAATCGCTGCGCGGTCGCCGTCGGTCAGGAACGATGTGCCGTCCTTTACGACCTCAGCCATGCTGCCGCCCAGTACATCGCCGTTGGGCATGATCCCGGTGCGCAGGGCATAGGTCAGATTGGCCGGCGTCCAGCCGCCTTCTCGCAAATCGGCAGCCCGGATCGCCGGTGCGGCGCTGCCTCCCGGCAGGTTGTCATTGCCGCCGAACGCTTGGTCCGCCTGCAAACCGCCCAGCATGTTGCGCCCGGTATGGCAGGCAGCACAGTGTGTCGCCCCCTGGGCCAGTTGCTGCCCCCGGTTCCATTCGTCCGACTTTCCCAGCAACGGCGACATTTCGACAGGGGCCATATAGGCCGCCCGCCAGATTTTCAGGCCCCACCGCAGGTTGAACGGAAACCCGACATCATGCGGCGCGGCTGCCCGATCGACCGCCGGGACGGTGCGGATCGCCGCCCAAAGGTCGGCAACATCCTGATCGGTGAACGCGGCATAAAACTCGTAGGGAAAGGCCGGATAGTAGGCCTTGCCATCGGGGCGGATGCCTTGGCGCAGCGCCACGGCAAACTGGTCCAGCGTCCAGTCACCGATCCCGGCCACAAGGTCGGGCGTGATATTGGGCGGAACAAAGCTGCCAAACGGCGTATCCAGCGGCGCGCCGCCAGCCAGTGCGCGACCGGCGTCGGCGATATTGGTGTGGCAGGTGATGCACCCGCTGGACCGCGCAAGGTAAGCACCGCGCGTCGGATCGCCGGTCACCATCCCCAAGGCAACTGGCGTGCCAATCGGCCAAGCCGCCAGCACGGCAATCGCCGCACTGCCCAAGATCCCCAGACCAACCCCGGTTCTGATCAGACCCCGCATATCAGTTACCGCGCCGGAATTGGGCGTGGCAGGACGCACAGGTCTGGCTGACCATCTCGAACACGTCATCTGCGGCCAGCATTGCGAAATCGATCGCCGGGGCGGTTTCGAACATTCCATCAGCGGATCTCGCCCGGATCGTTTCGCGCAGGGGTTCGACCCCCATCAGTTGGGCGATACTGAAGGTCTCGGGAACTGGCGCCATCTGCATGGCAGAGTGATCGACAACCGGGGCATCGGCGGAGAGATCGACCGGCGCAGCCGGCGTTTCCAGCGCGTTTGGCGCCGCGACGGCAAGACCCATCGCAGAAATCCGCAGGTCTTCGGACAAGGATGCGAACGATGCCCAATCGCGCCAGATCTCGTCGCGGGCATAGGACGCAGCCGGGATCGGTTCTTCGGGGAAAAGTTTGTTCATGTTGTCGCCAGCATGCGCCATCAGCGTCGCCGCGGCGGTCTGCACCGCGCGGACATCGAATGTGGTTTCCCCCTGCATCATCGGGGCCAGATCGCGCATCACGTCGCGCATCGCGGTCATCCCGTTCATTCGGTCCATCACCACCCCGGTCGCGCCGTTGTGCGCGAAAACCGCCGCACCCAACGTTGACGCAAGGATCGCGCCCACAAGAGCGTTCTTATTCATAGATCACCTGTATTTTTTTGTTTTGCTGCCGCGTTTTCGTGAATTACCGGGGTCAGACGCGGGGCGGGGGCGTATCCGTCGCATCGTGATAGCCGTCCGGCACAGTCAGTGCGGTTGGCGGCAAAGCGGCACGCAGGCGGTCAGCCGTGAACACCGTGGAAACGACGATGTTCCATTGTGCTGCCGAACAAACGGCGGCGTCACAGTCCACACCGGCTGCGGCCTGCGGGGCGTCATGTTCGTCGAATTGAACCTGTGGGTGAAGTTCTGACAGTTGACTGGCCGATTGCGCGGGTACGGCCAAAACCGCGATCAAAACGAACACGAAAGCAAACAGCCAAAGGCAAAGATGCAGATGGCGCTGCATCACATGATCCCGGTTTCGCGCGACAATGCGCGAACACAGGCCCCTGTTCGTCGTGAAAACGCCATTACTGCCTCGATTGCCTGTTTCGTCCGGCGGTGCCCAAGCGGTGGAACGCCCACCGTTGTTCTTATTGCGACGCACCTGACACCTTCCAGCGCAGGAAGGGCAAGGAAAAACTTTTGAAATCGGCGTGATGCGCGGCTTTCCGGCCAAAACCGACCCAGCGGGTTACACCGGGTATTGCTGGTAAAGGTTGACGATCGTGCCGATCGGCACTTGTTCGTAAAGATCGACGATATGGTCGTTGGTCAGCCGCGCACAACCGTTGGATACCGCCTGCCCGATAGTCCGGGGATCGTTCGTGCCGTGGATGCGTAGATAGGTGTCGTGACCTGCGTCGTCGAACAGATACAGCGCCCGCGCCCCCAGCGGATTATCGATCCCGCCGGGCATGCCGTCGGCAAATTTGGCATAGGCATTGGGATTGCGGTCAATCATGGTGTCCGTCGGTCGCCAGCTGGGCCATTCCCGCTTGGCTCCGACCGTATAGCGCCCGGAATGATACAGACCCGGACGCCCGACTCCGACGGTATAGCGCACCGCCTGACCGCCCCCGAGGGTCCAGTAGAGATTGAAGGCATTCGGAAAAACGTGAATTTCCCCGGCTGAAAACTCGGGCCCGACGTCGACGATTGCGGGCAGGTATTCGGGCGGCAGTTCAAATGGAGCCGCCTGATGGGCGGAGGCCGCACTGGCGGATACCAATCCGACTGCAGTGGTGCCGATGATAAATTCGCGACGCTTCAAAACAAATCCTCCAGAAATAACCTCCGGGCATTAAATGCACAGTTTGGTGGCGCGGGCCGATCCTTTGCAATCGCCCCGCGCCATTTGTTTCTGCACGTATGGGTCAGGCCGAGACAGCGAACTCTGTCATCATGCCGGACGACATGTGCGGCATGTGGTGACAATGCAACAGCCACCGGGCTGCCTCGCCCGCGTCCAGTGCGACAGTGATCTGCGCCATTGGCGGCACATAGATGGTGTCGCGGATCGCGCCCTGAATCGGCTGTCCATTCACCTTGACCACCTGAAAGATGTGACCGTGCAGGTGCATCGGGTGGCCCATCATCGACATATTGTGAAAGGTCAGCTCGACCCGTTCGCCGGTCTTTGCGGTGATCGGCGTGTGATCGGCCCAAACCCGGCCATCGATGGTCCAGACATAGGGCTGCATCGCCCCGGCCAGCATGACCATCTGCGACCGGTCTGCCGGGCGCGCGTCCAGTGGCACCGCCGCCCGGAGCCGCAGTTCCTGTTCAAGTCCGATATCGAACGGCGGCGTATCTTCGTCGCCGATCGCTGAGATCCGCCGAACCTCGGACCCCGGTGTGGCAAGGATCAGCCCGGTGCGTTCGCGCGCCCCTTCGCGCAGCGCCAGAACCGGCCAGGCACCGCCGCCGGGCAAGTCGATCTCGATATCCAGACGCTGCGCCATCGCCATGCCGAACCGGCGGCCCGGCAACGGCACAATCGCGTGTCCGTCAACCGCGACCAGTCGCGCATCAACATCGCCGGTGTCGATCCAGAACGATGTAGCCGCCGCTGCATTGACCACCCGCAGCCGGATCCGCCCGCCAGCCTCGACCGCGATCACTTCGGGGTCGGACAGGGTCCGGTCGTTGGCAAGATAGGCGTCGAAATCGTAATCGTTCAGGTCCATTTTCATGCCGGCCATACCGCCACCGGACATATCCATGCCGGCCATACCACCACCGGACATATCCATCCCGGCCATGCCACCGCCGGACATGTCCATGCCCGCCATTGCATCGTCGCCCGTTGCTGACATGTCGTGTCCGCCATCCGCGCCAGTGATTTCTGCCAGAACTTCTTTGGCCGGGCGGAATGAAAAGTCGTGCAGGAACATCACGACTTCTTGCCGGTCCGCCGCAACGTCGTCAGCCGACCGGACGATCAGCGGCGCTGCCAGCAGCTCCATTTCCTGCACCGCAACGTGGCTGTGCATCCAATGCGTGCCGGTATTCGGGGCGAAGTCAAAGCTGCGCATTTCGCCGGGGCGCAACAGCGGCATCGGCAGATCGGGGACGCCGTCCTGCGCGTTGGGCGGCAATTGGCCGTGCCAGTGAACGATGGTTTCGACGTCGAGGTTGTTGGTCAGATCGACGCGAAACCGCTGACCGGGGTCAAGGATCAGACCCTGGCCTCCGTTGCCATTGGACAGGCCAAAGACCGTCGCGGCCTTGCCGTCGATGTCCAGAACCCGTGTCGTCGCGTTCAGCGTCAAAGGCGCCGATTGCGCAAATGCCATGCGGGGCAGTGCGGTCGATGCAGCCAAGGCTGCGGATGCGGCCAGAAAGCCGCGGCGGGATAGTGTATGTGTCATGTAACTGGTCCACTTGGAGCGCCAATGGCGCGATCACAGAAAATATGGCCCGCAAAAGGGCCCAGGAGATGTGATCAGGCGAACTTTGGCGGGCGGTCGTCCGGGCCGATCTGGCGACCCACCGGGTTGGTAATGGCCGACATCCCCGAGAACGCCATTGCAAAGGCGTCGACCCCTGTCGGAGCCAGGGTCAAGTCAGCCAGTGAAACGCCAGCGCATACCACCAGACATTCAGGCGATTTTGCATGACCCGGCGACGGTGCGTGGCTTTGGTGCGCGGTCATTGCAACCATTTGCGCCACGGGCATGTCCGCCGAGGTGGAAACGCCCATATGCTGAAACGACATGGACACAACGATAAGACACGCCATCACCACAGCGATGACGCGGCCAAATTTACCCAATGTTGTGCCTGAACCGATGATCATGCTTCTGAGGTAGTCGGGCTGCCTTGCCCGGACAAGACACAAATGCGTGGAAGGCTCGCAATGTCGCCTTGGTCCGAAGCAAATTGCACTTCACCACAGCAATGGCAATCGGACTGACGCCAAAGTATCATCTCGCGGCAAGGGGTGGCGCGGTCTATGGGTAAATCTTGGCAGTTCTGGATTGATCGCGGCGGTACCTTTACCGATATCGTGGCCCGCAGGCCCGACGGCACGTTAGAAACCCGCAAGTTCTTGTCGGAAAACCCCGATTTCTATGCGGATGCCGCGGTGCACGGAATTCGGTCTATCCTTGATCTGTCGCCAGCGATGGCCCTGCCGGACGGTGCCGTTGCGGCGATCAAGATGGGAACGACCGTGGCGACCAACGCGCTGTTGGAACGCAAGGGCGACCGGACGGTTCTGCTGATTACGAAGGGGTTCAAAGACCTGTTGCGGATCGGCTATCAGAACCGGCCACGGCTGTTCGATCTGCATATCCGGCTGCCTGAACTGCTGCACGAGCAGGTCGTCGAGGTTGACGAACGCTGCGCTGCAGATGGCACGGTGATCCGACCGCTGGACGCCGCTGCGGTGCGCGCCGATCTGCAAACGGCCTTTGACAGCGGTATCCGGTCGGTGGCCGTGGCCCTGATGCACGGCTACCTTTTCACGGGTCACGAGTCCCGGATCGGCGACATCGCCCGCGATATCGGGTTTACCCAAGTGTCGCTCAGTCACCTTGCCAGTCCGCTGATCAAACTGGTCTCGCGCGGCGATACTGCGGTCGTCGATGCCTACCTCGCGCCGATCCTGCGCCGCTATGTCGCGCAGGTCACCGATGCGCTGGGCGGTTCGCCGTCTGGTGGCCCGCGCCTGATGTTCATGCAGTCGAACGGCGGGTTGACCGATGCCGGGCTGTTTCAGGGCAAGGACGCGATTCTGTCGGGCCCTGCCGGGGGCGTTGTCGGGATGGTCCGCACGGCGGCTGCGGCGGGGTTTGACCGGCTGATCGGTTTCGACATGGGCGGCACATCGACCGACGTCTGCCACTATGCCGGGACATTCGAGCGAAGTTTCGAGACCGAGGTGGCCGGCGTGCGGATGCGCGCACCGATGATGGCCATTCATACGGTCGCTGCGGGCGGCGGGTCGATCCTGACTTATCGCGACGGGCGGATGCAGGTCGGCCCGGAGAGCGCGGGCGCCGACCCCGGTCCGGCGGCCTATCGGCGTGGCGGGCCCTTGACCGTGACCGATTGCAACGTGTTGCTGGGTAAATTGCAGCCGGACGTGTTCCCGCCGGTGTTTGGCCCGAACGGCGATCAGCCGTTGGATATTGCGGTGGTGCAGGCCAAATTCGCGGAACTGCGCGATACCATTGATCCGACCCGTTCGGTCGAACAGATCGCCGAAGGATTCCTGCGCATCGCCGTCGAAAACATGGCCAATGCGATCAAGAAGATCAGCGTGCAGCGCGGCTATGACGTGACCAAATATACGATGAACTGTTTTGGCGGCGCGGGCGGCCAGCATGCCTGTCTTGTCGCCGATGCGTTGGGCATGACCTCGGTGTTTATTCATCCGTTTGCCGGGGTGCTGTCGGCCTTTGGCATGGGCCTTGCCGATATCCGCGCGATCCGCGAACGCCAGCTGTCGCTGCCCGTTTCAAAGGTCGGGCAGGCCCAGGCCGCTTTGGACCAGATTACTGCCGAGGCGCGGGCCGAGGTTGCGGGGCAGGGCATCGACCCATCCCGCATCGACATCGTCGCCACCGCCCATATCCGCACCGACGGGGCGCAACAAACTCTCGAGGTGCCGTTCGGTAGCGCCGTCGCGATGACCCAAGGGTTCACCGCCGCCCATGCCGCCCGTTTCGGTTTCAAACCGCATGTCGGCAACCTGATCATCGAAATGCTCACGGCCGAGGCGATCGGGCGGACTGATGCGACGTTCAGTCTTGATGCGACGACGACGGGCAAATCGGCCGGCAAGGCCCGGATGTTTGTCGCAAGCGAATGGCGCGAGGTGCCGCTGATCGACCGCCAATCCCTTGGCCCCGGCGACACTGTGGATGGCCCGGCGATTCTGACCGAACCGACCGGGACCAACGTGCTGGAACCGGGCTGGCAAGCCCGCGCCGACGATGCTGGCAACCTGACCTTACGCCGCAATCAGCCGCTGGCCCGCGAACAGGCGGTGGGCACGCAGGTCGATCCAATCCTGCTTGAGGTATTCAACAACCTGTTCATGTCGATCGCCGAACAGATGGGCGCGACGCTGGCCAACACCGCGTATTCGGTCAACATCAAGGAACGGTTGGATTTTTCGTGCGCCATTTTCGATGTGAACGGCGATCTGGTGGCGAACGCGCCGCATGTGCCGGTTCATCTTGGGTCGATGTCGGAATCGGTGCGTACGGTGTTGCGCCAGAACGCGGGCGATATCCGCCCCGGCGACGTGTTCATGATGAACAATCCCTACAACGGCGGCACCCATCTGCCTGATGTGACCGTGATCACCCCGGTTTTCGACACCACCGGCACCCGCATCCTTTATACTGTCGCGTCGCGCGGCCATCACGCCGACATCGGCGGTACGACCCCCGGATCGGCGCCGCCCGACAGCAGCCATATCGACCAGGAAGGCGTGTTGATCGACAACTTCCGTCTGGTGCGCGAGGGGGTGATGCAGGATGCGGCGGCCCGCGACCTGTTGGCGTCCGGCCCATATCCCTGTCGCAATATCGATCAGAACATGGCCGACCTTGTCGCCCAGATCGCCGCCAACGCCACCGGCCTGCACGAACTGGACCGGATCACCGCGCAGTTCGGCGGGGATGCCATCAGCGCCTATATGACCCACGTGCAGGACAACGCCGAAGAATCGGTGCGGCGGGTGCTGGATGTTCTGTCGGATTGTCAGTTTTCCTACCCGCTGGATTCCGGCGCCAAAATCGACGTGGCGATCAGCGTGGATCGCAGCGCGCGGCGGGCAGTCATCGACTTTGCGGGCACCTCGGCGCAGGACAGACTGAACTATAACGCCCCGCTGTCGATCTGTCGGGCGGTGGTGCTGTATGTCTTTCGCACGCTGGTCGGCACCGACATTCCGATGAACGAAGGTTGCCTGAAACCGCTCGACATCCGCGCCCCGGTGGGGTCGATGATCAATCCGGTTGCCCCGGCGGCGGTGATCTCGGGCAATACTGAGGTCAGTCAGGCCATAGCCGATTGCCTTTTCGGCGCACTGGGTGTCATCGCGGGAAGTCAGGGGACAATGAACAATTTCGTCTATGGCAACGACACCTATCAGAACTACGAAACGATCTGCGGCGGGGCGGGTGCGGGCGATGGGTTTGACGGGGCCAGTGCGGTGCATACCCATATGACCAACACCCGGATGACCGACCCCGAAGTGATCGAAACGCGGTTCCCGGTCCGGGTGGAGCAGTTCGCGATCCGGCGTGGGTCGGGCGGTGCAGGGCGCTGGCATGGCGGCGACGGGATCGTGCGCCGGATGCGGTTTCTGGAACCGATGACGGTGACCGTGCTGTCGTCGCACCGCAGGATTCCACCGCATGGCGCTGCGGGCGGCAATCCGGGTTTGACGGGGCGCAACGGGGTCGAACGGGCCGATGGCACGGTGTTGGCGTTGTCGGGCAACGATGCGGTCCAGATGGGCGTGGGCGATGTGTTCGTCATGGAAACGCCCGGCGGTGGCGGCTTTGGCAAGGCAGGGCCGACCGACGCGGATTGATGTGGCGCGATGACGGCTTAGATCTTTCCTGTCATGTGCGCGAACCCTGTCCCCCTGTTGCCCCGGCCCGAGGGCCTGTATTGCCCTGCTGGCGATTTCTACGTCGATCCGGTGCGCCCGGTGGCGCGCGCCCTGATCACCCACGGTCACGGCGATCACGCCCGCGCGGGCAATAATGCGGTGCTAGCGACGCGCCAGACCCTCGACATCATGGCGATCCGGTATGGGGCGGATTTCGCCAAGACGCAGCAGGCAGTGGGCACGGAATGGGTCGCCATCGGCGATACCCGGGTGCGGTTCGTGCCTGCCGGGCATATCCTTGGATCGGCGCAGATCGTCATCGAAACCCAAGGCACCCGCGTCGTCGCGGGCGGTGATTTCAAGCGCGGCAGCGACCCCACTTGCGCCGATTTCGAGGTGGTGCCCTGCGATATCTTCATCAGCGAGGCGACGTTTGGCCTGCCGGTATTCCGTCACCCCGATCCAGCGACCGAAATCGCCCGCCTGATCGCCTCCGTCGCCGCCAACCCCGAGCGCACCCATCTGATCGGCGCCTATGCGCTGGGCAAGGCGCAGCGGGTGATCCGGCTTTTGCGCGACGCGGGTTACGGCGCGCCGATCCATCTGCACGGGGCGCTGATCCCGCTTTGCGACTATTACGCGGCGCAGGGCATCGCCCTTGGTGAACTGGTGCCTGCGACCCACGCTGGCCCCAAGGCCGGCTTCGCCGGGCAGATCGTGCTGGGCCCGCCCGCCACTTTCGGCACCCCCTGGGCCCGTCGGTTTCCCGATCCCCTGATCTGTTTCGCCTCGGGTTGGATGGCCGTGCGGCAACGGATCCGGCAGCGCGGCGTTGAACTGCCCTTGGTGATTTCGGACCATTGCGACTGGCCGGAACTAACGCAGACCATCGCCGACGTGCAGGCCGCAGAGATTTGGGTGACCCACGGGCGCGAGGAGGCCTTGGTGCGCTGGTGTGAATTGCAGGGCCAAAAGGCGCGGCCCCTGCACCTTGTCGGTTACGAGGACGAGGCGGAATGAAATCCTTTGCACGCCTGCTGGACGCCCTGATCGTCACGCCGTCGCGCAACTGCAAACTGCGGCTGGTGCGCGACTGGCTGGCGGCGACGCCGGACCCGGATCGGGGCTATGGATTGGCCGCGCTGACCGGCGATCTGGACCTCAAGGCGGTGAAACCGGCGCTGTTGCGGGCCCTGGTGGCCGAACGGGTCGATGCCGAACTCTTCCGTCTGTCCTATGACTATGTCGGCGATCTGGCCGAAACCATCGCGCTGATCTGGGAAGGCGACAAGGCGCAGGACATGCCGCTGTCGCAGGTGGTGGGGGTGTTAAGCACGGCAGGCAAAGTCGATGCGCCCGCGATCATGACTGACCTGCTGGACCGCTTTGATGCGGCGTCACGCTATGCCCTGATCAAGCTGGCGACCGGGGGCTTGCGGGCCGGGTTGTCGGCCCGGCTCGCCCGCACGGCGCTGGCTGATTTTGGGCAAGTGCAATTGGCCGAAATCGAGGAGTTGTGGCATGGGCTGACCCCGCCCTATCTATCGTTATTCGCTTGGCTTGACGGGCTGGGGCCGAAGCCCGTCGGCGCCGGGTTCGCGCCGTTTCGCCCGGTCATGCTGTCCACGCCCGTCACCGAGGATGAACTGGCTGCCCTTGAGCCTGCCGATTTCGCCGCCGAGTGGAAATGGGACGGCATCCGCGTGCAGGCGGTTTCCGAGGCTGGCACACGACGGCTTTATTCGCGCACCGGCGACGATATATCCGGCGCGTTTCCCGATCTGGTCGCTGCGATGGATTTCGAGGGTGCGCTGGATGGCGAGCTCTTGGTGCGGGGCGCGGACGGGGTTGCGCCTTTCGCCACGCTCCAACAACGGCTGAACCGCAAGACCGTCAGCAAGGCGATGCTGCGCGACACCCCGGCGATGATGCGGGTCTATGACCTGCTGGTCTGGCAGGGCGACGATCTGCGCGCCTTGTCGTTCGCGGATCGGCGTTCGCGGCTGGAAGATGCGGCAAGAGGGCTCGACCCCGCCCGGTTCGACCTTTCGCCGCTGGTCGATTTTGCCGACTGGGCGACCATCGCCGCGCACCGCGCCGCGCCGCCCGATCCGGTGATCGAGGGGCTGATGCTGAAACGCTGGGACAGCGTTTATATCGCCGGTCGTCCGCGCGGGCCGTGGTTCAAGTGGAAACGCGACCCCTTCGTGATCGACGCGGTGCTGATGTATGCCCAGCGCGGGCACGGCAAACGGTCGAGTTTCTATTCCGATTACACCTTCGGCGTCTGGGCCGAAGACGGGTCGCTGGCCCCGGTGGGCAAGGCCTATTTCAGTTTTACCGACGACGAGTTGAAACAGATCGACCGCTATGTGCGCGACAACACGACCGACCGTTTCGGCCCGGTCCGTGCGGTGCGGGCCGATCCCGATCATGGGCTGGTGTTCGAGGTGGCGTTCGAGGGGCTGAACCCGTCAACGCGGCACAAATCCGGCGTCGCCATGCGGTTCCCGCGGATCTCGCGCCTGCGCTGGGACAAACCCCCGGCCGAGGCCGACACACTGGCCAGCCTGCGGTTACTACTGCCTGAGTGAGGGAGGCCGGGCGTCGACCCATTTCCCCTCGGCCTTGCCTGACTGCGCGACGGCATGCACCGCCGCCATCGACCGCAGGCCATCCTCGGCCACCGGAAACAGGCCCGCTCCTGGGGGAATTGGCGCACCCGCCTTGCGCGCGGCGATCACCGCCGCGAGGTCGGCATAGATATTGGCAAAGGCCAGCGGCATCCCTTCGGCATGGCCCAGCGTGACCCGGCTGGCGGCGTCGGCCTCGGGCGACAGCCCGGCCTCGCCGCGTTCGATGACGGTTACGCGGCCCCCGACCGGGGTGACATACAATTGGTTGGGCTGTTCCTGCGACCAGCGCAGCCCGCCGGTTTCACCAAAGACCTGCAAGGTCAGCCCGTGCATCCGCCCGATCGCGACGGAGGATGTCCAGAGCCGCCCGACGGTGCCGCCATCCATCCGGAAATTGACCATCGCGTCGTCTTCCAACACCCGCGAAGGGATGGTCGAGGCGATGTCGGCAGAGAGTTTTGTGACGTTCTGCCCGGTGACGAAACTCGCCATATGCAGCGCGTGGATGCCGCAATCGGCGAACTGGGCGCTGACCCCGGCCTGTGCCGGATCATAGCGCCAGCGGACCCGCGGATTGTCCGCATCGGCGGCATCGGCATGATGCCCGTGGGCAAATTCGGCGACGACGACGCGCACCTTGCCGATGTCGCCCCGCGCCACCATCGCCCGCATGTGCCGGACCAGCGAATAGCCGGTATAGCCATAGTTGACCGCGCAGATGCGCCCGGTTTCACGGACAATGGCGGTGATCGTTTCGCCTTCTTCGACGGTCATCGTCATCGGCTTTTCGCACAGCACATCAAAGCCGGCCTCAAGAAACGCCCTGGTGATTTCATAATGCGTCGCGTTCGGCGTGGCGACGGTGACAAGGTCAAGGCGGTCCTTGCGGCTCTTTTCGCCCTCCAGCATCTCGCGCCAATCGCCATAGGACCGATCCGCGGCCAGCCCCAATTCCTGCCCATAGGCCCGCCCCGCGTCGGGCCGATGGTCCAGCGCCCCGGCGGCAAAATCGAACAGCCCGTCAACCCTCGCGCCCAAACGATGTGCCGGGCCGATCTGACTGCCCTTCCCGCCGCCGATCAGGCCCCATTGCAGTTGCGCCATAGCCTTAGTCCTTTTTGAAATCCGCGACGCGGGTCCATGTTTCATTGTCCGATGAGGCAAAAATCGCCGCGATCACCTCGGCCACCGCCAGCCCATCGGCAAAGGTCGGCCAGACCGGCGTTCTGGTGGCGATAGCGTGCAGGAAATCCCGCGCCTCGATAATGATCTGGTCATTGTAGCCGGTGCCATGCCCCGGCCCCTGACAGAACGGCAGGTAATCGGGATGGGTCGGGCCGGTCAGGATCTTGCGAAAGCCGCGTTGTGACTCGGGCCCTTCGGCCAGATACAGCCACAGGGCGTTCTGATCCTCTTGGTCAAACCGCAAGGTGCCGCGCGTCCCGCTAACCTCATAGGTATATCCCATCTTGCGCCCGGTCGCGACGCGGCTGGCGTAAAGGTGTCCGCGCGCACCATTGGCGAAACGGCACAGCGCATGGGCCTGATCGTCGTTGGTGACCGGACCGCCGGGGCGGTCGACATGAACCGTGCGCACTTCGGCCATCACGGCGTCGATCGGCCCCATCAGCGCCAGCGCCATGTTCACCAGATGCGGTGCAAGATCGCCCGCCGTGCCATTGGCCCGCCCGTGCGACCGCCAAGTCGCGGGGCTGGTCGGGTCGGCCTCGAAATCCTCGGCGTGTTCGCCGGAAAACCAGTTGATATCGCCAAGGGTGCCATCGGCAATCAACTGGCGTGCGTACTGGCTGGCCGGGGTGCGGATGTAGTTGTAGGCGACCATGTTGGCCTGCCCTGACGTGGCCGCCGCCGCGACCATGTCGCGCGACTCTTGCAGGGTCGCGCCCATCGGCTTTTCACACATCACAGGCTTGCCCGCGGCAAAGGCGGCGAGGGCGATTTCGCGGTGCATGACCTGCGGCGTGGCAATGATGATGGCGCCGATGTCGGGGTCGTTCACCACCTCGCGCCAATCGGCGGTCGCGCGGGCATAGCCAAAAGCGCGGCGATAGCGTTCGGCGCTGTCGGGCGTCGTGGCGCAGATCATTTCCAGCCGGGGCCGCAGGGCGGTGTCGA
>JBBQHC010000046.1:0-19158 GCA_038323615.1 Rhodobacterales bacterium | reverse complement strand
TCGATGCCCCGTCAGCCTTTGTTGGCTGCTCTTGTCATCACACTATAGGCAGGTTTTCGCCCGCTGTCATACCCCAGATATGGGGATGGGCGATATTTAGCCCTGCAACAGGCGCGCTGCCGCCGGGGCGAAATAGGTCAGGATGCCGTCACAGCCCGCGCGTTTAAAGCACAAAAGGCTTTCCATCATCGCTTTGTCGCCATCCAGCCAGCCGTTCGCCGCCGCGGCCTGCAACATCGCGTATTCGCCGCTGACCTGATAGGCGAACGTCGGCACGCCGAACTGGTCTTTGACCCGCCGACAGACATCGAGGTAAGGCATGCCCGGCTTGACCATGACCATATCCGCGCCTTCGGCAATATCGCGGGCGACCGTGCGGATCGCCTCGTCACCATTGCCGGGGTCGATCTGATAGGTCTTCTTGTCGCCGACCAGCGCCGCCGACGCGCCCACCGCATCGCGGAACGGGCCGTAGAAACTGCTGGCGAATTTGGCGGCATAGGACAGGATCGCGACACCCTGATGCCCGTTGGTTTCAAGTGCTGCACGGATCGCCCCGATCCGCCCGTCCATCATGTCAGAGGGGCCAAGGATATCCGCCCCGGCCTCGGCCTGCGCCAGCGCCATTTTGACCAGAGCCGCCACCGTCGCGTCGTTGACGATCTGTCCATCGACGACATAGCCGTCATGGCCGTTGATATTGTAGGGGTCGAGCGCGATATCGGTCATCACGACCATGTCCGGCACCGCATCCTTGATCGCGCGGATCGCCCGATTGGTCAGGTTGTCGGGGTTCCACGCCTCGGCGCAATCCTGCGTGCGCTGCTCCATCGCGGTGTAGGGAAACAGACAAATCGCAGGAATCCCAAGGCTTTGCGCCTCGCGGGCGGCGTGCACGATCCGGTCCACCGTGCGCCGCATGACGCCGGGCATCGACGGCACCGGGGTTTCGGCGTCATCCCCGGCCATGACGAAAAGCGGCCAGATGAAATCGGTCGGGGAGAGCGCCGACTGGCGCACCATGGCGCGCAATCCGGGGGTCGCACGCAGGCGGCGCAGGCGGGCGGCGGGGAAGGGGGCGACGATGGGGGTCAACGGATCGGGCCTTTCAAGTCACACGAACGGGGTGCCATGAAAAATGCCGCATCACAAGTCTGGGCATTGTCGGGTGGCGGCGCTAGTGTCCCGCGAAATCAACCATCGGGCGCATACGCGGTGAACTGGACGCAGACCGTTTTTGAAGTGATCGACATGCGGTCGTTCAGTAACCTGTGGTTCTGGATCGCGCTTGCCGTGGTCTGGTCAACCGCCAGCCATTGGGTCCTGGGGGTGCCGTTCGATATGATCCAGCGCGCCGCCAAGGCGGGGGGACAGGCTCAGACCGATGTCGAGGATCTGGTGCGCATCAACGTCAACCGCTTGCTGCATATCGGCCGGGTTTCGGGGATGTGGCTGCTGGGTTTTACCTGCTTCATGCTGACGGCGCTGGCGGTTCTGGGCTTTTGGTATGACATCGAATTCGCGCAGGCAGTGTTTCTCATCGGGTTCCCGATGTCGATCCTCGGCGCCCTCAGCCTCTCCACTGCCCGCCTGATCGAGGCCGAGGCACCGATCGGCCCGGCGCTGCACAAACGGCTGGTGCGGCACCGGATCTGGACGCAATTCCTTGGCATGTTGTCGATTTTCGTCACTGCCATGTGGGGGATGTATCAGAATCTGGCGACGGTTTCCGGGTTCTGAGCGGGGGATGGCAGGCCAACGGATCACGGTCGGGGGTGCGCCCGAAGGGTTTGACGCCAGTCTGATTCTGGCCGAGGTCGCCAAATCCGGCCCCCTCATCCACATCGCCCGCGATGACAAACGGCTGGCTGCGATGCAGTCTGCGCTGGCATTCTTTGATCCGGCGATGCCCGTGCTGGTGTTCCCCGCGTGGGATTGCCTGCCCTACGACCGCGTGTCGCCCAACCCCGAAGTGTCGGCGGCCCGGATGGCGACCCTTGCCGCATTGGTTCATGCGATGCCCGCGCAGTTTGTCTTGCTGACGACGCTAAACGCGGCGACACAGCGGGTGCCGGCGCGGCAGCTGATGCAGGCGTCCGTATTCACCGCCCGCGTCGGTGATCGGATAGATGAAAGCGCCTTGCGCGGGTTTCTTGTGCGCATGGGTTTCACCCAGTCGCCCACCGTTACCGAACCCGGAGACTATGCCGTGCGTGGCGGCATCATCGACATCTATCCGCCCGGCGATGGCGGGCCGGTGCGGCTCGATCTGTTTGGCGACGTGCTGGATGGGGCAAGACGGTTCGATCCAGGCACGCAGCGGACGACTGAAAAGCTGGATTTCATCGAACTGGCCCCGGTGTCCGAGGTGATTTTGGACGAGGCGGCAATCACCCGGTTCCGGCAGAACTATCGGATCGAATTTGGTGCGGCCGGCACGGATGATCCGCTGTACGAGGCCGTCAGCGCCGGACGGAAACATGCCGGAGTCGAGCACTGGCTGGGGTTTTTCCACGAGCGGCTTGAGACTTTGTTCGATTATCTGCCGGGTGCGACGGTGTCGCTGGATGATCAGGTGACGCCGTCCCGATTGGCGCGCTGGACCGCCATCGCCGACCAATACGGCACCCGCCAGCATGCGCTGACGCAGAAGAACCGGATGGATTCGGTCTATAAGCCGGCACCGCCGGGGCTGTTGTATCTGGACGAAGCGGCGTGGGAGACGGCACTGGCCGACACCCGCGTGCTGCAATTCAATCCGCTGCCGCAGGCATTGGGGCCAGGCGTGATTGATGCAGGGGGTCGTATCGGGCGCGATTTTGCGCCGGAACGTCTGCAGGAAAAGATCAGCCTTTTCGGGTCTTTGGCCAAGCATGTTAAAGCGCGGATGGACAAGGGTCCGGTCATCATTGCGTCGTATTCCGAAGGTGCCCGCGAACGCCTGACCGGGTTGATCGAGGATGAAGGCGTCGCCGAGGCGATTCCGGTCACGAACTTTGCCCGCGTCGGCAAGCGCGGCGTCCATCTGGCGGTCTGGCCGCTGGACCACGGGTACGAAACCGCTGGTCTGACAGTGATTTCCGAACAGGACGTGCTGGGCGACCGCCTGATCCGACAGGCCAAACGCAAACGCCGCGCCGAAAATTTCCTGACCGAAACCCAAAGCCTGAGCCCCGGCGATCTGGTTGTTCACGTCGATCACGGCGTCGGGCGCTATCAGGGGCTAGAGGTGATCACGGCGCTGGGTGCCGCGCATGAATGTCTGCTGCTGGAATATGCAGAGAATTCAAAGCTGTATCTGCCGGTCGAAAACATCGAGCTGCTGTCAAAATTCGGCCACGAAGAAGGCCTGCTCGACAAATTGGGCGGCGGTGCGTGGCAGGCGAAAAAGGCCCGACTCAAGGACCGTATCCGGCAAATGGCCGAACGTCTGATCCGGGTCGCCGCCGAACGCGCCCTGCGCACGGCCCCGGTACTGACCCCGCCGGACGGCATGTGGGACCAGTTCCTCGCCCGGTTCCCCTATGCGGAAACCGAAGACCAGCTGGCCGCGATCGATGATGTGCTGCACGATCTGGAATCCGGCAACCCGATGGACCGCCTGATTTGCGGCGATGTGGGTTTTGGCAAGACCGAGGTGGCAATCCGCGCCGCCTTTGTCGCCGCGATGTCGGGGGTGCAGGTCGCCATCGTTGCCCCGACGACGCTTCTGGCGCGGCAACATTACAAGGGGTTCGCCGAACGGTTCCGTGGATTTCCGATTACCGTCAGACCGTTGTCGCGCTTTGTTTCAGCGAAAGATGCATCACTGACTCGCGACGGAATCGCCGATGGGTCGGTCGATATCGTCATCGGCACCCATGCGCTGCTGGCCAAGTCGATCAGGTTTCGCAACCTTGGTTTGCTCGTCATTGACGAGGAACAACACTTTGGCGTCCAGCACAAGGAACGCCTGAAACAGATGCGCACGGACATTCACGTGCTGACATTAACTGCGACGCCGATCCCACGGACCTTGCAGCTAAGTTTGTCGGGCGTGCGCGATCTGTCGATCATCGGCACGCCGCCCATCGACCGCCTTGCGATCCGCACCTACGTCAGCGAATTCGACACGATCACGGTGCGCGAGGCGCTGTTGCGGGAGCATTATCGCGGTGGTCAGTCGTTCTTTGTCGTTCCCCGGATCACCGATATGCCCGAGATCGAGGATTTCCTGCGCCGCGAGGTGCCCGAGGTCACCGTTGTCACCGCCACGGGGCAAATGGCGGCGGGCGAACTTGATGACCGGATGAACGCGTTTTACGACGGCAAGTATGACGTGCTGTTGGCGACGACGATTGTTGAATCCGGTCTTGATATCCCGACCGCCAACACGATGATCGTGCATCGCGCCGATATGTTCGGGCTGGCGCAACTTTATCAGATAAGGGGCCGGGTGGGCCGCTCAAAGGCCCGCGCCTATGCCTATCTGACCACCAAACCGCGTGCCAAACTGACTGATACAGCGCAAAAACGGTTGCGAGTTCTGGGGTCGCTCGACACCCTTGGGGCGGGGTTTACGCTGGCCAGTCAGGACCTTGATATTCGGGGGGCGGGCAACCTTTTGGGCGAGGAACAATCGGGGCAGATGCAGGAGGTCGGTTACGAGTTGTACCAGCAGATGCTTGAGGACGAGATTGCGCGGATCAGGTCAGGCGCTGCCGAGGGGATCATGGACGACGGCGAATGGTCGCCGCAGATCAACCTTGGCGTTCCTGTCTTGATACCAGAGGTTTACGTGCCGGACCTTGATGTACGTCTGGGCCTGTATCGCCGCCTGTCAGACCTGACGACCAAGGTCGAGTTGGAAGGGTTCGCCGCCGACCTGATCGACCGTTTCGGCAGCCTGCCGAAAGAGGTGAACACCCTGCTGCTGGTCGTGCGGATCAAGGCGATGTGCAAAAAGGCCGGGATCGCGCGGCTGGATGGCGGGCCGAAGGCGGCGACGATCCAGTTTCACAACGACAAATTCGCCTCGCCCAAGGTGCTGGTCGATTTCATTCATGGCCAAAAAGGATTGGCGACCGTCCGCGACAACAAGATCGTCATCCGGCGCGACTGGAAAAAAGACGCCGACAAGATCAAAGGCGCGTTCGCCATCGCCCGCGATCTGGCGGATCGGTTGGCGGCAGAGGCGAAAGCCAAGGCCTAGCGCGTTTTGCGTTTTATCTGGGTCAACAAGAATCAGATTTCGCCCAATCCTGGGGCGAAGTCTGATTCAGGTTAAATGCAAAACGCTTTAGCCGTCGCTGTCGCGCCGGATTTTTGTTGTCAGCCACAATGCGATCACGGCGCAAATCATGATGCCCACTGCAATCGGCAGTGGTGTGCCGTCGAACGCTAACCCGATTGGTACCGCGACGATGACCGCGCCCACCGTCGCCACAGCGGCGATAACCGACGCGGCAAGGCCGGCGATATGGCCCATCGGCTCCATCGCCAACGCGTTGAGGTTGCCGATGGTCAGGCCAGCCTGAAAGAAGACCGAAGTGGTCCAGATCACATAGGCCCAAAAGGCGACGGCCTGCGGCGGATCGGCCAGCGTGACGAGGATCATCAGCAACGACAGGCCAATCTGCACAGCGAGCATTCCCTTGATCATCGCCCGCATCCCCAACCGCCCGACCAGCCGCGCATTCAGTAAACCTGACGAGGCGGCGACGACGGCGATCCCGCCGAACCACAGCGGAAAACTGTCGCCCCGTCCAAAGGTCTGATCAAAGATCTGCTGGGTCGAGGACAGAACCGAAAACAGCATGGCAAAGGCCAGCGTCTGCACAAGGATCGACAGCCGCGCGGTGGGATGGCGAAACATTTCGACCGTCGCTGCCCCAAGGGCGCGCACCGACAGCGGCCGGCGGTGTTGCGGCGCTAGAGTTTCAGGTTGGCGCAACCAGAGCCACATCATCGAAATCAGCGAAAACACGATGAACGCCGGGAAAATCCCGCGCCAGCCGGTCTGTGCCATGATCAGCGCACCCATTGAGGGTGCGAGCGCCGGGACCAGCGAAAAAACGATCATCACGAATGACATGATCCGCGCCATTTCCCGCCCCGAATGGATATCGCGGATCAGCGCAAGTGCCGCAACCCGTGGCCCAGACGCGCCAAGCCCCATGACCATCCGTGCCGCCAGCACGCCCTCCAACGTCGGGGCGATCCATGCGACGACAGCGGCGACGATATACAGGACAGCACCGCCAATCATCACCGCTTTGCGCCCGAAGGCGTCCGACAGCGGCCCGGTGAACAGCGTCCCCAATCCCATCCCCATGACGAAATTGGTGATGATCAATTGCGCCGCGTTCGGATTGGCGGGCGTCAGTTCGGCGGCGATCTGGGGCAGGGCGGGCAGCATCGCGTCGATGGAAAACGCGGTGGTCGCGGCCAGCATCGCCATCAGGGCGATAAATTCGGACTGGCCAAGTGCCTTGGTTGGCCGGTTCAACTCTCGGCCGCGGCGATCTGGGCCTGAATGTCGGCGATCACCCGGTCCCAGACATCGGGCGGTTGCGCGCCCGGAACCGCGTGGCTGTTGGCGACGATAAAGGTCGGCACCGCAGACACGCCCATCTGGCGGCTGTGCGCGTCGCGGTTGCGGATGTCGTCGGCGTCGGCGTCGCTGGCCAGAAGTCGCGTCACCAACGCCGCGTCCATGCCTGCACCGTCGGCGATATCGGCCAACACTTCGGGGTCGCCGATGTCGCGGCCTTCGACAAAATAGGCCTTGAACAGGCGGTCGACCACCAGCGTCTGGCGTTCTTCGATCCCGGCCCAGTGGATCAGGCGGTGCGCGTCCAACGTGTTGGGGGTGCGCTGCATCGCTTCAAAGTCGATCTTGAGACCGGCTTTTTCGGCCTGCGCCACGACAGGCGCATAGGCGCGCACGGCGCCCTCTTTGCCGCCGAACTTGGCCTCGAGGTATTCGCGCCGGTCCATGCCGCCACGGGGCATGTCGGGGTTCAACTGGAATGGGTGCCATTCGATCGCAAAGGGATGATCGCCCGCTTTTTCAAGGGCGCGATCCAGGTTTGCCTTGCCGATATAGCACCACGGGCAGATCGGATCGGACAGGATATCAAGTTTGACCATGCTTGGCCTCCCAATCGGTGCGCGGTTTGCGGAGGGCGCGGCTGTCAGTTGTTCCCCCGGTTTGTCGCGGGCCAACCGTGATGCCGCCCGGGCCGTCGATGCGGGATCCTCTATCACATCGGCGGCGAGGTGAAAGGCCATGACGGCAGATATGTCGGGTCGCCCGCGGACACCGCCCTGATCAGGACGGCTGGTTGTCGTCGCCGGTCCGCCCTATGGGCGTATCGGGCAGATTATCGTCGCCAAAAGCCGCGTCGTCGTCATAAACATCCTCGCCCGCCGGGATGTCGCGGGCCGAGGCGCTGATGCGTTCATTGTCGCGGGTTTCGTCCATGACGGTGTCTGCCGGTTCCATGCCGCGCATCCAGTCGGCGATGATGACCTGTGCCTCGGTTCGGGTCAGATCATAGTGTTTGGCGAACAGGTCTTCGAAACGGTCGCGGCTTCCGTCTGTGGCGGCAACCTCGGTTTCGTCGAGTTCGGGCCATTGGGACATGATACGCGGAATATGTGCCGACCAGTTGTCGCGCAGGGTGTTCCATTGCATGACTCAATCCTCCTTGATTGCTCAAGGCCAACCATGCGGGCAGGCATCGGTTCCTTAATCGGTAAACAAGCGGGGCAGGATCAGCATTCCGACGCCGACGCCGACAAGCTGCATCGCCATGAACATCGGCGCGTCCCCCGGCGCGATTCCCGCAAAGGTATCCGACAGGGCGCGGGCGACCGTGACCGCCGGGTTGGCGAAACTTGTGGACGAGGTGAACCAATAGGCGCCGGTGATGTAGACGCCGACCAGCGCCGGAACCGTATCGGGGCGATGCCTGATACCGCCAAAGATGACGAACAACAGACCGAAGGTCGCGATTATTTCGGACGCCCAAAGGTGCAACCCCTGCCGCGCGGTCGTGCTGGTTTGCAGGATCGGCAGATCGAACATCAGGTGGGTCAACCAGACACCGATGATGGCCCCGGCGATCTGCACAATGACATAGGGCAGCAATGCGGCCCACGAATGCGATCCCTTGATGCAAAAGGCCAGTGTCACCGCCGGGTTGAAATGCGCGCCCGATACCGGGCCCAGCGTGGCGATAATCACATACAGCATGCAGCCGGTAGCAATGGCGTTCGCCAGCAGGGCGATGGCGAGGTTGCCGTCGGCCAATGCCGCGCCCATGATCCCCGAACCGACGACCCCGATGAGAAGCAAGGCAGTGCCGATGAATTCAGCCAGCAGTTTTTGTGCCACGGTGCAGCCCGGTTTATCGCCACGGATGCGCAACGACTGGGCGGGGTGCGGCGCCGAGTCAAGCCTCGGGTTTCAAAACCGCTGCGGTGCGGCAGGCGTGTTGTCCATGATCTTGTCGATCTTGCGCAGCACCTCGGCGTTCAGGCGGTCTTTGGAATCCAGCGCCGACAGGTTGTCTTGCAGTTGGGATAACCGCGATGCCCCCAGAATCACCGTCGAAACGCGGCGGTTCGAAAGGCACCACAGCAGCGCCATGTGGTGGATCGGCAGGTCGATCTTTTTTGCCAGTTCCGCCAGTTTGGCGACCTTTTTAAGCCGCACCTTGCCGGTTTCGGATTGCACCATGTCGCGCAGCCATTCGTAACCCGGCAGGTTGACGCGGCTGTCGTCGGGGATGCCGTCGTTGTACTTGCCGGTCAGCAGTCCAGAGGCAAGCGGCGACCAGATCGTCGTGCCAAGGCCGAAGGTGTCGTAAAGCGGCGCATAGTCGCCCTCGACCTTCTGTCGCTCGAACAGGTTGTACTCCGGTTGTTCCATCGTGGGCGGCGTCAGGCCCCATTCGCGGGCGGCTGCGTGCGCCTCGGTGATCTGCTGGGCCGACCATTCCGATGTGCCCCAGTACAGCACCTTACCCTGGGCGATCAGGTCATGCATCGCCCGTACAGTTTCGACGATGGGCGTGTCCGAGTCCGGGCGGTGGCAGAAATACAGGTCAAGGTAATCGACCTGCAACCGGCGCAATGCGGCATGGCAGGCATCGTTGACGTGCTTGCGGCTTAGCCCGCGCTGGGTCGGCTTGTCGCCGCCCCAGAACACCTTGGACGACACGATGTAGGTATCACGGCCCCAGCCCAGGTCGGCCAGCGCCTGTCCCATCAGGGTTTCTGAATTACCGGCCTCGTAGCCTTCGGCGTTATCAAAGAAATTGATCCCGGCGTCGTAGGCCACAGTCATCATCTTTTTCGCGTCGCCCTGATCGACCTGCTTGCCAAAGGTGACCCAGGATCCGAACGAAAATTCGCTGACTTGCAGCCCCGATTTTCCTAGACGCCGATACTCCATGCCATTCTCCTGTTACGCCTAAGATATCGAATCCGCCTGCCGCGAACCCCACTGGTGAACCCAAGCGCACCGACGCCGATAGGTTCCTTACTAATCCTCCTGCCACCACCAGACATCCGGTTGCCAGCCCTGCCAGTCGCCAAAAATTGGCAAATAGTCGGGATAGCGCAGGTTCTTGGAATGGGCGATCCGGCTGATATTCCACTGATAGATCGGGATCACATAACGCCCGGTCGTCAGCACCCGGTCGAGCGCCTGCACCGCAGCGATGAAATCGTCCTGGCTTTCCGAGGTCAGCAAGCGCCCGATCAGGGCGTCGATGGCGGGCGATTTGACACCCATCAGGTTGCGCCCACCCGGTTCGTCGGCCATGTCAGACCCATAATAGGCGTATTGTTCGTTGCCCGGCGACAGCGACGCGGCGCGCCGGTAATAGGTCATGTCAAAGTCATAGGTATCGGTGCGTTGCTTGAACTGGGCGCTGTCCACGTTGGTCACGGTCGCGGTGATCCCTAGGCGGCGCAGCGCCTGCACATAGATGTCGATGATCGCCTGATTTTCCGACCCGCCGTTTTCCAGCAGGATCTCGAATGCGAACGGCACGCCATCAGCGTTTTCCATCACACCGTTCTGCACCGTCCACCCGGCCTCGGCCATGCCTGCCATTGCGGCGATTATTCCGGCACGGTTGCGTTCGGTGCCGTCGCTGACAGGCAAATCGTAGCCTTCAAGCGTGCCGGGGGTCAGGTCGGTGGCATAGGGTTCAAGGAACGCCAAGACCCGGCCCGCCGCCGCATCGTGGGTCATCGCCAGTGGCGAGTTCGACCAATAGGACGTGATCCGCGGCTGCACCCCGCCCGTCATCGTGTCGTTGATGAATTCGAAATTGAAGGCCTGAATCATTGCATCGCGGACCCGCCAATCTGCGAACTGCGGTTTGCGGGTGTTCATCACGAACCCGGTCATTCCCGACGGGCGTTCGTGTGAGACGACTGATTTCACCACATCGCCCGACTTGACGGCGGGGAAGTCGTACTGACTGTCCCAACGGGCGACGTTGAATTCGCGGGTGCTGTTCACCTCGCCGGTCTTGAAGGCCTCGAATGCGGCGGTTTCGTCGCCGAAATATTCGATGCGCACCTCGTCCAGCACGTTGGTGCCGCGCCGGAATGGCACGTCGTTGCCCCAGTAATCGGGGTTGCGTTTCAGCGATATGAACCGACCCGCCTCGAAATCGTCAATGACGTAGGGGGCGGATGTGATCGGCACGACGCTCAGGCCGCTATTGGCGAAATCCACGCCGTCCCATTGGGCCTTTTCCAGAATCGGGCGCAGGCCGGCCAGCAGGGCCAGTTCGCGGTCTTCGGTGTTGAAGGTGATGCGGACGCCGCGTTCGCCGACCTTTTCCATGCTGGCAATCTTGTCCCACAGTCCGCGGTACCTTGGATGGCCGACGGTGCCCAATGTCTCGAACGACCAGATCACGTCTTCGACGGTCACCGGGTTGCCGTCGCTGAACCGCGCCTCGGGGCGCAGGGTGAATTCCACCCATTCGCGATTCGGCCCCGTCTCGACCGATTCGGCCAAAAGCCCGTAAAGTGTGAAGGGTTCGTCGAGGGTTCGGCCCATCAGCGTTTCGCCGATCAGCGAGGGCAGTTGCCACGATGTCGACCCTTTGAGGGCGTAGGGGTTGAGGCTGTCAAACGATCCCACCTCGGCTGTCACGATCCGTCCACCGAACGGTGCGTCGGGGTTCGCGTAGGGCAAAGCCACAAAGTCTGGTGGTAGGGCAGGGTCACCATACATAGCTATGCCGTATGTGGGTTCGGCCAAGGCCGCACTGGCGCCCAAGGCAACGATCGTCGCGACGCCAAAGTGGCGTAGCCATTGCATAAAATCTGATTTCATTTTGGCGATTATCCGTCTGTGTCCGGTCCCGGTTGGGGGGGAACCTAAAGAGGCTTTTGTGCCTTTTCAAACTTTTAGCTTGGACCTCGGCGAACGAAGGCTTATAAAGATGTCACTGCTCGATAGGTTTCTTGCCTGTATGAAACCTGCCTCAATAACTTAACGCCCGCCTTGTGCGGGCGTTTTTTTTGGGTGCGTCGGGGAGTGTCGCGCCAACGCAGCGAATCACATGGCCAATCGCTCATCCTGATGTCGTGATGATGCATCCCTTCACTTTGCAGGTGCAGCATCTATAGTCCGGCCAAACTCAAATGGAGCAGAGCATGACCCTTGCAGGAAAAACCGCCGTCATCACCGGATCGAATTCAGGGATAGGTCTGGGGATCGCCCGCGAACTGGCCAAGGCCGGGGCGAACATCGTGTTGAATTCGTTCAGCAACGACAAGGCCGATCACGATCTGGCCCAGGAAATCGCCGATAACATGGGGGTGCAGGCCAAATACGTGCAGGCCGACATGACCAAACCCGACGATTGCCGTCGCCTGATCGTGGCGTCGGGTGGCTGTGACATTCTGGTGAACAACGCGGGCATCCAATATGTCGCCCCGATCGAAGAATTCCCTACCGAGAAGTGGGATGCGATCATCGCGATCTGCCTGACTTCGGCGTTTCACACGACCGCCGCCGCGATTACCGGGATGCGGTCAAAGAAATGGGGGCGGATCGTCAACATCGCTTCGGCCCATGGGCTGCGCGCCCACCCGGACAAATCGGCCTATGTCGCCGCCAAGCACGGCATCGTCGGCCTGACCAAAACGGTTGCAATGGAAACCGCCGAAGAGGCGATCACCTGTAACGCGATCTGCCCCGGTTACGTGATGACGCCGCTGGTGGAGAAACAGATCATTGACCTGATGGCCAAGCACAAGGTTGACCGGCGGACCGCCGAACGCGACATGATCCTAGACCGCCAACCGTCCAAGCAATTCGCCACGATCGAACAGATCGCCGGGACAGCGGCGTTCCTGTGCAGTGCTGCCGCAGACCAGATCACCGGCACCACGATCAGCGTCGACGGCGGCTGGACGGCTAGCTGAGGTGGCCAAAAAACGCATTAATCTGGCCCTGCAGGGTGGCGGGGCACATGGCGCATTCACCTGGGGTGCGCTTGACCGGTTGCTGGAAGACGACGACATCGACATCGCGGCGATCTCGGCAACCTCTGCCGGGGCGCTGAATGCCGTCGCGCTTAAGGCCGGGCTGCTGGCTGGCGGGGCGCAGGGCGCGCGCGATAACCTCGACTGGCTGTGGGAACAGGTCGGGGCGATCACCGATCCGGGGCTGGAGCATTGGCTGGCGCTGGCCGGGCAGGGGACCGAATTCTGGGCGGCGGCGATATCGGCATCGCCCGCGTTTGCCGCTCTGGACGCGACCCAGCGCATGCTGTCGCCCTACGTGTTCGGCGATGCCATCCGCAACCCGCTGGAACGGATCGTGGCGCAGTTCAACTACGATCTGGCCTGTGCTGCCGACGCGCCGGCCTTGTTCATTTGTGCCACCAACGTGCGCAGTGGCAAGATCCGGGTGTTTGCCGGCAAGAATGTGACCACTGGCGCGATCCTGGCATCGGCCTGCCTGCCCACTGTGTTCAAAGCGGTCGAGATCACCGATCCGGTGACAGGCACGACCGAGGCCTATTGGGACGGCGGCTATTCCGGCAATCCGGCGCTGTTTCCGCTGTTCGTGCCGGAGCTGCCCAGCGACATCCTGATTGTGAACATCAACCCGCTGCAACGCGACGACCTGCCGCGCACAACCCAGGAAATCCAGAACCGGATCAATGAGATCAGTTTCAATTCGTCGCTGCTGCGCGAAATGCGGGCGATTGAATTCGTCCAGCGTCTGATCGCTCAGGGCGCGGTGCCAAAGGGCGCGATGAAACAGGTGCTGGTCCACATGGTCGCCGATGACGGGCTGATGAACGAACTGAACGTGGCGACCAAAATGATTCCGACGCCGGTGATTCTTGCCCGTCTCAAGGCGGCGGGTCGGGCGGCGATGGATCGCTTTTTGGCTGATCATACTGACGATCTGGGCCAACGCAGCACTGTCGATCTGGTGGGGATGTTCGGTTAAGCCAATAGCATGACCGCCAGCGCCCACATTACCAAGCCGATCAGCACATCAAGCAGGCGCCACGCCCGGATTGATTGCATGATCGGTGCCAAAAGGCGGGCGCCGTAGCCAAGGCCGAAAAAGAAAACGAAAGATGCCAGAACGGCACCGATGCCAAACGCGGTTTTGGCCGCAGCGCCGGGATATTGCGTTGATACCGCCCCGACCAACCCCAAAGTGTCCAGATAGACATGCGGGTTCAGCCAAGTGAACGCCGCCGCTGTCGCGAGTGTCGCCCCCAACCCCGCCGATTTTCCGGCCAGGGTCAGGGCATAATCGCCACGCCAAGCTGCGAACAAACGCATCGTGCCATAGACTGCCAGAAATGCCGCGCCGCCCAGTGCCATGATCCGGGGCAAGGCCGGAAATGTCGCAACCACAGCGCCAAACCCGATCACTCCGGCGGCGATCAACGCCGCGTCGGACAGCGCACAAAGCAGACAGAGCCAGAACACATGGGTTCGCAGCAATCCTTGGCGCAGCACGAAAGCGTTCTGCGCCCCGATCGCCAGGATCAGGGAAAACCCAGTCGCGAATCCGGTCAGGGCAGGGGCGAAAAGCACTGAGTTCAGACGACTGGCAGGGCTTTGGCGGCAGCCTCGGCCTCGGCCTTGGCACCCGGATAGACAAGGCCGGCGGAAATCACCAACTTGGCCGCATCCTCGACGCTCATGTCCAGAATGATGACATCTTTCATCGGAACGAACAGCAGAAACCCCGATGTCGGGTTGGGGGTCGTTGGCAGGAATACAGTCGCAATGTCGCCATCTTGCCCGATCTTGGCGGCAATCTCGCCCTTGGCCTTGATCGAGATGAACGCGATGGCCCAGATGCCGGGGCGCGGATACTCGACCAGACAAACGGTGTCGAAGCTGGTTTCGGACTGGGCAAAAACCGTTTCGGCAATCTGCTTGACCCCGTTATAGACCGACCGGACGATGGGCATCCGGGCCACCAGACTTTCGCCAAAACGCAACAGCGATCGCCCCACCAGCCCCTTGGCGACATAGCCGACCAGAATGGTAAATACGAAGAACAGGATCACCCCGATCCCGCGTACGTTGATCGCAATCTGTTCGCCGGTCGTGGGATCGCCAAACCAGCGGTTGATCAGGGCGTCGGGGCGATAGGCCTGCGGCACAAAGGGCCAGACGAAGCCGTCGATCCAGCCGACGACGGTCAGGATCAGCCAGATCGTCAGTCCGATTGGTGCAATGACAACCAGCCCGGCCAAAAAGTTGTTGCGCAAAGCGCTGATCAGTCCAGAGCGGCGCTTTGGGTGATCGGGGGTCGTTGGTTTTGACAAGGTCGGATTCCAAGCAGTTGGTCGCCCCTACTTAGGTGGTCAACTTGCCTGCGGCAATGGCCACACTAGCGCGCCAGTTCCACCGCGATGGCCGCCGCCAACCGGGCATTGTTCAGCACCAGCGCGATGTTGGCGGTCAGGCTGCGCCCCTCGGTCAGATCGTAGATCCGTTGCAGCAGGAACGGGGTCACAGCCTTGGCGGCGATCCCTTGCGCCGCCGCTTCGTCCAGTGCCTGCTCGATCAACGGCGCAAGCGTCGCGGCGGGGATTTCGTCGGCTTGCGGGATCGGATTGGCAATCAACTGGCCACCCGGAATGCCCATCGCGATGCGCATTTTCTGCGCTCCGGCGATCGCGGCTGCGCTGTCCATGCGCAGCGGGGCGGGCAGATCGGACGTCGCCGACCAGAACGCGGGCAGGCTGTCTTGACCATAGACGATGACCGGAACCCCAAGGGTTTCAAGCACTTCGTAGGTCTTCTTCAGGTCAAGGATTGCCTTGGCACCTGCCGCAACGACTGTCACTGGCGTCTGCGCCAATTCCTGCAAATCGGCCGAAACGTCGAACGTTGTCTCGGCGCCGCCATGCACCCCGCCGATGCCCCCGGTGGCAAACACGCCGATGCCTGCAAGATGCGCCGCGATCATCGTTGCGGCCACCGTCGTCGCCCCGGTGCCGCCCGATGCGATGCAGGCCGCGATATCGGCGCGTGACAGCTTGGCGACGCCGTGCATTTGCGCCAGCGCCTCCAACTCTGCGGCCTCCAATCCGATATGCAGCGTGCCCGCAATCACCGCGATGGTCGCAGGGGTGGCGCCGTGGGATTGCACTTCCGCCTCGACCGCCCGTGCTGTTTGCAGGTTTTGCGGGTAAGGCATGCCATGTGTGATGATCGTGCTTTCCAGCGCGACCACGGGGCCGCCCGTTCTAAGTGCGACAGCGACTGCGGGTGAAAACTGCATCGGGATCATAGGCAGGGTCATAGGGGTGTCTCTCCTGAAACGTAGGTGGCGGCGGCGTTCAGGGCGCGGCCAAGGGCGGCGGTGCGGTCCAACCCCTGCGCCTCGGACGCGATATGGGCGGCCATGAAGGTATCGCCCGCCCCGGTGACCCGGGTGACCAGCACGGGGGGCGGGGTCAGGGTGATCAGATCGTCGCCAGTCGCCTCGGTCGTCGGGTGGCCGCTGTCAGTGACCAGCACGCGGTACGCGCCTTTTGCGATCAGACTTCGTGCTGCGTCCTCTGACCCGGAAAAGGCGGTCTGGCACAGCAGCCCCGCCTCCTCTAGATTGACATACAAGGTTGCTGAAGAGTGGCCCATAAGCGCCAGCAATCGTTCGGCTTTTCCCGGACTTGCCGGGGCGACGCGCAGGTCGGCGGCGGCGAACAGGGGCGATGTTGCAATCTCGCGCAGCAGTTCCACGGTCAGATTTCCGTCCAACGCCACAGGTCCGCCCCAAGGGGCATCCGCCGACCCCAGCCGTCCGTCCGCCAAGGGGCGCAAGATCTTGGCCCCTGCGGTTTCCAGCGAATGAGCATCGGCAATCGCGGCGATCAGCCCGTTGGCACCCTCGATAGCCATATAGACATCGGTTGCCAGATCGTCGCTGCGATAGACGTGGGCCGTCAGCAGCCCCATCGCGTCGGCGGCGGCGACCAGTTCGTCGCCTTCTGTATCGCGGCCGATGCTGGTCAGAAGTGCCGGAGTCATTCCAAACCGGGCCAGCGTCATCGCGATGTTCATTGCCACGCCGCCGGGTGCGCGGGTGATCCGCCCCGGCACATCCGCCCCAAGCCGCATATGGCTGGCCGACCGCCCGATTACGTCCCACAGGACCGATCCGATACACAGGATGTCAGGTGTTTTCGTCATGCCGCTACATCGCCCGCGCCGCCGCTGCGGTCAATCCGCCGCGCTGCCGCTTACCCCGGCACACCGAAGGTCAGGTTGGCCCACAGCGTTTCCCAGACGCCGCCCGTTGCGTCGGTCACATCGGCGGTCGGTTCGCGCAGCACCACGGCGTCGAGCATGTAACTGTAACCGGGGCGCACCGGGATCGTCGCGATGCCGTTCGCGTCGGTGCGCGTTGTCGTCACGACCACCGTGCCGTCCGCGGCTTTCTCGAATATCTCGACCTGCGTATCAGGCCGCACATCGGTGCGATAGAACACCTGCACGCGCATGCCGCCAGACAGATTGTCGGTATAGGGATTGGTCAGGGCGACAATCTCGGTTTCCAGCCCGGTGCGCCGGTCGGCACCAGCGCCGTCACCGACGCCGATCAGGGTCTTGGAAAACCGCGCGTAGGCCTCTTTGAACTCTGCTTCGGGCAGGCCGCGTGCGCGGTGCCGGGTCAGGACGTCGCCAAAGTCCTTATGGCTGACAAAGCGTTGAAACTTTTCCCAATTTTCGTAATCGACGGTGGCGACCGTCGATTGGTAGGCGACGATGTTCAATCCTTGCGTCAGGGCGTCTTGTTGCAGGCCGGGCGTGTCACCGATGCGCATTTGCACGGGTGCGGCCTGATCTCCGGCAAAGACGACGTAAGAGACGATGCGCTGCGGGATATAGGCCAGCTTGAGGCCTTCAAAGAACTGTCCGTTGACAATCTCGGCCTCAAGCCTACCGTCCGCCGGAACCTGATAGGCCAGCGGTTCCAGCCAGAATTCGTGGGCGGCGACGGGGCCGGATATCAGGGCTAGAAACAGGGCAAGGGCACGCATGACAGTCTCCATTATCAAGGGCGCAAAGGTGTCGCTGCGCGCGGTGAAGTCAAGCGCCTTGGTGCTGTTGCTCACGCTGGCGTCCGTCGCGATGGCCCACGAGGTTCTGCCTGCCATCGCCGACATGACCGAAGTGGACGGTGCGTTGCAGTTCGAGGTGCGCGCCAACGTCGAAAGTTTTGTCGCCGGGATCGATCTGACCGATGTCGCCGACACCAACGCCGCCCCAGAGGCCGCTGACTATGACAGTTTGCGCGCACTTGACCCTGCGACGCTGGCGGGACGGTTCGAAGCATTTTGGCCTAAGATGGCCAGCCGGATCACTGTGCGCTTTGGCGATAGCGTCGTCACGCCGAACCTGATCGGCGTCCAGGTGCCCGAGGTCGGCGATACCGGCATTGTGCGCCCGTCGACCTTTCAATTCGCGGTGCCAATTCCGGCAGGGGCAGACAGCGTGCAGGTCGGCTGGGATACTGCCTTTGGCACGTTGGTGATCCGCCAGCAGGGGGTCGAAAACCCCTATGACGGATACCTCGAGGCCGGCGCGATTAGCGATTCCATTGCGCTGGCAGGTGGCGGGCAGGTGGGCCAGTGGCAGACCTTTGCCAACTACCTCCCGGTCGGGTTCGACCATATCGTGCCGCTGGGGCTGGACCATATCCTGTTTGTGCTTGGTCTGTTCTTTCTGTCCACCCATTTCCGCCCGCTGCTGTGGCAGGTGACAAGCTTTACCGTCGCCCACACGATTACGCTGGCATTGGCGGCCTTGGGATATGTGTCGGTGCCCTCCAGCATCGTCGAGCCGATCATCGCCGCCTCCATCGTCTTTGTCGCGGTCGAGAATATCGTGGCGCGGGGGTTATCACCTTGGCGACCGGCCGTTGTGTTCGGTTTCGGGCTGCTGCATGGCCTTGGTTTCGCGTCCGTCCTAGGCCAGTTCGGCCTGCCTGCGGGGGCCTTTATTCCGGCGCTGATCGGGTTCAATATCGGGGTCGAACTGGGGCAGTTGTTCGTGATTGCCGTCGCGTTTCTGTGTGTCTGGCAGGCGATCCGGGTCGATCGGGGCGCCAACGAAGTGACGCAGGCCAGCGCCCTATATGTCGTTTTAATCATTATTTTCGGCAGCTTGGCCGTCGTCCTTGAAGTGGCGACCGGAATTCTGCCCATCACGGCGGTGGAAGGTATACCGCTGTTCACGTTCCTTGCGCCTTTGACGGTGCTATCGTTTCTTTGCCTGCTCTCGGTGCATTTCCGCGACCACCTGTCGGCGTACCGGCGGATTGTGGCGGTGCCCGCATCGGCGGCGATTGCCGTCGTCGGGGCCTATTGGTTTGTGGAACGGGTGTTCTTGTAAGGGCTGCACCCCCTTGCGCGCCTCAAAACCCGCGTTTATACGGCGCGCATTCAATCCCGCAGGCGGGGGCGGGTGGTTTGGGGAGAAATCCTAGATCATCCACCGGTTGGGCCACATGGTCTGATACCCCCGCCGAGGCTAAACCGGAAAAGGAAACGACATGGCTCTTCCCGAGTTCTCCATGCGCCAACTGCTTGAAGCTGGCGTTCACTTTGGCCACCAGACCGCGCGCTGGAACCCAAAGATGGG
>JBBQHC010000045.1:0-19364 GCA_038323615.1 Rhodobacterales bacterium | reverse complement strand
AACATGCGGGCAATGGCATTGGGCGATCTGGGGTTCTTTTACCATTCGCGCACGGGTCTTGAGATCGTCGGCATCGTCGCGGTTTGCGGCCTGTCGCACCCCGACAGCACCACCGACGATCCGCGCTGGGACTGCGTCGATATTCGCGCCGTGCGGCCGCTGACAAAGCCGGTTACACTGGAGCAGATCAAGGCCGACTCCCGGCTTGCCGATATGGTGCTGGTCAAAAATTCGCGTCTGTCCGTGCAGCCGGTCACGCCCTATGAATGGCGGATTGTTTGCGAACTGGGCGACACGAAGCCCTGAAAAATCCGGGCCTGAAATAGCGAAAGGGTCCGGACGGATCCGAACCCTTTCTCTCACCCGCGTACTCCCACACGCGATTTGAAATTCGGTTCGGGCCATCCTGGCCGCAGGATCAGTCATAGGTGAGATACGCCTGATTCCGCAAATGAATAGCCCTGAATGTTCAATTCAAATGCGGTTCAAATGAAAACACCCGCCGGTCAGAGGCGGGTGTTTCGTATCGCATTGCAGGCGCGCTACTTATACACGGCCTCTTTGCCGAAATGTTTGGTCAGCATGTAATAGACGACGGCGCGGTATTTGTTCCGTTCGGACTTGCCATAGGTTTCGATGACCGCCTGAAGCGCCTTCATCAGATCGGGGCTGTCTTTCAGGCCAAGCTTCTTGATCAGGAAATTGGTCTTTACCGTTTCCAGTTCGGCAGGCTGCCCACCGGCAACAGTTGAAGCGTCGGCGTTATAGATCGCCGGTCCACAGCCGATAGTCACTTTGGTCAGCAGGTCCATATCCGGCGTCATGCCGCATTTGGTTTTCAAATCTTCGGCGTACTTTGCGATCCACTCGTCTCTTTTACCCATGTCGTGCAGTCCCCACGTTTGCTGTTTATGGCCGTTCGTCGCGGCGCTAACGTGAACGTAAGGGCAGGCAGGGCGGTGGGTAAAGAGAAATCCGGCGGAAAAGGCGGCGTTCCGCCTCGTGCGAAAACGCCGCCGATGTGATTGATGCGCCTTGGTTGCGATCAATACCGATAATGTTCCGGCTTGAATGGTCCTTCGACCGGCACGCCGATGTAATCCGCCTGATCCCTCTTCAGTTCGGTCAGTTTCACCCCGATCCGGGCCAGATGTAGGCGGGCGACCTTTTCGTCCAGATGCTTGGGCAGGATATAGACGCCGGGCTGATATTCGTCACCCTTGGTCCAAAGCTCAATCTGCGCCAGCACCTGATTGGTGAAACTGGCGGACATCACGAACGACGGATGTCCGGTGGCGTTGCCAAGGTTCAGCAGGCGGCCTTGGGACAGCAGGATCAGACGATGCCCATTGGGCATCTCGATCATGTCGACCTGTTCCTTGATGTTGGTCCACTTGTGGTTCTTCAGCGCGGCAACCTGAATTTCGTTGTCGAAGTGGCCGATGTTGCCGACGATCGCCATGTCCTTCATCTCGCGCAGATGTTCGATGCGGATGACGTCCTTGTTGCCGGTGGTGGTGACAAAGATGTCGGCGGTGGCCACCACATCCTCGAGCGTCGTCACCTGATAGCCGTCCATCGCGGCCTGCAACGCGCAGATCGGATCGACCTCGGTCACGATGACGCGGGCACCGGCGCCCGACAGCGATGCCGCCGATCCCTTGCCAACATCGCCGTACCCCATGACCACGGCGACCTTGCCCGCCATCATCGTGTCGGTGGCGCGGCGGATGCCGTCGACCAGCGATTCCTTGCAGCCATACTTGTTGTCGAATTTCGATTTGGTGACAGAGTCGTTGACGTTGATCGCGGGGAAGGGCAGCTGGCCCTTTTTGTGCAGATCATACAGGCGATGCACGCCGGTCGTGGTTTCTTCGCTGACGCCCTGAATGGCATCGCGGGTTTTGGTGAACCAACCGGGGGTTTCCTTCATCCGCTTGGCGATTTGCAGTTTGATGACTTCTTCTTCTTCCGAGGTCGGGACCGCGATGATGTCCTCGCCCGCTTCGGCCCGTGCGCCCAGCAACACATACAACGTCGCGTCGCCACCATCGTCGAGGATCATGTTCGCGCCTTCTGGAAACATGAACGACTTGTCGAGATAATCCCAATGTTCGGTCAGGGTCTGCCCCTTAACCGCGAAAACCGGGGTGCCACCGGCGGCGATGGCCGCAGCGGCATGGTCTTGCGTCGAGAAAATGTTGCACGACGCCCAGCGCACATCGGCACCCAGCGCATTCAGCGTTTCGATCAACACGGCGGTCTGGATCGTCATGTGCAGGCTGCCGACGATGCGCGCACCCTTGAGCGGCTTTTTGGTCCCGAACTCCTCGCGCAGCGCCATCAGCCCCGGCATTTCGGTTTCGGCGATATTCAGTTCCTTGCGGCCAAAATCAGCCAGCTTGATGTCCTTGACGATATAATCCTGCGCCATCCCGGCTGCTCCTTACAATCTGAAATTTGCGGTCAGATAGCACCCATGCCACGACTGGACAATGGGAGTGCGGCTTGCCTAGGGTTCAGGCGGCGAAATCGGGGGCGGGATGAAACAACCACGGGCATGGCAGCGAATGCTTTCAGGGCGCAGGCTGGATCTGCTCGATCCGACGCCGGTGGATATCGAGATTGCGGATATCGCGCATGGGTTGGCTTTTGTCGCGCGATGGAATGGGCAAACGATCGGCGATTTCGCCTATTCGGTCGCCGAACATTCGTTGCTCGTCGAACAGATTTTCGGGCTGCAGAACCCCAGGGCACCGGCGAAATGGCGACTTGCGGCACTGCTGCACGATGCGCCGGAATATGTCATCGGCGACATGATTTCGCCAGTCAAGGCGGCGGTGGGGCCGGGCTATGGGGCGCTGGATGACCGACTGGCGGCGGCGGTGCATATCCGGTTCGGTCTGCCTGCGCAGGTGCCCGGCGATGTGAAAAAACAGATCAAGAAGGCAGACAAGCTGTCGGCATGGCTGGAGGCGGTGCAGATCGCCGGATTCACCGTGGCCGAGGCAGACAGGTTTTTCGGGAAACCGGACTCTGCACTGGCCCAGAACCTTGAAATCCGCCTGCGTCCGCCGATGCAGGTGCGGGCGGATTTTACCGCCCGGCACCGTGAATTGTTGGCACTGATCTGACCGATCACCAGATGCCGCGATGGTGGAAATAAATCCGTTTGCGTTCATCTTCGAGCCGCTCCGCTTCGAACAGACTGCGTGGTGCGCGGTCGACCCAATGATCGGGGGCATTCCAGCGATCAGAGATGGTGGCGATTCGCAGCGCGTGGGCGATAATTGAAAGCATCACTTTCTCCTTTTCTGTGTTGATGCCCCGAATATACCATGTCTTAATGACTCAGACGATTCAGTAAGAATTTTGACTTGTTAGCAGGACTATCACATGGATTGGCGCAAGATCCCCTCGCTCCCGGCCCTTCGTGCGTTCGAGGCGGCCGCCCGCACCGGGTCGCTGTCCGAGGCCGCGCGCGAGTTGAACGTCACCCATGCGGCAATTGCCCAGCACCTGCGCACCGTCGAAACCCATCTGGGCCTGACCCTGATGCAGCGCGAGGGGCGGGGCATGGCGCTGACCCCCGATGGCCAACGCCTTGCCCCGCCGCTGACCGCTGCCTTCGACCAGATCGCAGCAGCGGTTCAGGCCGTGACCGATGCCGACGCCGCCCGCCCGTTGGCCGTCACCCTGACCCCCAGTTTTGCCGCCAAGTGGCTGATGCCCCGTTTGGGCAAATTCTGGGCGCTCCATGCCGACATCCCGCTGGCCCTGCACCCGGAACGGCGCAGTATCGATCTGGCCCGTGAAGGAATGGATCTGGGGATCCGTTTCGGGACCGGACAATGGCCGGGGCTGGACGCCGAAATGTTGGCGCCCGCCAACTTTACCGTGGTCGGTGCGCCGTCGTTGCTGGGCGACCGGGTCGCACTGACCCCGGCAGAGATGACCGCGATGCCCTGGGTAATCGAAACCGATTGGCCGGAACAGATCGCATGGCTCCGGAACATCGGGATCGACACCGACAAGATCACGCCGACCTTTATTCCGACCGAAGAACTGGCCTTGGCCGCCGCCCGCGAAGGTTACGGCCTGCACGTCGAGCTGACCGCCCTGATCGCCGACGATCTGGCAAGCGGGCGGCTACGGGCGGTGCATTGCGATTGCGCCGAGACATTGGGCTATCACATGGTGACCCGGCCCGGCGCAGTGAAACCGGCGCTGCGAACCTTCATGCGCTGGCTGAAATCGGTGGCCTAGACCTTACATCGCCGCGTCGAACAAAGCCCGCGTATTGTCGCGCGTCATCGCCACCGGATTGCCGCCGACGCTGGGGTCTTGCAGCGCCATTTCGGTCAACTCGTCCAGTCGTCCCGCATCGACGCCCATCGCGCCCAGCCCCTTGGGGATGCCGAGCAGCGCGTTCAGTTCATCGACCCGCGCCGCGAATCCGTCAAAGCCGCCCTTGATCCCCAGATACCCGGCGGCCATTCCCAGTTTTTCCTCGATCGCCACCCGATTGAACGCCAGACAGGCCGGCATCACCACTGCGTTCGTCGTCCCGTGATGCGTCCCGAACACCGCGCCAACGGGGTGCGACAGGGCATGGATCGCCCCCAGCCCCTTTTGAAACGCCACCGCCCCCATTGCCGCCGCCGCCATCATCCGGGCGCGGGCTTCAATGTCGGCCCCGTCGGCATAAGCCTTGGGCAGATAGGTGTTGACCAGCCGCAGCCCCTCCAACGCGATGCCCTGCGACATTGGGTGAAAGAACGGCGACGAATAGGCTTCGAGGCAATGCGCGAAGGCGTCCATGCCGGTGCCCGCCGTGATCGCCTTTGGCATCCCCACGGTCAGTTCCGGGTCGCAGATCACCACGGTCGGCAGCACCTTGGGGTGAAAGATGATCTTTTTCACATGGGTTTCGCTGTTGGTGATGACCGACGCACGGCCCACTTCCGAACCCGTCCCGGCGGTCGTCGGCACCGCGACGATCGGGGCGATTCCGGCAGGGACGGCGCGGGTCCACCAGTCGTCCACGTCTTCGTAATCCCACAGGGGCCGGGTCTGGCCGGACATGAAGGCGATCATTTTGCCCAGATCAAGGCCCGATCCGCCGCCAAACGCCACAACCCCGTCATGCCCGCCGTCTTTGTACACCTTGAGGCCGGCCGCAAGGTTCACCTCGTTCGGGTTCGGATCGACCTCCGCGAACATCGCGCGGCCAAGCCCGGCAGCCTCAAGCCGGTCCAGCGTCGTGGTCGTGATCGCCATGCTGGCCAGCCCGCGATCAGTCACTAACAAGGGCCGTTTGATGCCCGCCTGCGCACAGGCCGCGCCAATTTCCTTGATTCGCCCGGCGCCGAATTTGATTGCTGTCGGATAGGACCAGTTGCCGGTCAGGTTCATGATTTTGCCTTTCGCAGATGATAGGAACGGGGGCGCGTCACCGCGTGATACCCCAGAACAGACAGCGCCCCGCCGCGCCCGGTGTCCTTGCAGCCGGTCCAGCAGATCGCCGGGTCAAGGTAATCGGCGCGGTTCTGAAACACGGTGCCGGTTTCGATCTGGCGGCCCAGCGCATAGGCGCGGTCGGCGTTGGCGGTCCACAGGCTTGCCGTCAGACCATAGGGCGAATCGTTCATCAGATGCAGCGCCTCGGCGTCGTTCTTGACGGCCATGATGCCGACGACGGGCCCGAACGATTCCTCGGTCATCACCCGCATCGAATGATCGACATTGACGAGGATTTGCGGCGCCAGATAGGCACCGCCATCATCTGCCGGAAACAGTGCCGGATCGATCAGCGCCTTGGCTCCGGCTTTGACCGCCGCTGCGGTTTGTTCTCGCACGGTGCGGGCGAAACGCACGTTGGCCATCGGGCCAAGCGTCGTCGCCTCATCAAACGGATTGCCCAGTTTCAGGCCCGACACCCAGGCCACGGCTTTTTCGACAAAGGCGTCATACAGGCTCTCGTGTACATAAATCCGCTCGATCCCGCAGCAGCATTGCCCGGCGTTGAACATCGCCCCGTCCATCAGCACATCGACGGCCCAATCCAGATCGGCGTCGTCCATCACATATCCCGGATCCTTGCCGCCCAACTCAAGCCCCAGCCCGGTGAACGTGCCAGCGGCGGCGCGTTCAATCGCCTGCCCGCCGCCGACCGATCCGGTGAAATTGACAAAGCCAAAGGCACGCGACGCGATCAGCGCCTCGGTCCCCGCGTGGTCCAGCACGACGTTCTGGAACACATCCGCCGGGACGCCGCCAGCGTGCATCGCTTCGGCAATCATCTCGCCCACCAGCAGGGTCTGGCTGGCGTGTTTCAGCATCACCGCATTGCCCGCGATCAAGGCGGGCACGATGGTATTCATCGCCGTCATATAGGGGTAATTCCACGGCGCGATGACCATGATCACGCCTTGCGGGGCGCGTTCGATCCGCCGGGACATCTTGGCGGAATCTTCGACCACCGTGGGGGCCAGCGCGTCCTTGGCAATTGACAGCATGTAATCGCTGCGTTCGTTCATTCCGCCGAATTCGCCGCCATAGCGCACCGGGCGGCCCATCTGCCACGCGAGTTCCTGCACCATCCGGTCTTTCATCCCGTCCAGGGCCACCAGCCCCGCCTTGACCAGCGCCATCCGTTCGCTCAGCGGCCGCTCGGCCCACAACCCTTGTGCCACTTTGGCGCGCCCGGTGGCGTCCTGCGCCTGTTCCAAAGTCAGCGGAGTCCGTTCGGCATAGACGCTGCCATCGACGGGCGAGATCAGTTTGATTGTCATGCTCTCATGCCCTCTCAAAGCCACGGCGCAAGTCCCAGTCGGTGACATTGCGGTTGTTTTCTTCGATCTCCCACTTGGCGGCGCGGTGGTAGTGATCGACCACATCGTCGCCGAACGCGGCCCGCAACATGGCCGATCCGTGCAGGGCAGATGCCGCCGCGCCAAGGGTTGTCGGAATCTCGCGGGCGTCGCCGGATTGATAGACATCGCCCGACATTTCCGGTTCCAGTTCCAGCTTGCGCTCGATCCCGTCCAGGCCTGCCGCCAGTTGCCCGGCCATTGCCAGATAGGGGTTCAGATCGGCCCCGCCGACCCGGCATTCGATCCGCACACCCTTGGTCCCGGCGCCGCAGACCCGATAGCCGGCGGTGCGATTGTCGGTCGACCAGACCGCCTTGGTCGGGGCGAACATGCCGACGGTGAACCGCTTGTAGCTGTTGATGTAGGGGGCCAGAAAATAGGTGACATCGGACGCATGGGCCAGCAACCCGGCAACGTAGTGGCGCATCAGGTCGGACATGCCGTGATCTGCCTTTTCGTCCAGAAACGCCGGTTTGCCATCTTTCCACAACGACTGATGGATATGCGACGACGATCCGGACCGGTCGGTCGCGTATTTCGCCATGAAGGTCAGGCCATGCCCCTGCGCATGAGCGATTTCCTTGCAGGCGTTCTTGGTGATCGTGTGCATGTCGGCGGTATCAAGGGCGTCGGAATACTTGATGTTGATCTCTTCCTGCCCCGCCTCGGCCTCGCCCTTGGAATTTTCCACCGGGATGCCGGCGCCATAAAGCCCATTGCGGATCGCCCGCATCACCGATTCCTCTTTGGTGGTGCCAAAGATTGCGTAATCGGCATTAAAACGGCCAAAGGTCTGCATGTTGCGATAGCCGCCAGTGTTCAACGCGTCATAGCTTTGTTCGAACAGATAAAACTCCAGCTCGGTCGCCATCATCGCATCGAACCCCAACGCGCGTGCGCGGGCGATTTGGCGTTTCAGGATCGCGCGGGGCGAATGCGGCACCTCGACGTGGTGATGATCCAAGACATCGCACATCACCATTGCGGTGCCGGGCAGCCACGGCACCCGGCGGATCGTCGTCAGGTCGGGTTTATGCACGTAATCGCCATAGCCCGACGCCCAACCTGTCGCCTTGTAACCTTGCACGGTTTCCATCTCGAGGTCGGTCGCCAGCAGATAGTTGCAGCCGTGGGTTTCGACATGGCCGCCGTTGATGAAATGCGCGGCGTGAAACCGTTTGCCCATCAGCCGACCCTGCATATCGACGAGGCAGGTCAGGACGGTATCGACATTGCCGTTTTCCACGGCTTCTTTCAGGTCATCAAAGGTCATGTTGGCGGGCATATGTGCAGTCTTTCAGAATTGAATTGGCCGGGGCAGCCAAACCCGCCCCGGCCCGTTTTTGCAAGGGATCATTTGCAAGTGGGATCAGCGGTAGGGATAACCGGCCTTGACCATCGTCGCCGCATAATCCTTGAACGCCTGCACGACCTTGGCCGACCGCGGGCTGGTCGCCGCGATTTCGTCCCAGAACTTTTCGGCGTCGGCGGTGACGGTCGCCCACTCGTCTGTCGGGATCGAGGTCAGCTCCATCTTTTCGCCCTCGACCCGCAGCTTGGCCTCGCCGCCCCAATACCACTGGTTGCGGTAATAGTGCGACTGGTCAATCGTCGACCGATACAGCTGCTGCAAATGCGGCGGCACCTTGTTCCAGCTTTCGGTGTTGGCGAAATAGCTGCCGAACCATGCGCCCGTGACAGAGTTGGTCAGCGCATAGTTACACACATCCGCCCAGCCGACCTCATAGGCCTCGGTAAAGCCGCACCAGGCGACGCCGTCCAGTTCGCCGGTCTGCATCGCCACTTCGACATCGTCCCACGGCACGGTGACCGGGATCAGGCCGTATTGCGACAGGAACTTGCCCGCCGTCGGCACCCCGAAGACGCGCAAGCCTTTCATGTCGGCCAGCGACCGGATCGGCTTGTCGACGGTAAAGATATGCAGCGGATCCCAGGCGCCCGACGACAGCCAGGTGACGTTTTCGACCTCGCCATAAGCTTCGGCCCAGATCTCGTTCAGGCCGTAGTAGGCAAACAGCGCCGGCACATCGAGAGAGTAGCGGGTGGCGAAGGGAAAATAGCCGCCGAACACCGAGATATCGACCGGCGAGGCCATCGTCGCATCGTCCGATTGCACCGCGTCGATGGTGCCGTTCTGCATCGAGCGGAACAGTTCAGCCGTGGGTACCAGTTGGTCGGCGTAATACAGTTCGATCTCCATCTCGCCATTCGCGGCGGCGTTAAAGGCGTCGATCTGCGGCTTGATCACATGCGCCCCAAGTGGCGCGCCCGAATAGGTCTGCAATCGCCACTTGATCGGCGCGGTCTGGGCAATCGCTGCCGGCGCCGCCAGCGTTGTCGCCGCAGCAGCCGCACCGCCCCAGCCGACCCGTTTCATGAACTGGCGTCGGCTATCGAGGATTTTCTCGGAAGGGGACATCGGTTTGATCAGTTTTGTCATCGTCGTTCTCCTTGGTTGAAATGGCGACCTTCTGGCGGGCGGTTGGATGGGGTGTCAGAAACTCCGTGCATATTCGGGCAGCCACAGCGCGATCTGCGGGAAAATCATCACCAGCGCGATAGTCAGGGCCATCATGACCACGAACGGCCAGATTGACCGATAGATGTCGAGCAACCCGATTTCCTTGGGCGCCAGCGCCCGCATCAGGAACAGGTTATAGCCGAACGGCGGCGTGATATAGGCGATCTGGCAGGTCATCGTATAGAGAACGCCGAACCAGATCAGCTGGTTGTCGATGCCAAGGTCCAGCACTTTGACCAGCGGAATATACAGCGGCGCGACGATGACCAGCATCGCGGTATCGTCCAGAAACATCCCCATGATGATGAAACTGACCTGCATCATGATGATGACCTGCCAGGGCGTCAGCTCCCACCGGGTGATGAACAGCGATTCAATGGCGCGCACCGCGCCGATGCCGTCGAACACTGCGCCAAAGGCAAGTGCGGCGAGGATCAGCCACAAGAACATGCAGGAAATCGCCAGCGTCTTGCGGGCGGTTTCATGGATCATCCCGAACGACAGGCGACGTTTCCACGCGGCGGCAAGGGTCGCCGAGGTGGCCCCGACCGCGCTGCTTTCTACCAGACTGGTATAGCCCATGACGAACAGGCCGGTCATCGTGAAAAAAATCAGGAACGGGATGATCCCGGCGCGCAGCAGCGCCAGTTTTTCGCCCATCGGCATCGCAAGTTCTTCGTCCGTCAATACGGGTGCCAGCGACGGATTGATCCGGCAGCGCACCATCACATAGACGACAAACATCGCCGCCATCAGCAGGCCCGGAATCACCCCGGCCAGCCACAACTGGCTGACCGGCTGCCGCGCGATCATCCCGTAAAGCACCATGACGACCGAAGGCGGCACAAGGATGCCGAGCGATGATCCGCCCTGCACGACCCCCGAAATCAGCACCTTGTCGTAGCCGCGTTTCAACATCTCGGGCAGGGCAATCGTGGCCCCGATGGCCATGCCCGCGACCGAAAGTCCGTTCATCGCGGAAATGATCACCATCAGAACGATCGTGCCGATCGCCAGCCCGCCACGGACCCGGCCGAACCAGACATGCAGCATCCGGTACAGGTCGTCGGCAATCCCGGATTCCGACAGCACATAGCCCATGTAGATGAACAGCGGCAGGGTCAGCATCGGGAACCAGTTGAACAGCTTGAACGCCTGACTGAACGGAATCTCGACGCCGCCCGTGCCATAGAGCAGCAACACCGCGCCCGACGCGACAAAACCGATGGCCGCGAACACCCGTTGGCCGGTGGACAGCAGCGCAAGCATCGACACGAACATGAAGATAGCGACGAATTCGTCAGTCATGAAAGGTCAGCCCCGCGCAGTGTCGCCACGTGTTTGAAAATCAGCGACACCGTTTGCAGGATCATCAACCCGATGCAGCCCACCATCAGCACCTTGATCGGGATGACCGATGGATTCCACATCGAAAACCGCGTTTCATTGGTCTGGATGGCGTATTCCAGACTGCTGATCGACCCGATGAACATGACCACCAGATAGAACAGCAAACAGCCGATGGTCAGCAGATCCATCCGTGCCTTGCCCCGCTCCGAGATGGGTTCATAGAACAGGTCCATCCGCACATGATCGTTGTTTTTCAGCGTGATCGGCCCGCCCATGAAATAATAGGCCGCCAGTGTGAACTGGGTCAGCTCGACCGGCCAGTGCAGCGGTATCTGGACCACGTTCCGCGTGACCGCGTCCAGCAGCAGGATCGCGACCATCGCAAAGATCAGATACATCGCAACATAGCCGACATAGTCTGACAGCCGGTCGATCCAGCGCACATAGCCGCGTATCAATCGCATCTGGTCCCCTGCGGTAAATTCATGGCAGGGCGCAACCCGCTGCATTCAACGATGTCAGAAACCCGCTGTCGGGCGTCTGATCGCAGACAAGCACATCGATCTGGTCAAGTCGACATATCCGAAACGCTGCCTTGCGCCGCAATTTCGTGCCATGCGCCAGAACGATTGTCTGACGCGACGCGGCGATCATCGCGCGGGCCACCTGCGCCTCGGCAAAATCGGCGTCCATCGCGCCCACATCGGCGTCGATGGCAGCGACTGTGATGATCGCATGATCGGCCTGAAACATGGCGATCTGGTCGATCACCAGCGGGCCGGTTGTTTCGCCGTTGTCGCCGCCAAACGCGCCGCCCAGCAGATAGACGGTGTTGGCCGGCGTCTGCCCGATAATCTCGGCGACGCGGACCGAATTGGTGATCACTGTCAAATGCCCGATTGCGGCAAGGCTGCGGGCGCAGATCACGGTTGTCGACCCGGTATCGATGAAGATCGTGTCGCCCGCTTCGATGATTTGTGCCAGTTTGTCCGCGATCACCTGCTTGGCTGCCTGATCCTCGGCCATGCGTTCGCGAAAACTGCCTTCGGTATGCAGGCGCAGGGGACGCGCCCCGCCATGCACCTTTTGCAGCGCCCCGGAATCCGCCAGCCGCCCCAGATCCCGACGGATCGTTTCCGGCGATACATCGAACTGCGAAGCCAGCGCGTCAACCGACATCGCGCCGTAACTATCGACGGCCTCGGCGATTTTGTTGCGACGCTGGATCGGCTTCATATGTCACCCTACCCGCAGGCCAATGCCTTATGTCAACAGCAATCGCCCAAAGATTATGCGTATTCGGGCGAATTCACCGGGGTCGATTGACTGAACGGTCACTTGCTGTGCAAATGTGCCTATGCCTGCCGCCCTGCCAGACAGATCCTATGACGCCGCCATCATCGGTGCCGGGGTAATTGGCTGCGCCATCGCCCGGCGGCTGACGCTGGAGGGGTGGAAAGTCGTCGTGCTGGAAAAGGCCCGCGATGTGCTGGACGGCGCGTCAAAGGCCAACAGCGCGATCCTGCATACCGGGTTCGATGCCCCCGTGGGTTCGCTGGAACAACGCTGCGTCGCCGCGGGTTACGCCGAATACCGGGCGATCCACCAGCGGCTGAACCTGCCGCTGATCGAATGCGGCGCGCTGGTCATCGCGTGGAACGCCGAACAAGAGGCCGCACTGCCCGCCCTGATGGGTCAGGCCCGCGCCAATGGCGTCGATGTCGCGCCCCTGACTGCCGCCCAGACCCGCAGCCTTGAACCGGGCCTTGGTGCGCACGTCGCGGCGTCGTTCCGGGTGCCCGGTGAATCCCTGATCGACCCGTGGTCAGCGCCGCACGCCTACCTGCTGCAAGCCGTCGAAAACGGCGCGACCTTGCTGCGCGATTACGCCGTGACGGGTGGATATTTCGACAGCGGCTGGGTTCTGGACACCACGCGCGGGGCGATCCGGGCCAAGGTGACGATCAACGCGGCGGGCCTTTATGGCGACCAGATCGACCAGATGTTGACCGGCGCGACGACCTTCCGGATCAAACCGCGCAAGGGCCAGTTCATCGTCTATGACAAACCCGCCAGCGCCCTTGCCGGCCACATCCTGTTGCCGGTCCCGACCGCGGTGACCAAGGGCGTCGTCGTCTGTCGTACCGCCTACGGCAACCTTCTGGTTGGCCCGACAGCCGAGGAACAGGACAACCGGGAAACCGCCGCGCTGGTGCCCGAAACGCTGGATGCGCTGCGGCTCCGGGGCGAAGAAATCCTGCCCGGACTGGCAGGTCAGGAGATCACCGCGATCTATGCCGGCCTGCGCCCCGCGACCCAGTTCAAGGACTATCAGATCAGCAAGGACGCCGTCCGCAACTACATCTGCGTTGGCGGCATCCGGTCCACCGGGCTGTCGTCGGCTCTGGGCACAGCGCAATATGTCCACGATCTCTGCGCCGACATGGTGACTGCCACGTCGCTGTCGAATCCGACTTGGCCACAGATGCCCAACATCACCCAAGGGCCGCCGCGCAGTTGCGACGCGCCCGACAACGGCGGCATCGTTTGCCATTGCGAACTGGTGACGCGGGCCGAGATTGCGGCGGCGCTTGCCAGCCCGATCGCGCCGCAAACCTTTGCCGGATTAAAGCGGATGACGCGGGTCACAATGGGCCGCTGTCAGGGCAATTACTGCGCCGGAGAGATCGCCGCAATGATGGCGCGATCATGACCCTGCCCGCCCATGTCGATGTCGCCATTGTCGGCTCCGGCCCGGCTGGCCTCGCGGCGGCGATCCGGCTCAGGGCGCTGGGCATCGACTCCGTCGCCGTGCTGGAACGCGACCCGACGCCCGGCGGCGTGCCGCAATTCTGCGCCCATTCGCCCTATGGACTGCGCGAGTTTCGCCGTCTGATGCGCGGCCCCGCCTATGCCCGCCGACTGGTCGCACAGGCATTGGCGGTGGGCGTCACGATTCACGCAGGCGTCACCGTTACCGCCCTGCATCCCGGCCCGCGCCTGTCACTCACCACGCCTGCCGGCCCGACCGAGATCACCGCCACCCGCGTTCTATTGGCGACCGGCGTGCGCGAGGCGTCCCGCGTCGCCCGCCAGATCGGCGGCACCAAACCCGGCGGCATCCTGACCACCGGGGCCTTGCAACGACTGGTCGCCTTGGGCCAGCCGCTGCCGTTTCGCAATCCTGTGATCCTCAGCACCGAACTGGTCGCGTTTTCGGCGATCATGACCTGCCGCAGCGCCGGTGTGACGCCAAAGGCGATGATCACGCGCGGGGCCGGAACCACCGCCCGCTGGCCGTCAGGTCTGTTTCCCCGTGTGCTGGGAATCCCGGTGCATCACCGGACCAATGTGGCCGCGATCAACGGGCGCGATCAGGTGACCTCGGTCACGCTTGATAGCGGGCAAGAGATGGCCACCGATGGCGTGATCCTGACCGGCCAATTTCGGCCCGACGCGGCGCTGATCCGCGCCAGTCACCTTGACTGGGACGACCGCACCGGCGGTCCCATTACCGACCAGACCGGGCGCTGCACCGACCCGGCCTATTTCGCAGCCGGTAATCTGCTGCACCCGGTCGAAACCGCCGGCTGGTGCTGGGCCGAGGGCGGCCGGATCGCCGCGAGTCTGACCGGACCGGCCCGCACCACGGTGCCGATCCATCTGAACGGCGACGCGCTTGCCTACGTCACGCCGCAACGTCTGGTTCTGGGACTGTCCGCCCGGCTGCAACTGCGGGTGAACCGGCCCTGGCGTGGTCAGCTGATCGTCGGCGCGACGGCACACAAGATCGACAGCCGCCCCGAACGGCGTATCCTGATCCCGGTTCCGGCCCTGCCAGACGGCGCCACCGACATCACGATCAGCCTGCGGGAAGACACATGAAAATCCTCGCCATCGACCAAGGTACCACCAGCACCCGCGCCCTGCTGTTCGATCCGGACGGGCGGGCGCGGCTGGTGCATAGCGTCGCGCACCGCCAGTCCTATCCCGCGCCCGGACACGTTGAACATGACGCGGGCGAACTGCTGGCGAACCTGCGGGGCTGCATCATGGCGGCGGGACAGGTCGATGCCATCGGGCTGGCGAACCAGGGCGAAAGCTGTCTGGGGTGGGACGCCGAGTCAGGCGATCCGGTCGGCCCGGTCATCGTCTGGCAGGATGACCGCACGCAGGGCTGGATCGACGGGGCGGGGGCGGCAGCAGCGGCGTTGGTGCGGGCGCGGGCCGGCCTGCCGCTCGACCCCTACTTTTCCGGTTCCAAACTGGGGCTGATTCTGCGTGACAATCCAAAAGCACAGGCGCTGCACGCGCGGGGCCTTTTGCGTCTGGGCACCACCGACGCCTATTTCCGCGACCGCCTCACCGGACGCTTTGAAACCGACCCCGCCACCGCCTCGCGTACAGCGCTGATGAACCTGACGACCTGCGCATGGGACGCCGACCTTTGCGCCCTGTTCGGGGTGCCGCCGGAAACCCTGCCGACGATCACCGACAACACCGGCGCCCTTGGCCAGATCGACGGCACCCCCCTGACCGCCAGCATCGTCGATCAACAGGCGGCGTTGTATGGCCACGGCTGCCGCAACCCCGGCGACGCCAAGATCACCTTTGGCACCGGGGCTTTTGCGCTTGCCGTGACCGGGGCGCTGACCGATCCCGGCGACAGCGGCCCGCTGCCCACGGTAGGCTGGCGCAAGGCGGGCCAGACGGCGACCTATGCGCTCGACGGCGGTGTCTATACGGCCTCGTCGGCACTGAATTGGGCGCGGGATTTGGGGTTGTTTGTTGATTTCGACAGCATCAACGCCTTTGACCATTCGCCTGCGATCCGGCGCGGGCTGGCCTTTGTCCCGGCTCTTGCCGGATTGGCTTGCCCGCATTGGGACCGCGCGGCGCGGGGCGCGTGGATGGGTTTAGGACTCGACACCAGCGGGCGCGATATGGTGCAGGCGGTGCTGGAGGGCGTGGCGTTTCGGATGGCCGAGGTGTGCGCTGCGATGGACGCATTGCAACCGCTTGGCGCAGCGGTGTCCATCGACGGCGGGATGTCGGCGAACCCCTATTTCGGGCAGTTTCTGGCGGATCAACTGGGCCGCGATGTGGTCATTTCGGACGACGCCGAACTGACGGCGCGGGGCGTCGCGATGCTGGCGGCCGAGGGGTTCGGGCGGCCTTTGCCAGACCGATCAGGCGGTCGGACGATGCAACCGCACCCGACAGACCCCGCCGACAAACTGCGGTTCGCGGCGGCGCGTGAAGCCATTCAAATCTACGGGCAGGTCAATCGGCGAGAACGATAATATCCCCGGTCCCGACGCTGACCATGACATTCTCGCCCACCACGGGCAGCGACACCGACGCCCGGTTCTGCGTGTCCAGCGACAACAACGCCGCGCCCACCGCCACCTTGACCCTCACCACCGGCCCCAGAAAATGCACTTCGGCGATCTTGCCCGCCAAGGTCATGTCGCCGGGGGCGGGTTTGCCCAGCCGTAACACTTCAGGCCGGAATGCCAGCATCACTGGTGCGCCTTTAGCGGCCTTGATCGGTTCGCCAAGCGTCACGGTTTCACCTGCCACGGTCACAACGCCTTGGGCGGCATCGACCACCACAGCCTCAAGCTGGTTCAGCGTCCCGACAAAAGACGCCACGAACCGCGTCGCGGGTCGATTGTAGATCGCGACGGGTGATCCGACCTGATCGGCGGCCCCCTTGTGCATCACGACGACGCGGTCTGACATCGACAGCGCCTCCTCCTGATCGTGGGTGACATAGATCGTGGTGATCCCCAGTCGCTGCTGAATGGCGCGGATTTCGGTGCGCAAGTTCACCCTGATCTGCGCATCCAGCGCCGACAGCGGTTCGTCCAGCAACAACACCTGCGGGCGCGGTGCCAGCGCGCGGGCCAGCGCCACCCGCTGCTGCTGCCCACCCGACAGTTGGAACGGATAGCGCCCGCCAAGGTCGGCCAGCCCGATCAGATCGAGCATCTCGGCAACGCGACTGCTGATCTCGGCCTTCGCCACACCCGCCACCCGCAGCCCGAACCCGACGTTCTGCGCCACGGTCAGGTTCGGAAACAGCGCATAGCTTTGAAATACCATTCCGATGTTGCGGGCATTCGGGCGGACGTTGACGACATCCTTGCCATCAATGCGGATGCTGCCCTTGGTCGGGGTTTCGAACCCGGCGACCATGCGCAGGGTCGTCGTCTTGCCACAGCCCGACGGCCCGAGGAACGAGATGAATTCGCCCTTTTCCACCGCAAGGCTGAAGTCGCGCACCACCTGCGTCGGCCCATAAAACTTTTCCAGGTTGGATATCTCAAGAAAAGCCATCAGCGTGCCGCCTGTGCGTGTTTGGAAAATCGGGTAACGAGTTGGATCAGACCCATGCAGGCCCAGGTGATCGCGAATGCGATAACCGCCAGCGCTGCCGGTTCATAGGCCCGGTTCGCCCCCAAAAGCTGCATATAGGGGCCAAACGCGGGCCGGTTGAGCAGCGCCGCCATGGTGAATTCGCCAATCACGATGGCAAAGGTCAGAAATGCGCCTGACAGCACCGCGGCCAGCACATTGGGCAGGATCAACCGCGTCATGACGGTGAACCAGCTGGCCCCCAACGATTGCGCCGCCTCGGTCAATGTCGCCACGTCGATGGTGCGCAGCCCGGTATCGACGGCGCGGTACATATAGGGCAGGGCAAGGGTGGCATAGCCGAACATCAGCAGGATGTTGGTGCCCATCGCAGTGCCAGTCAAAGGCAACCACGACGATGTATTATAGAGCCTGATATAGCCAAACACGATCACGATGGCCGGAATGACCAGCGGCAGCAGCGTGATGAATTCGACATAAGGGCGCAGCCCCGGCACCTTGAGGCGAACCCAATAGGCCGTCGGCACCACCAGCAGCACGCCGAACGCGATGGTGAACAGCGCCATCACCACGGAAAAGGTGAATGTCTGCTGAAACACCGGATCGGCCAGCACCACCTTATAGGCGTCCAGCGAATAGACCCCGCGCCGCATCGACATCGAAAACTCGACAGTGCCGATCAGTGGCAAGAGGAAATACATCAGGCCAAAAAACAGCGCGATATAGGCCATGATCCGGTTCATTTCAGCCACCTTTCCGACCGCGCCCGCAGCCAGATGTAGATTGCATTGGCGATCCCGGTGATCACGATCATCCCAAAGGCCAGAGCATAGCCAAGGTTGGGCGACCCCAGCACGTCGCCCCGGATCTGGGCATAAAGCAGGATCGGGGCGATGTTCAGCGACGGCCCGGTCAGGGCAATGGCTGTGGCCACCGCCCCGAAGGCATTGGCGAACAGCAGGGCGAGAGTGCCGAGAATCGACGGAAACAGGATCGGTAGCCCGACCATCATCCAATATTGCCGGCCCGTCGCGCCGAGGATTGCCGCCGCTTCGCGCCATTCCTTTTTCATGCCGTCCAGTGCCGGGGTGATGATCAGGATCATCAGCGGGATTTGAAAGAACAGATAGGTGACGATCAGGCCCCAGCTGGACAGCAGGTTCCAGCCATAGGCCCGCAGATTGATGCCGAATTGGGTTTTCAGCCACAGAGTGATCAGGCCCGCCGGGCCGATGGTGGCGATAAAGGCAAATGCCAGCGGCACCCCGGCGAAATTCGACGCGACTCCGCTGAAGGTCAGCAGCGGGTTGCGCACGCCGCGCGGCAGGCTGCCGAAACTGATCGCAGCGGCCATCGCAAAGCCGATCAGACAGCCCAGGAGCGCGGAAAAGAAACTGACCTTGATCGAAATCCAATAGGCGTTGCGGATCGACGGCGTGTTCAATCCGATGATGTTGTCGAAGGTGAACGCGCCTGCGGGCGTGCGGAACGCGCCGACGACGATGTAAAGGGTCGGCAGGATCAGGAACAGCAAGGCAAAGGTGAAAAATGGCACCATGCCCAGCCATTTCAACGGCAGTTGTCTGCGCGGTGCCGACATGCGTTCCCCTGTCCCCGTCGCACCTTTGGCGGTGCGTTCATGGGGCGACCCCGACCTGCGCCGGGGCCGCCGATTTCAAACGGTCGTCTTATTCGACGACGTTGGCGCCGACGACACTATCCCAACCGGCCACGACGGCCTCCTTGTTGGCATTGACCTCGTCCAGCGTCGGGAACACGGCGGCGGCGTAGCCCTCGGCAGGCGGCAGCGCGTCCATCAGGTCTTGGGGAATGACACCGCGTTCGGCCAGATCGTTGAACCGGATCGGGTGGCAATACCCGGCCAGCCAGCCGAGTTGGCCTTCGTCCGAATAGAGGTATTCCATCCACAGTTTCGCGGCGTTCGGGTGTGGTGCATAGGCGCTGATCGCCTGCACATAGACCCCGGCCAACACGCCATCGGACGGCACCACAACCTCGACCGGGGGGTTCCCGGCAAGGGTGTCGGCGTCGGCCAGCGCGTTATAGTCCCACTTGATCACGATCGGCGTGGTGCCCTGGGCCAGCGTCCCGGCCTTGCCGATCACAGGCACGAAATTTCCGGCCGCGTTCAGTTCGGCAAAGTATTTCAGTCCGGCAGCGGCGGCATCGGTGCCGGGTGCGGCTCCGGTGGACAT
>JBBQHC010000044.1:0-19554 GCA_038323615.1 Rhodobacterales bacterium | reverse complement strand
ATCCAGCGGGTGTTGATGCCCGCCAATGCCGCCGCTTCGGGGTTGCCGCCAATGGCAAAGACATAGCGCCCGAACCTTGTGCGCGTGACCAGCACGGTCATCGCAATGGCGACGCCCAGCAAGATCAGGACCGGATAGGCGAACCCGTGGCTGATGAACGTCTCGTCAGTCAGGTTCAGACCGTTGGCGGCGCTGTATTGCCGGATGATCCCCTTGGGCCAAGGATAGGCGTTGAACAGCGCCACGGTGCCCAGAATCGCGCCAATGCCGACAACGATCATCAGGGCCTCGGCCCAGATCGGGCGCAGAGGGAATTCGTGTTTCTTGCGCGATTGACGCCCCGACAGCACCAGCCAAACGACCCCGGCGCAGGCCAGACCGCCGACGATCCAGCTGCCCGTTGCACCGATGGTGCCGTAGGGTCCGCCGCCGAGCAGGGTAAAGGTCTGATCGACCGGCGATATCGTCCGTCCGCCCGCTGCCAGGAACGCCATGCCGCGCCAGATCAGCAACCCGCCAAGGGTAACGATGAACGACGGGATGCCGCGATATGCGATCAGCCAGCCCTGAAAGCCGCCGATGATGCAGCCCAGTATCAGCCCGACGATCACCGTGATCACCCAGATCAAAGGATGCCCAAGGCCCAGATATTGCGGCAGGATTTCCACCTGCAAAAGCCCCATCGCCATCCCGATGACGCCGATCATCGACCCCACTGACAAGTCGATGTTGCGGGTCACGATGACCAGTACCATGCCGGTCGCCATGATCCCGATGGACGAGGTCTGTACCGACAGGTTCCACAGGTTGCGCGGGGTCAGGAAACTGGTCGAATCCTCCCCCGCCGCGCCGAGCAGGACCGACGGGCGCCCCAGAACGATGATGCAGTAAAGTTCGAACCCCAGCCAGATCAGCCCGAGCGCGCCGATCATGCCAAGCAGGCGGGTATCGATTTCGGTTGCCTGCACCAGCCGGGAAACGCCGGACTTGTGCGGCCCAACGGACTTGAGGATCTGGGTCTGCGGGGTATCGGTCATGATCTCTCCTGCGCGGCGGGGGCGGCGTCAGACCCGGAGCCCGGAAGGGTGATCGGGTGCAATGACGGATCTGCCAGTGATCGTCTGAATTAAGGGTTGCGGCGCCGATCCCAAAGAACCGGCGCCGCAAGGTCAGGTCAGATTATTCGCAACCGACAACGTCGGCAATCGCGCCTTCGCACGCCTGTTCCTTGGTGATGTGGCCACCGTCGATGGCAACATTCAGGTTGTCACGGGTCAGCGGGGTCGGGTCCATCAGGATCGCGTTCAACTCAATCCCTTTTTCGCCGCCCGAAAACTTGACCGCACCGTCGATGGCGTCAAGTGCGGTGCCCGCAGCCATTGCCGAGGCGATTTCGCCCGCTGCCGTACCCAGTTGACGCGAATCTTTCCAGACCGACACGGTCTGAGTGCCACGCGCCACGCGGTTGATCGCCGCAAGGTCGCCGTCCTGGCCACCGACCGGGATCACAAGGCCCTGCGCCGACAATGCCGCAACCACGCCACCGGCCATACCGTCGTTTTCCGACAGAACCGCGTCGATGTCGTTGTTGTTGGCGGTCAGGATCTGCTCCATGTTTTTCTGGGCATTCTCGGGCTTCCAGCCGTCCGAAAAGCTTTCGCCGGCGATCACGACGTCGCCTGCTGTGACGGCGTCGCCGATCACCTCCATCATGCCTTGCAGCAGGAACGCGGCGTTCGGGTCACCCGGATCGCCCTTGATGATCGCATAGTTGCCGGTTGGCTGCACAGCCATGACTTCTTTTGCGATGATGCGGCCGACGCCGATGTTGTCGAACGTCAGATAAAAGGTGCGGTCGTCTTCGATCAGGCGGTCATAGCCGACGACCGGGATGCCTTCGGCGGCGGCGGCATCGACTGCCGGCCCGATTGCGTCCTTGTCCCATGCGTTGATGACCAGCACGTCGACACCCTGCGAGATCAGCGATTCAACGTCGGTCAGCTGCTTGGCCGACGACGATTCCGCGTCAGCCGAGACGTAGGTGTTGCCTGCCGCCTCGATCGCGGCCTTCATTGCGGCCTCGTCGATTTTCCAACGCTCCTCCTGGAACGACCCCCAGGACACCCCGATAGTTGCACCTTCGGCCAACGCGGCGCTGCTGAAGCCTGCCGCGACAATAGCGGCGGCGATAATTGCCTTGTTCATAACTTCCTCCCGTTTGGACAGCCCGCACGGATGCAGGCGGCGAGCCACGCGGCCCGACTGCCCTATTGATGCCACGATTAATTCGCTTGTCAAAATAAAAAATTCAGAAATCGCCAAAAATGACCGAAATTTCGCTAGGCTAACGCAATAATATTAGGCAATCTGCGAACTGGGTGGCTCAAAACACCTTCGCAAGCGCAGAAATAGTTCGGACGCTGAACTTATGTATGGTGAATCTGGTCAGAGTGGCCCCAATGAGGCTGGCCCGACGGCAGGCGAATCGGCGACGGTGCCTGCCGGTTGCGGACCGAGGCTGTCACAAGCCACCGCAACCGCCAAGCCTTTGCGACAACAGATTTTCGAACAGGTTCGCGCCAGCGGACGCGCCGCCCGCGCCGAGGTGACCCGCGCCCTTAGTGTCAGCCCCGGATCGGTTACGGCCCTGACCGCCGACCTGATTGCGGCGGGTTATCTGCGCGAGGTCGAGGGCCTGCCGCGCGAGGCCGGGCGTGGCCGCCCGCCTGTCGCTCTCGAGGTGGTCGCGGGTTGCAAGCTGGTGGTCGGGATCAAGCTGTCGGACGAACACCATTCCGCCGTGCTGACCGATTTCGCCGGTGAAACCGTGGCCAGCGCCAGCCTGCCAACCCCATCGGCCCGCAAGACCCTGACCGAATTGCTGAACGAGATCGACGCCCTGCTGACCGCCTTGCTGGCAGGTGCGGGACAATCGCGCGACCGGATCGCCGCCGTGGGCATCGGTCTGTCGGGCCTTGTCGATCACCAGACCGGCACCGTCCCGTGGTCGCCCCTGCTGGCTGAACGTGATGTGCCGCTGGGGCCCGCGCTGGAAACCCGGATCGGGATTCCGGTGCTGATCGACAACGATTCCAACATGCTGACGCTGGCCGAACTGTGGTTTGGCGCCGGCCGCGCGATGACCGATTTCGCCGTCGTCACCATCGAACACGGGGTCGGCATGGGCATGGTGCTGAACAACGCGCTGTATCGCGGCACCCGTGGGATGGGGCTGGAGCTGGGCCATACAAAAGTCCAGTTGGACGGCGCCCTGTGTCGTTGCGGGCGGCGCGGCTGTCTTGAGGCCTACCTGGCCGACTATGCCTTGGCCCGCGAGGCGGCCACCGCGCTGGGCCGCAACACGCGCAACCCGCAAAGCCCCCAGGCCATGCTGGAAACCCTGTATGGTCAGGCGCAAGCCGGCAACGAGGCGGCGCGCACCATCTTTCGCCGGGCTGGCCGGTATCTGGCGGTCGGCCTGTCCAACGTGGTGCAGATATTCGACCCCGAATTGATCATTCTGTCCGGCGAGAGGATGCGCTATGAATACCTTTATGCGGACGAGGTGCTGGCCGAAATGCGCGCCCTTGCCCTGACCGATGGGCGCACCCCGGCGCGGGTCGAAATCCACGCCTGGGGCGATCTGGTCTGGGCACGCGGGGCCACAGCCCTTGCCCTGACCGCCATCACCGATGCCGCTTTCGGAGCCAGCCTATGATCCGCGCCCTGCCCCTGATACTGTTCGCCACAACAGCCACCGCCGACCCGGCGTTTCAGGATATGTCGGTCCGCCTGCCCGAACAGATCTACGCAGGCGGTTGGGAACATTTCGTCGGCGGCGGCGTCGCGGTGTTCGACTGCAACGGCGACACCCTGCCCGACATCTTTGCCGCCGGGGGCACCAACCCCGCCGCCCTGTTCGTCAACTCAGGCGATTTCAATTTCACCCCCGCCTCCCTGCCCGACCTGACCAACACCACCGGCGCCTATCCGATCGACATTGACGCGGATGGGTTCATGGACCTGTTCGTGATGCGCATTGGCGCGAACGCGGTCCTGCGCGGCGGCCCCGGCTGCGCCTTTAGCGACGCGACCGCCGATTGGGGCATCCCGCCTGAGGATAAATGGACCACCGCCTTTACCGCATGGTGGGACGGCGACGGCAAACCGACCCTCGCCATCGGCAATTATGTTGACCGCAGCAATCCCGACGGCCCGTTTTTTGCCTGCGATAGCAACACCCTGCTGCGCCCCAAAGGCGACGGCTATGCCGCGACGCCGCTTGACCCCGGCTTTTGCGCCCTGTCGATGCTGGCCGCCAACGATGCGCGGGGCCGACCGACCTTGCGGATCTCGAACGACCGCCAATATTACGTGCGCGGCGGCTATGAACAGATGTGGGATATCGGCGATCAGCGGTTCCTCGACGAAACCGACGGTTGGGCCAAAACCTCGCTTTGGGGCATGGGCATCGCCTCGCGCGATCTGAACGGCGATGGCCGCGACGAGGTGATGCTGACCTCGATGGGCGATCAGTTGTTGCAACTGGCGACCGAGGCCGGCACCTATACCGCCGCCCCCTACGGCATCGGCACCTATGCCCAGCGCCCCTATACCGGCGACGAGGGGCGCCCCTCGACCGGCTGGCACGCCCAGTTCGGCGATATCGACAACGACGGACGGGCCGATCTGTTTATCGCCAAGGGCAACGTCGATCAGATGCCGACGAACGCGATCCACGACCCCAACAATCTGCTGATCCAGCAGCCCGACGGCACGTTCATCGAAAAGGGCGGCGTTGCCGGGATCGGCACCACCAACCGTTCGCGCGGTGCCGGGCTGGCGGATTTCGACGGCGACGGACGGCTTGACCTCGTGGTGATGAACCGGCGGGCGGCGATGGAGCTGTATCGCAACGTGACCGCCGATACCGGACACTGGCTGGCGATCAGCCTTGCGCAACCCGGCGGTAATCGCAACGCCATCGGCGCGGTTGTGGCGGTGAACGGACAGGTCCAACAGAACACAATCGGCGGCGGCCATGCGAGTGGTCAGGCGCTGCCACTGCACTTTGGCCTTGGCGAGGCCGCGACCGCCGAGATCATGGTGACATGGCCGGACGGCAGCGTCAGTCGGCAGCAGGCGACGGCGGACACCGCCATTACCGTCACCAAACCATAGCCTCTTTTTCCGGGTTTTGTGCCCTGTCAGGGCCGCGCCACCGCCAACCCGCTGGGCACCGCATCGGGCACCCCGAGCCGTTCGGTATCGGGATCGTCCAGCGCCCCCAGAAACGCCGCCAGATCTGCGATCTGATCCGGCGACAGGACTGCCGGCGGCACCTTGACCGCTGCCGCAATCGCCGCCACCTCGTCGGGGTCGTCCATCCCGCGCCAGTCGTTGACCGCCATTTCGGGCAGGATAACCTGCGTGCGGTCATAGCTGGCCAGCGCCGCCGCCGGATCGGCGTGCGCCGCCAGAAACGCCGCCAAATCGTTATAAGCCCCATCGTGCCCCCAAGGGCCGGTGCGGGTCACGTTGCGCAGGCTGGGGGTGCGAAACGCATACATGTCCGCCGGATTGCCGGTGACCCGGAACCGGCCTTCGTCGCGCACGGTGGTTTCAAACCGCGCGCCCTTGCCGGGGCCGACTGGTGGTACGCCCATCGCGTGAAAGCCCTGATCTGTCTGGAACGGCCCGCTGTGGCACGACGCACAGCCCGCCACGCCGTAAAACAGGTTCATCCCCCTTGTCTGTCCCGCGTCCAGCCCGCCGGTGCCGCGCAGATAGGCATCGAACGGGCTGTTGTCGGACCGCCATTCAAACGCCATGAAGGCGGCGATGGCATTGGAGATGTCAGTGAAGGCAATATCGTCGGGTGCCTTGATCCGCGGATAGACGGCGGCAAAGTTCTCTGCATATGCCGGGATCGCAGCGACCCGGCGGGCGATGATGTCCCATGCGCCGCCGGGGCCGGTGATGATCCCCTGGCGCACCGCGCGCGACACGTCGCTTTCGGTATAATGTCCGGCCATCTCGTCGGGCGACAGCACGGGAAACATCGTCTGCGCCGACAGCAGCGATGCAAACCCCTGCAGCATGTCCTCGTCCATCGGGGTGCGCAGGCCGCCGGGCTTGTCCGGGTCGGCCTCGATCCGGCCATCGTGGAACAGGACGGTGAATTCGCGGGCACCAAGGTTGAACAGGGGTTGGGCATTGCGCGGCACCCGCTGTTCGGGCGGGTTGGCCGGATCGGCGACACGTTTCGGCCCAAGGCCGATGCCGCCATCGCCCATCGACAGCGACAGCCCGTCGCCGGTGCCAAGGCTGGGGCTGTGGCAGGTGGCGCAACTGACCTCGCGGTTGCCCGACAGGATCGGATCGTAGTACAGCAACCGGCCCAATCGCGCCTCGGCCAGATCGACCGGCAGGTAATCCGCATCGGTGACGGGGCGCGGCAGGTCTTGGGCCATCGCCATCCCCGATACCAGCAGCAGCGGCACAACCAGACGCATGAAAGCCTCTCCTTTGTGCGCACCTTGGCTGAACCCAATTCGCAACGCAACGGGGCGCAAGAGGTTTGACGAAGTGCCGCAGACAGACTAGAACATAACAGGAACATTTAACCAGACGAGTCGCCCTTGCAGTGCCCCCCGCCCATCACCCAAACCCGCCTGCTGCACCAACGCGCCCTGCGCGACAGCGCGATGTCGGACGCACAGGCGCAACCGGCGACCTTGGCCGAGGTGTTCCCGGACACCAGCGTCGACGGGGCGGCGACCGGTTTTGCCCTCGCCCATATCGGGGCGCATATCGGGGCGACCGGCAAACCGCTGCTCTGGGTCCAGGACCGGGTCTCGCGGCGCGAGGCGGGGCGGCCGTTTCTGGCCGGACTTCCGGTGCCGCTGAACGTGATCCACGTGCAGGCGGGCAATGCGACGGATGTCTTGTGGACGATGGAACAGGGGCTTGGCTGTCCCGGTCTGGGCGGGGTGATCGGCGAAATCTGGGGCGATCCGGCGCGGCTCGACTTTACCGCGACCAAACGGCTGGCCTTGCGGGCCGAGGCGCACGGCGTCCCCGCCTGGCTGATCCGGCGGGCGGCCACGGCGAGCTTGAGCGCCGCACGGCTGCGCTGGCGGATCGCCTCGCTGCCCGCCGCCGCCGATCCGCACGACCAACGCGCACCCGGTCAGGCGATGTGGCGGGCCGACCTGTTCCGCGCCCGCTGGCGGCAGCCGGGGCAATGGGTGGCGCATCATGAGGGCGGCGCACTGGTCATGGAACACGGGGTCGATCTGCCCGACAGTGGCGATTGGGTGCAGACCGGCTAAGGCGGCACACTGCCTCTCTGGTGTCATTTTACCCGAAATGCTCGAAAATCCGCAGCTTTACCGGATCCGACGCCGATGAAAATCGCAACCCCAGCACCCCTCCGCGCCACCGACCTGCGCACCCCCACCGATCCCGATGACCTCGGCAGGGCCATCGCGGCGCTGCGGTCTGCGCTGCAACCCAAAGTCCGGGCGAAACCCGTCAAAACGCCACACGCCCAGCCCGACAGCTTCAGCCCCGTCGGCATCCCCCGTTTCATCTTGGGCCCGGTTTGGCGATCCGGGTCGGGCATCGGGCAGGACAGCGCCCGACCCGGACGGCTGACCGCCGCCGCCGCCCCCACCCCGCCGACCGACAAAGACTCCCTCGCTCGCCGGATCACCGCGATTCACCTGCCGCGTTTCGCGATGGAACGCTGGCTGGCCTGGGCGGCGCGGCAGGGCGAGGCGATCCCCGATGATCTGCCCGTGGCACTCGCCGTCGAAGGCCCGCACGGCCCCGTCATCCACGCCACCAACCGCGCCGCCGAAGCCGAAGGCATCCACCCCGGCTCCCGCGTCGTCGACATGCGTGCGCTGTGCCCCAATGCCCGCGTCGCATTCGCCGATGTGGCAGGGGACAAGGCGGCGCTGGCAAAACTGATGCTTTGGGCCCGGCGCTGGTGCCCGTGGACGGCCACTGACGGCGCGGCGGGGCTGGTGCTGGACACCACCGGATCGGATCACCTGTTCGGCGGCGAACCGGCGATGCTGCGCGAGATCGAGGGCAAGCTGTCCAGCCTCGGTCTTACGTCCAGCCTTGCCACCGCGCCGACGCAGGGCGCGGCATGGGCGCTGTCCCGGCTTGGTGCCGTGCGCGAAGTTTGCCTGCCCGACCAACTCGCCGCCCGGATGGCGCCGCTGCCGGTCCGCGCCCTGCGGCTGAATGGCGACACCGTGCTGCTGCTGAAACGGCTGGGGCTGAAAACCGTGGGCGATCTGGCAGCGGTGCCGCGTATTTCGCTGGCCCGCCGGTTCAGCCGGGCCGACCTCATCGCCAACCCGCTGCTGCGGCTGGATCAGATGATGGGGCGGCTGGCGGAACCGGTCAGCAGCCCCGACGACCCGCCGCGTTTCGCGGTGCAGGCCAACCTGCCCGAAACGGTGCAGGATCCAACGCCGCACCTGCCCGCGCTTTGCGCCGAACTTTGCGCCGGGCTGCACGCCGCCGGGTTCGGCGCCCGGCGGGTGACGGTGACGATCTATCGCACCGATGGCGAGGTGAGCCACGTCAGCGTCGCGACGGCGCAAGCGACCCGCGACCCAAGCCACCTTGCCAAACTGTTTGAAGGGAAACTGGACAAGATCGACCCCGGCTTTGGTTTCGATCTGATCACCCTTGCGGCCAGCATCGCCGAAAAACAGGCGACGGTGCAAAAACGGCTGGACGGCGGCGCCGACGACGGGGCGGAACTGGCCCGTCTGATCGACCGGCTGACGGCGCGGTTGGGGGCCGACGCGATCCGTCGCCCCGTGGGCCACGAAAGCCACCTGCCCGAACGGCGTGAAAACTGGCAGACCGCCCAGATTGCCGCGCCGCCCCCCAACGCCGCCGCAACGCCGCCGCTGCACATGGCCCGCCCGCTGCGCATGTTCGATCACCCCGAAGAGGTCCGCGTGCTTTATGCCGTGCCCGAAGGCCCGCCGGCGCAATTCGTCTGGCGCCGGGTGACGCACCGGGTGACGCGGTTCGCCGGCCCCGAACGGATCGCGCCGGAATGGTGGCACGACCGCCCCGGCACAAGGTTGCGCGATTATTACCGGATCGAAGAACATACAGGGCGGCGGTTCTGGATCTACCGCGAGGGGATCCTGGGCGACGGGCGGGGTGAGGTGCCGCGCTGGTTCATTCACGGGGTATTTGGATGATCCAACAGCTTCTTTTGGCCAAAAATATCCCGGGGGAGTCGCGCAGCGACGGGCGCAGCGCCCCCAAACCCCGCAGGGGTGAAAAAACCTTGCAAGGTTTTTCCCAAGACTTTTGCAAAAGTCTTGGCCTCCGGCGGGGATATTTGGGGCCGAAAGAAGCTGGCAGGCACGCCCATGCCTGAAAACGATCACGAAATCCCGCACCGCACCGTTCCCGAGGATGGCGATTACCCCCCCAACCCGCGCAGCCCCTTCGTCGAACTGGGGCTGGCGAGTTGTTTTTCGTTTCTGCGCGGAGCCTCGGACGCCGTCGATCTGGCCACCACCGCCTGGGAACTGGGCCACGACGCCATCGGCATCGCCGATCTGAACAGCCTTGCCGGGGTCGTGCGTCTGCATGTCGCGGCGCAGAAGACTACCCTGCGCCCGGTGATCGGCGCCCGGCTGGAACTGACGAACGGCGCGCAATTCCTTGCCTATCCCACCGACCGCGACGCCTATGGCCGCCTGTCGGCCCTGCTGTCCAAAGGCAAGCGCGGTCGCCCGGACGGCGCATGGCAGGACAAGGCAGTGACCGAGATCACGCTGAACGATCTGGCCGCCCACGCCGACGGCATCCAGTTGATCGCCGTGCCCGGCGAGGCGCTCGATACCTTTGCCAAATCCCTGCCCTCGCTCATCCGCCGTTTGCCGACCCTGCGCCATATCGCCGCCGCTTACCTGTATCGCGGCGACGACGTGGCGCGGATCAACCGGCTGGATGCCCTTGCGAGCCATCACGGCCTTGGCCTGCTGGCCACCAACGACGTGCTGTATCACGCCCCCGACCGCCGCCCGCTACAGGACGTAATGACCTGCATCCGCGAAAAAAAGACGATCCGCACCGCCGGTTTCCTGCTCAACCCCAACGCCGAACGTCATTTGAAATCGCCCGCCGAAATGCAGCGCCTGTTCGCCCGCTGGCCGCATGCCATCGCCGCCACCCGCGCCGTTGCCGATGCCTGCACGTTTTCCCTGAACGATCTGAAATACGAATACCCCAGCGAAACCCAGCCCAAGGGCCGCAGTCCCGATCAGGAACTGCGCCGCCTGACCGATATTGGCGCGCTGTGGCGCTATCCCGAGGGCGTCAGCCCCGCCACCCGCGCGATTCTGGAAAAAGAACTGGCGATGATCGCGAAACTGGATATCGCACGCTATTTCCTGACCATCCACGACATCATCCGTTTTGCCCGTGACGCGGTGACCCCGCCGATCCTGTGCCAGGGGCGCGGGTCTGCTGCCAATTCGGCTGTTTGCTATTGCCTTGGCATCACGGCTGTTGATCCCGCCCAGCATAGCCTGCTGTTCGAACGCTTTATCAGCGAGGAACGCCGCGAACCCCCCGATATCGACGTCGATTTCGAACACGAGCGGCGCGAGGAGGTGATCCAGCATATCTATGCCAAATACGGCCGCGACCGTGCCGGGCTTTGCGCCACCGTGATCCACTATCGTCCGCGCAGCGCGATCCGCGAGGTGGGCAAGGTCATGGGCCTGTCCGAGGATGTGACCGGGGCCATTGCCAAGACCATCTGGGGGGCGTGGGGCCGCGAGGTCGACGGCAAGAACGCGACCGAGGCGGGGCTGGATCTGTCCGATCCGATCTTGCGCAAGACGATCATCATCGCCCGGCAACTCATTGGGATGCCACGCCATTTAGGCCAGCATGTCGGCGGCTTCATCCTGACCGAACGGCCCCTGACCGAGACCGTGCCGATCGGCAACGGGGCGATGCCCGAACGCAGTTTCATCGAATGGGACAAGGACGATATCGACGCTCTTGGCATCCTCAAGGTCGATATTCTGGCGCTGGGAATGCTGACCTGCATCCGCAAGTGTTTCGATCTGGTCGCGGCGCATTACGGCAACCGTTACGATCTGGCGACCACCCCAAAGGAGGATCCGCGGGTCTATGACATGCTGTGCAAGGGCGACAGCATCGGGGTGTTTCAGGTCGAAAGCCGGGCCCAGATCAACATGCTGCCACGCCAGCGCCCGCGCACGTTCTACGATCTGGTGATCGAGGTCGCCATCGTCCGACCCGGCCCGATTCAGGGCGACATGGTGCATCCCTATCTGCGCCGGCGGTCGGGCGAGGAGGAGGTCGCCTATCCGTCACCCGCGCCGCCGCATGACCCCAGCGAACTCAAGAATATCCTTGGTCGCACCCTTGGCGTGCCGATCTTTCAGGAACAGGCGATGAAGATCGCGATTGATGCGGCGATGTTCAGCCCCGCCGAAGCCAACGAATTGCGCAAGGCGATGGCGACGTTCCGCTCGACTGGCACGATCGGCAAGCTTGAGGACAAGATGGTCGGCCGGATGGTGACGCGCGGCTATGACCCCGACTTTGCCAAACGCTGTTTCGACCAGATCAAGGGGTTCGGCGAGTACGGCTTTCCCGAAAGCCATGCGGCCAGTTTCGCGCAGCTGGTCTATGTGTCCTCCTGGCTGAAAAAGCATTATCCGGCAGCGTTTTGCGCGGCACTGTTAAACTCCCAGCCGATGGGGTTCTATGCGCCGGCGCAACTGGTCCGCGATGCACAAAACCACGGCGTCACCGTGTTGCCGCCGGATGTGAATTATTCCAGTTGGGACAGCAACCTTGAACCCATCGGCACAGGCGGTTTCGCCCTGCGTCTGGGGATGCGCCAGATCGGTGGGTTGCGTGCCGACGCCGCCGACCGCATCGTCGCCGCCCGCGATGCCCCCTACCGCGACCTCAGGGATATCCAGACCCGCGCCCGCGTCACCGCCCCGATCCTGCGGCGTCTGGCCGAGGCGGACGCGATGCGCTCGATGTTTCTGGACCGTCGTCAGGCGCTGTGGGACGCCAAGGGGCTGCGCGACGCCCCCGACCTGCCGCTGTTTCAGGACAGGTCGGACGAAGCGACCGAGGCTGTGGTGCCGCTGCCCGTCATGCCGGTCTGCGAACAGGTGGTGGCCGATTACCAGACGCTCCGGCTCAGCCTGAAAAGGCACCCGATGGCTTTCTTGCGCAAAAGCATGGCGGCGCAGGGCTATATGGATACCGCCCAACTGCTGCACGCGCGCAATTTTCAGAGGTTGAAAATGGCCGGACTGGTGCTGATCCGCCAAAGACCCGGCACTGCCAAGGGCGTCTGTTTCATCACCATCGAGGATGAATTCGGCGTCGCCAATCTGGTCGTCTGGCCCAAGGTGATGGAGCAATACCGCAAGGTCGTCATGCAATCGCGCCTGCTGGCCATCGAAGGCTATGTGCAGCGCGACGTCGAGATCATCCACGTCATCGCCAGCCACCTGAGCGACCGCACAGATGCCCTGATGCGACTGGCCCCCGAGGGGCTGAAACCGCCGCTGGCCCCAACCGACGAAGTGACCCGGCCGATCCCGGCCCCACGTGGCAGCCATCCGCGCGACGTGCGGATCATCCCGAAAAGCCGGGACTTTCATTAAACGCCCAAAATACGTGCAGCTGCCCGCGAACAACCCACCGGCGACGGCATAGATGTTGTTTACGCCAACAAAGCCACTATGCTGATCCGATGAACCAAAGCCAAAGCCAGTCCCAAAGCCAAACCCGGACGTTTGACGAAATGTGGGGCCACGACGACAACCTGCGTGACGCCTACCAGACGTTTCAAACGTGGTTCACCGACGAAGACCCGGCCCGCCTGCGCCGCAAGCAGCGCGAGGCCGAACAGATTTTCCGCCTCACCGGCATTACCTTCAACGTTTACGGCGAAACCGACGCCGCCGAACGGCTGATCCCCTTTGACATCATCCCCCGGATCATCGCAGCGCGCGAATGGGCCAAGCTGGCCAAAGGGATCGAACAGCGGGTCCGGGCGATCAACGCTTTTCTGCACGACATCTACCACCGTCAGGAAATCGTCCGTGCCGGGCGTCTGCCCGCCGAGATGATCGCGCGCAACGCGGCGTTTCTGCCTGCGATGATCGGGATGACTCCGCCCGGCGGCGTTTATACCCATATCGTCGGCATCGACCTTGTGCGCACTGGCCCGGACGAGTTTTACGTGCTTGAGGATAACGCCCGGACCCCGTCAGGCGTCAGCTATATGCTGGAAAACCGCGAGACGATGCTGCATATGTTCCCCGAACTGTTCAGCCAGAACCGGGTGCGCCCGGTGTCGACCTATCCCAAGATGCTGCGCCGCTCGCTCGCTGCCTGCGCCCCGCCTGCGACCAGCGGGATCCCGGTGGTCGCGGTGCTGACCCCCGGCATCTATAATTCCGCCTATTACGAACATTCGTTTCTGGCCGACAAGATGGGCGTCGAACTGGTCGAAGGGCATGACCTGCGCGTCGTTGATGGCCGCGTCGCGATGCGCACGACCCAAGGTTACAAGGCGATCGACGTGCTGTATCGCCGGGTCGATGATGAATACCTCGACCCGCTGAATTTCAACCCCGACAGCGCGTTGGGCGTGCCCGGCATCATGGACGTTTACCGCGCCGGCGGCATCACCATCGCCAATGCGCCGGGCACCGGGATTGCGGATGACAAGGCGATCTATAGCTACATGCCCGACATCGTCGAATTCTATACCGGCGAAAAGGCGATCCTGAAAAACGTGCCGACATGGCGGTGCAGCGATGCCGACAGCCTCGCGCATGTCTGCGACAACCTGGCCGACCTTGTGGTGAAAGAGGTGCATGGGTCGGGCGGCTATGGCATGCTGATCGGCCCGACCAGTTCGAAGAAAGAGCTGAGCGAATTCAAGACCAAGCTGCAAAAGAACCCGCATAACTACATCGCACAGCCGACACTGGCCCTGTCCACCGTGCCGATCTTTACCAAGGCCGGGCTTGCCCCACGACACGTCGATCTGCGCCCGTTTGTGCTGTGTTCGCCTGCGGGCATCGACATCACGCCGGGCGGCCTGACCCGCGTGGCCCTGAAAAAGGGCTCTCTGGTCGTCAATTCGTCGCAAGGCGGAGGCACCAAGGACACCTGGGTGCTGGAGGAATAGATGCTCGGTAAACCCGCAGGCGGCCTTTACTGGATGTCGCGCTATCTTGAACGCAGCGAAAACACCGCCCGGATGGTCGAGGCCGGGTTGCGCATCGCGCTGACCCGCGCCGGTTCGGCGGACGACGAATGGGGGTCGGTCCTGAAAACCGCCTCGGTTTATCAGGGCTACAAGGCCAAATTCGGCGACGTGACCAAGGATCAGGCGATCGACTGGATGCTGCGCGACCCCGACAATGGGTCAAGCGTGATGTCTGTCGTCGTCGCCGCCCGCAACAACGCCAAACTGGTGCGCACCGCCCTGACCCGCGAGGTCTGGGAAAGCGTCAATGAATGTTGGATGTCCCTGCGCGACGCGCTGAAACGCCCGGTGATCGAACGCGACCTGCCCGAGGCGCTGGCGCTGATCCGGCAACGATCCGCCTTTGTGCGCGGCGCAACCGCCGGAACGATGCTGCGCAACGACATCTACAACTTTGCCCGGATCGGCACATTTGTCGAACGGGCCGACAACACGGCGCGGATTCTGGATACGAAATACTATGTCCTGCTGCCCTCGGCGATGTCCGTTGGCACGGCGGTGGATAACGTCCAGTGGGAATCGATCCTCCGGTCGGTCAGCGCCGAGGGCGGGTTTCACATGACCTACGGGCAGGACACCCGGCCCCGCGAGATTGCCCAGTTCCTGATTCTGGACAAACGGATGCCGCGCAGCCTGTCGTTTTGCTGTGACAAGATCCGCGACAATCTGGGCTATCTGGTGGCCGACTACGGCGATCGTTTGCCCTGTCACGATCTGGCCGACGGGCTGGGCATGAGATTCATGTCGCATTCCATCGGCGAGATTTTCGAACACGGGCTGCACGAATACATCCAGACGTTTTTGAAAGCGGTCGCGGCTTTGGGTCAACAGACCGAAATCGACTATCGGTTCGCGGTCTGAAGGAAGAAAAACATGCGCCTGCGGATCAGCCATACGACGACCTATGACTACGACAGCCCGGTGCCTTACGCGCTGCAACAGCTGCGGATGACGCCGAAATCCCACGACACCCAGAAAATCCTGAACTGGGATATCCGGGTGACCGGCGGCACCAAACAACTGCAATACGAGGACGCACACCGCAACGTTGTCGACCTGATCGGGCTAGAGACCGACACCCAGCAGGTCTTGGTGCAGTGTACCGGCGAGGTCGAAGTGACCGAAAACGCCGGCGTCATGGGGTCGCATGGCGGGTTCATGCCGCTGTGGATGTTTCAGCGCGACACGCCCCTGACCAAGCCCGGCCCGCTGACCCGCAAAATGGTCGCGCCGCTGAAAGGCATCGACGATCCGCTGGACCGTCTTCACGCCCTGTCAACCGCGATCCGCGAGGGTGTGGCTTATGAAACGGGCATGTCGCAAATCACCTGGACGGTCGAAGATGTGCTGGCCGCAGGGCATGGCGTCTGTCAGGACCACACCCATGTCTTCTTGTCGGGGGCGCGGCTGCTGGGGATTCCGGCCCGCTATGTGTCGGGCTATCTGATGATGGACGACCGGATCGAACAGGACGCGACCCATGCCTGGGCCGAAGGGTTCGTAGACGGCCTTGGCTGGGTCGGTTTCGACATTTCCAACGGCATCGCGCCCGATACGCGTTACGTCAGGGTCGCAACCGGGCTGGACTATGGTGATGCCGCCCCGGTATCAGGAACCCGTTACGGTTCGGCGGGCGAAAAGCTGGCCGTGCAGGTGCAGGTGCAGCAACAATAAGATGCGGACGGATAATCAATGACCTATTGCGTCGGCATGCGGCTGAACCGCGGTCTGGTGTTCATGTCCGATACCCGCACCAATGCGGGTTTGGACAACATATCGACTTACAGAAAGATGTTCACGTTCGAGGCGCCGGGCGACCGGGTACTGACGCTGCTAACGGCGGGCAATCTGGCCACGACGCAATCGGTGATTTCCATTCTCGAAGAACGGATGAAGGCACCCGGCGATCGCGCCCCGTCAGTGCTGGACGCGCCGTCAATGTTCCAGATTGCCCGAATCGTCGGGCAGACCCTGCGCGAGGTGATCGCGCTGAACGCCAACACCGGCCAAAAGGCCGAAACGACGTTCAACGCCAGCATCATTCTGGGCGGCCAGATCAAAGGCAGCCCGTCGCGTCTGTTCCTGATCTATCCCGAAGGCAATTTTGTCGAGGCCGGGGGCGATACGCCGTTTTTCCAGATCGGCGAAACCAAATACGGGCGGCCCATCCTCGTGCGCGCCTACGACCCCGACATGACGTTCGCCGCCGCCGTCAAACTGCTGCTGGTCAGTTTTGATTCGACCATCAAGGCAAACCTGTCCGTTGGCCTGCCCATCGACATGCAGACCTACGACAACGACAGTTTCGAGGTCGGCCTGACCCGCCGGATCGAGGCGTCAGACCCCTATTTTCATGAAATCTCGCTTGGTTGGGGTGACGCGCTGAAAAACGCCTTTGACGTGTTGCCAGATATCGAACTTTAAAGCGGATTTAAGTTGAAAACCCATCACGGCACTGGCTGATCGTCGATGCCGCAACCCGGTCGGGCGAGATTCCGGATTAAGTCGCGCGTCAGATCGGGCTGAACTGACGCGGATGGTGCCCGCGGCCGGATTCGAACCGGCACGGCCTTGCGGCCAAGAGATTTTAAGTCTCCGATGTCTACCATTCCACCACGCGGGCACGCCGGGAACAGTCGCGACCATAGGGCGGTTTCGGGTGGGGTAAAGTCAGATATCCTCGCCTTCGGGCTCAATCAGCAGGCGCCGTTCAGACAGATATGGATTCAGCGCCAATGCCTGCCGCAAAATCACCTGCGCCTCGTCCATCCGGTCCAAACCGATCAGACTCAGGACTTTGCCGGTCAAGGCGCCCAGATGGTGCGGTTCAATGGCGAGCGCCGCATCGATATCGGTGATCGCGGCGGCGTAATCCTGCGCCATGAATTTGGTAAAGGCCCGCTGGTTATAGCCCTCGGCATAGTCAGGGCAGTAGGCCACCAGTTCATCCAGGATCTCCGTCGATCCCGCATAGTCGGCCTCGACCCGTTTCTGCATGCCGCGATTCAGCAGGGATTGGGCGACCTCGTCGGGCGCCGCCATCCAGATGCGCCATAAACTGTCAGTCAGCACCGACGCCTCGGTTCGGTCACGGGCGATGCGCAGGTCGGCGATGATACTATCGACGGCGGCGGCGTGGTTGGGCACCGCGGGACATTCCGCGGCAAATGTCGGCGAGGCCAGAACACACAAGGCGAAAATCAGTCGCATGGTCAAAGATGTGCGGTGCAAGCGGGGCCCGTCAAGTCACGACTTTGTTTCACGTTAGCCCCGGTGCCAGCCCTTCCTCTTTAACCGCCTGCATGGCGACGTAGGTGGATGTGTTGGCCAAATGCGGCAAGGTTGAAATACGCTCGGCCAACACCAGCCGATAGCCCGCCATGCTGGCTGTCCTCACCTTCATCAGATAATCGAACGATCCGGCGATCAGGTGACATTGTTCAATCTCCGGGATCCGCAAAACCGCCGCGTTAAAGGCCGCGAGCGCTGCCTCACGGGTATCGGTCAATTTGCATTCGACGAACGCGACGTGGTCACGACCCAGCCGGATTGGATCGAACAGGGCGCGATAGCCGCGGATCACGCCGGTTTCCTCGAGGCGTTTGAGCCGCGCCTGGGTTGGCGATTTCGATAATCCGATGCGGCGGGCCAATTCGGTGACACTGACCCGGCCCTCGACGGCCAGCACATCAAGGATCTTGCGATCGAAATGGTCGGTAGCAGAAAGGCGATCGGACATGGTTTGCCTGCATCTTAGGGTCAATCGGCCCCTCATCCGCAAATTAGCAGGCAAATGAACCCGCGACAATCCGCTATGATGGGTCAATCACATAGGAATCAGCCATGCCCCTTCGCGCCCAACTCGACGCTGCCATCTACGCCCCCGAAGCACCGGTTCTGGACGCGCTGATCGCCACAGCCGCCCTGTCGGACGCTGACCGCGCCCGGATTTCAGCGCGCGCCGCCGATCTGGTACGGCAGATCCGGGCCAGTAGCGAACCGGGCCTGATGGAGGTGTTTCTGGCCGAATACGGCCTGTCCACCGACGAAGGCATCGCCTTGATGTGTCTCGCCGAGGCCCTGTTGCGCGTCCCCGACGCCGACACGATCGACGCCCTGATCGACGACAAGATCGCGCCGTCGAACTGGGGCAAGCACCTTGGTAAATCGGCCTCGTCGCTGGTCAACGCCTCGACCTGGGCGCTGATGCTGACGGGGCGCGTGTTGGACGATGACCGGGGCATCGCACAGCCGCTGCGCCGGGCGATCAAACGACTGGGCGAACCCGTGATCCGCACCGCCGTGGGCCGGGCGATGCGCGAGATGGGTCGCCAGTTCGTGCTAGGCGTGGACATTTCAAAGGCGATGAAACGGGCCGAGGGAATGCAGGCCAAGGGGTTCACTTACAGCTACGACATGCTGGGCGAAGCAGCGCGCACCGAAGCCGACGCACGCACCTATCACCTGGCTTATTCGCGCGCGATTTCGTCCATCGCGGCGCATTGCACCCACAGTTCGGTCGCGGAAAACCCCGGTATCTCGGTCAAACTGTCGGCGCTGCATCCGCGTTACGAGGTCGCCCAAAAGGCCCGCGTGATGGACGAACTGGTGCCAAGGGTCAAGGCCCTCGCCCTGCTCGCCAAGGCCGCCGGCATGGGCTTTAACATCGACGCAGAAGAGGCTGACAGACTTGCACTTTCTCTTGATGTGATCGAGGCCGTTCTGGCCGACAAGGCGCTGGCAGGCTGGAGCGGATTCGGCGTCGTCGTGCAGGCTTATGGACAGCGCGCCAGCCTTGCCATCGACACGCTTTATGACCTCGCCACCCGGCTGGACCGCAAGATCATGGTCCGTCTCGTCAAAGGCGCCTACTGGGACTCGGAAATCAAGCGGGCGCAGGTCGAAAGCATTGACGGTTTCCCGGTCTTCACCCAGAAGCAGGCGACCGACGTCAGCTATATCGCCAACGCCCGTAAACTGCTGGGCCTGACCGACCGGATTTATCCGCAGTTCGCCACTCACAACGCGCATACCGTCGCGGCGGTGCTGGATATGGCCGAGTCGATGGGGCGGACGACAGCGGATTACGAATTTCAGCGCCTGCACGGCATGGGTGAAACTCTGCACACTCTTGTTCTGCAGGCCGAAAAGACCCGCTGCCGGATCTATGCTCCGGTTGGCGCGCACGAAGACCTGCTGGCCTATCTGGTCCG
>JBBQHC010000043.1:0-19638 GCA_038323615.1 Rhodobacterales bacterium | reverse complement strand
CTGGCAGCGCGGCCAAAGCGGCAACCCAACGGGTCGGACCAAGATCACCAAAGCCGCGCTGCTGGAAAGCATGGCCGAGACTCTGTCACAGCCTGTCACGGCCCGGGGCGCAGACGGCAAGGCTGTGCAACTCGGCGGTCTTGAGGCAGGCTATCTGGCGTTGTGCAAGAAGGCCCTGACGGGCGACAACGGCGCACTGTTCCAGGCCGTCAAGACCATGCTGGAGGTCATTCTGGCGGGCGATGCCTTGATCGAGGAACGGGATGGCGAGGTGCGCGGGGCCAAAGAGAGGTTCATGCGGATGGTAAGAAACACTCCAGAGGACGATGGCGCTTGACCGGATCAGACCGGCCGGCTGTGGACATCGCAGGTGTTGCCCACACCGCCCGAGGCCGGGGTGGGGGCTGTAGCCTGGCTGTCGCAGCATGGCAGCAATCGCCAAAACGGACACCCCGGCGCTTCGCTCTGCTTTATCTGCCGCATGCAGGGTCGAGGTCGACATTCTGCTGGACTTGCCGCGCGACCAGAGCGTCAGTGTCCCGGCGCGCCACGCAGTCGCCCGTCGCCGCCGCCAGTGCCCGGATTTGCCGGGCTTACGTCAGTACCGGGGCCAACACGGCTCCGGACCCTGACCCAGGAGGCAGAGATGACCAAAGTTGCAACAGACACCGAGACGACGACAGAGGCCGGCGTCACGGCTTCGCCCGATCCGGTTGACGCGTTTGACCATGACCCGATGCGGGAGTCGGTTCCGGCCCGACAGCCGAAGCCCGGCTCCAAGACCGTCCAGCTGATCCGATTGCTCTCGGGCAAGACCGGGGCCGACGTGGTCGCGGTCAGCCAGAAGCTCGGCTGGCAAGTCCATACCACGCGGGCAGCGATCACCGGCCTCAGGAAATCGGGCTATCCGATCGCGCATGTGAAGGGTGCGAACGGCAAGCCCGGCCGCTATCGTGTTACCGGGCCGATCCTGCGGCTGGACGGCTGATGGCGGCCGGATCCACAGGCGCCGCGCCGGCTGCCGGGCTCCGCCCTGCGCGGGGGCGAACGCCCGGAGCAACCGCAACGGCCACTGCCGCGGTGCTGGCCCGGCTTGCCGACGCTCCGGCAGCCGAACTGCGGGCGATCTGGCGTGCCCGGTGCGGCACGGCACCGCCCGCGACCTTGACCGCCCGCCTGATGCGTCTCGCACTGGCCTGGGAGGCTCAGCAGGGGGAGCAAGGGGGCAAGGCGTCGGCGCGTGACTGGGACCAGGTCATCCGGCGGCGCGCCGCGGGTGCGAGGCCAGCCGAGGCCGTCAGCGGTCTGCAGCCGCCCCCGGCCCCCGCGGGCACCCGGCTGATGCGGGCCTGGGGCGGCGAGACCCATGAGGTGGTCGTGCTGGCCGAGGGCGTGCTCTGGCGCGGCCGGACCTGGTCCTCGCTCTCGGTGGTGGCTCGCGCCATCACCGGCAGCGCGCGCAACGGTCCGCGCTTCTTTGGCCTCCGGGGCAAGGCATGATCCGTGCGCGCTGCGCCATCTACACCCGCAAATCGACCGAGGAGGGGCTGGACCAGAGCTTCAACTCGCTCGATGCCCAGCGAGAGGCCTGTGCGGCCTATATCCTCAGCCAGCGCCATGAGGGTTGGGCTGAACTGCCGGACCGTTATGACGATGGCGGCTTCTCGGGCGGGTCGATGGTGCGCCCGGGATTGCAGCGGCTCCTTGATGACGTGCGCGTGGGGCGGGTCGATGTCATCGTGGTCTACAAGGTTGACCGCCTGACCCGGGCGCTGTCGGACTTCGCCAGGATCGTCGATGTGTTCGATGCGGCGGGCGTGTCCTTTGTCTCGGTTACCCAGGCCTTCAACACGACCACATCGATGGGGCGCCTCACGCTCAACGTGCTTCTGTCCTTCGCCCAGTTCGAACGGGAAGTGACCGCTGAGCGCATCCGTGACAAGGTCACGGCATCGAAGCGCAAGGGGCTCTGGATGGGCGGAGCCGTTCCGATGGGCTATGACGTCAAGGACAAGGCGCTCATCGTCAACGTTGCCGAAGCCGAGGCGATACGCACGATCTATCGCGACTACCTCGCGCAGCGTTCGGTTCCCGCGCTGATCGACCGGCTCGACGCGCTCGGCATTGTCAGCAAACGACGGACGGATCGCTTCGGGCGCGTGACCGGCGGGGCCGCCTACTCGCGTGGCGCGCTTTACCATCTGTTGCGCAATCCGACCTACATCGGAAAGGTCCGCCATCGGGATGAGGTGCACGAGGGTCAGCATGCCGGCATCGTCGATCCCGTGACCTGGCAGGCCGCTCAGGACATGCTCGACGGCAATGGCGGCGGCGAGATCGCTGTCCGACGCAAGCCCGTGCGCCGCTGGCTTGATGGCGTCCTCTTCGATGCGACGGGCGCGCCGATGAAGACCACCTATGCGCTGAAGGCACTCCCGGCTTTGGGAACGACGGCGAAAAGGCGCTACTGGTACTACACCTCGAAGCTGAAGCGCCAATCCGGATCCGAACGCGGCGAGCGTCTGCCCGCCCAACCGATCGAAGCGGTGGTCCGGACCGCAGTCGCAAAGGCGCTCGCCGATCGCGGCTGGCTGATCGCCGCGCTGGCAGGAAGCGGGGCAGGGGCCCCGGATGTTGGCGTCCTCCTCTCGCGGGGGTCCGAACTGGCCGCGCGACTTGCAAATGCAACCGAAGAGGCTGCTGGTGCATTGCTCGGTCCGGTTCTGAAGCGGGTCGACCTGATGCCGGGGATTCTGAAGATCCAGATCAACCTCGGCGCCGTGCCGGATCAAGGGGTCGAACAGCCGTCGATGCTGGCCGGCCTCGAAATCCCGTTCACGCTCAATCAGAACGGCCGCGCGAGGCCGATCGTCTTGCGGACGGCGAACGAGGAAGCCCATCGCGATCCCGAACTGATCGCCCTGATCGCCGACGCCCGCCGTTGGCGGGACGACCTGCTCGAAGGCCGGGCGGCCTCGATCGAGGAGATCACGACCCGGGAGGGCTTGCCGAAAGGCTCCGTCAGCCGCATCCTGCCGCTGGCCTGGCTTGCGCCCGACATCGCTGCGGCGATCCTGGAGGGCCGCCAGCCGGCGGTCCTGACCTCCAGGCGCCTGCGGGCGGTGCCGGATCTGCCGCTCGGCTGGGCCGATCAGCGCACGCTTCTCGGCTTCCCGGCCATCTGAACCCGCTTCAGGCCAATCCCTCAAGACCTCGCGCCGACAGCGCCCGCAGAGACATTCCGGACATTCCGGTCTGATCCGTGCTCTGTGGCTTGGGATTGCAGGTCAGTTACCGAGAACGCTCCGCGTAAGCCCCTGACGTCGCGCGCCTTTACGTCGGCGCACTCTTCGTCACCAAATCGCGGGGGTGGATGGTGGGCGACCCTGGAATCGAACCAGGCGTGCGTCTCCGCGAGAGAGTTACAGTCTCCTGCCACACCTTGCGGCCTGTCGCCCACGCGCCACCGGGCCAAAACCCGTTGGTGCGAGGCGGGGAATACTTGTGCCCCTATGGCCCGTCAACAGGAAAATCCCTGGCCCCTTGCACCGGGCGGGCCGGATGGGTGACAAGGGCGGGCAACAGCCGGGGGGTGCGTCATGGAAAAGCCGAAGTGGGTGATCGACAAGGAACGCGCCAAACGGGCGTCGGCGGCGGAAACCGTTTGGCTGTTCGGCCTGCACGCGGTGCGCGATGCGCTCGCGAATCCGGCCCGCACGCGGCTGCGGCTGGTGGTGACCCGGAACGCGCTGGACAAGCTGGCGGATGCCGTGGCGGCCAGCGGGATGGAGCCTGAAATTTCCGATCCGCGCAAGTTTGCGGCCCCGATCGACCCGGAGTCGGTGCATCAGGGCGCGGCGCTTGAGGTCAAACCGCTGGACTGGGGCTCGCTGGCGGATATCGCGCTGGGTCCCGGTCCTGACCCGGCGCGCATTGTCATGCTCGACCGCGTCACCGACCCGCACAATGTTGGTGCGATCCTGCGGTCGGCCGAGGTGTTCGGGGCGCGGGCCGTTGTCGGCGTGCAGCGCCATTCGGCCCCCGAAACCGGGGCGCTGGCCAAAACCGCAAGTGGCGCACTGGAGCGCCAGCCTTATCTGCGAATCCGCAATCTGGCAGACGGGATGCAGGAATTGCAGGCGATGGGCTATCTGGTGCTGGGGCTGGACGGCGACGCGACGCAGACCATCGAACAGGCGCTTGAGGGGCGGCGCGACCGCCCTGTCGCGCTGGTGATGGGGGCCGAGGGACCGGGTCTGCGCGAAAAGTCGCGCGATACCTGCGACGCGCTGGTGCGGATCGACGCTGCGGGCGGTTTTGGGTCGCTGAACGTGTCGAATGCCGCTGCCGTAGCCCTATATGCCGCGCGTGGTTAAATCGGGGGCCGCAGGTTGATTGCGCTGGCGACCTGCTGCTGATGTCGTTCATGCACGGGAACTGAAACTGCATGGCACGACCTGAACTTTGCAACGTATCGGGTGCGGCTGGGCCATCTGAAAATGTTACTGTCCGGGCGGCGTGGGGCGGTGACGTGCAACCCCGCACTGGATCCCCGATGACCCATGTCGCGCCACCCCAAGACCGGACATGAACCCCGAAAGAAACGCCAGATCAAGGGGTTATCTGGCAAGTGCCGGGCAAGATTCAAGGACGATGTCGGGGATACGTTCAGCCAAAGTATCATCCCCCATTCTCACAGCTTGGCGAGGTGGGTTCTTTTGCCCGCCGCCGCGTCGCATGTTGGGGCCGACCCAATTCAAGCTCCGAGTCGCAAACATGATAAAACGCCGTGCCTTTCTAGGCCTTTTCGCTGCCGCCCCCTTTGTCGCCGGGCCCGCATGGGCCGCCAGTCCCGACGTTTTTGCCGTCGAAGGACTGGCAATCAGGGGGTGCGATCCCGTCTCCTATTTCACCACTGGCGGTCCGGTTATGGGTGATCCGACCCACACGATCATGTGGCGCGGCGCGACTTGGCGGTTTTCCAGTCCCGATACGATGATGGCGTTCGAGATGAATCCGACTGCTTATGCGCCGGAATACGGCGGCTATTGCGCCTTTGCGATGGCGAGGGGGGCGATTGCATCGACCGTGCCCGAGGCGTGGACGATCCATCAAGGGCGGCTCTATTTGAACTATTCGGTGAACGTGCGCGCCACTTGGGCGACCGATATTCCCGGTAACATCGTGCGGGCCAATGGGTATTGGCCAGATATACTGGCTGGTTAACGGACGTTCACGTTTCGCTGAAATGCTCTTTTTTGGCGCCGTGGAATCCCTAGATTATAAGTCGGAAACGCAGGTCTGGAACATTTGCGTTTCAATTCACTGTCCCTCGTTCCATAACTTGCGCCCGGCGTCCCCCGTCGGGCGCCTTTTTGTTTGGGGTTGCTATGATGACAGATGACCAGCTGCGCGATTTGTTCCGCCGGGTGCGGGTCATCGCCATGATCGGAGCTTCGGCCAATCCGGGGCGGCCAAGCCACGGCGTCCTGCGGTTCTTGCAGGGTCGCGGTTTTCAGGTGATCCCCGTCAATCCGGGGCTGGCCGGGCAGGAGTTGCTGGGCGCGATGGTTTATCCCGATCTGGCTGCGGTGCCGGGCGATGTTGATATGGTCGATGTGTTTCGCAAGTCGGCGGCCCTGCCGGGGATCGTCGACGATGCCCTTGCCCGCTGGCCGGGCCTGCCGGTGCTTTGGACCCAGTTGGGGGTTGTGCATGACGCGGCGGCTGCGGTGGCGCGTGCCGCCGGGGTTACGGTGGTGCAGAACCGCTGTCCGGCCATCGAAATTCCGCGCCTGTTTCCGGGCGGATTCTCCGTGGTTTGAGGGCCGAGGCCGGGTCAGCCCCCGCACCCCCCGCATATTTTTGGCCAAAAGAAGCTAAGTGCGGGATGCTTTTTCGGCGAGACCAGATCGGGTTTCGCGGGCGGTCAGTTCGGCTTCGATGTCCGCCAGCGTTACGCCTCGTGCGGCACACATCACCAGCAGGTGATACAGGACATCGGCGGCTTCGGACGCCAGCCGCGCCTTGTCGCCCTTGACCGCTTCGATGATCGCCTCGATCGCCTCTTCGCCGAATTTTTCGGCACATTTTTCCGGACCTTGGGCCAACAGTTTCGCGGTCCAGCTGGTGTCGGGGTCGGTGCCGATACGGGCGGCGATGGTGGCGGCGAGGGTTTGCAGGGTCATATCAGCCTCATTGGGATTCCGGCGGCGGCCATGTGCGATTTGGCCTGCGCGATTGTGAATGTGCCAAAGTGAAAGATCGACGCGGCAAGGACGGCAGAGGCGCCCCCCTGCGTCACGCCTTCGACCAGATGATTCAGTGTGCCGACCCCGCCGGACGCAATCACCGGCACCGTGACCGCATCGCTGACAGCGCGGGTCAGGGGCAGGTTGAACCCCGATTTGGTGCCGTCCCGGTCCATCGAGGTCAGCAAGATTTCACCCGCCCCCCTGGCTACGACCGTGCGGGCGAAATCGACCGCGTCGATGCCTGTCGCCCGCCGCCCGCCGTGGGTGAAAATCTCCCATCTGCCGGGGGCCACGGTTTTTGCGTCGATGGCGACAACGATGCACTGCGACCCGAACCTGTCGGCCGCCTGCGCCACCACATCGGGGTTGGCGACGGCGGCGGAATTGAACGACACCTTGTCGGCCCCGGCCAGCAGCAAGTCGCGCACGTCGCTGTGGCTGCGCACCCCGCCGCCCACCGTCAGCGGCATGAACACGGTTTCGGCGGTGCGTGTCACCAGATCGAACATCGTGCCCCGATTTTCCTGCGTCGCCATGATGTCAAGGAAACACAATTCGTCCGCGCCGGCTGCGTCGTAGGCCCGCGCTGCATCGACCGGATCGCCGGCATCGACCAGATCGACAAAGTTGACGCCTTTGACCACACGGCCATTGGCGACGTCCAGACAGGGGATGATCCGGGTTTTCAGCATGGGGCGGGTGTAGGCGGATTGGCGCGAAAGGAAAAGGGGGCCGGGAACCCTGCGCGCCGCAGTTCGGTTGGTTCATCTAACCAAGGAGGATCCCATGTTCAAAGCCGCTCTTATCGCCACCGCCCTCGTTACCGCCACCCCAGCCTTTGCAGAACTCGTTACCAAACCATCGGCCAGCCCGGTTGATTTGACGATGGATGCGCTTGTCGCCGCCGTCGAGGGAGCGGGTGCGACCGTCTTTGCCCGGGTAGATCACACCGCCGGTGCCGAAACGGCCGGCATGTTCATGCCTGACGCCGAGTTGCTGATTTTCGGCAACCCAAAACTGGGTACTCCGGCGATGCAGGACGACATTCGTGCCGGGTTGTTCCTGCCATTGCGGGTTTTGGTCTATGCGGACGCCGCTGGCGCGACCCAAGTGACCTATGAAGATGCGACCGACCTGTTTGACGGCCTCGAGATTGCCGCCGACGCGGATTACGTCACGAAGATGGAGCAGGCACTGACCACGCTGACCGACAAGGCCGTTGCGGATTGACCTAGGCCAGCGCCGCCAAGGCCGACGCAAGGTCAAGCGCCCCATCGTAAAGGGCCCGCCCCGATATGGCCCCGGCGATGACCCCGGTGTCGCGCAGCGCCAGCAGGTCCGCTAATGACGCGACGCCCCCCGATGCGATGACCGGGATGCTGACGGCCCGCGCCAATGCTTCGGTCGCGCTCACGTTCGGCCCGCCCATCGCGCCATCGCGCAGGATGTCGGTGTAGATGATCGCGGCGACGCCGGCGTCCTCGAAACTGCGGGCAAGATCGGTGACCATGACATCGGTTTCGGTGGCCCAGCCCTTGGTCGCCACCCGCCCGTTGCGCGCGTCGATGCCCACCGCGACCTGCCCCGGAAAGGCGCGTGCGGCGGCGCGTACCAGATCGGGGTTCTCGACTGCGACGGTGCCAAGGATGACACGGGCAAGGCCCTTGTCCAGCCAGCCCTCGATCGTGGCCATGTCACGGATGCCGCCGCCCAGTTGCACCGGCACCGGACAGGCGGCAAGGATGGCAGCGACCGGCGCGGCGTTGACCGGCGTGCCCGCAAAGGCCCCGTTCAGATCGACAAGGTGCAGCCATTGGCAGCCCGCGGCGACGAATGCCCGCGCCTGCGCCACCGGATCGTCGTTGAACACGGTAGCGCGGTCCATGTCACCATGCACCAATCGCACGGCGGCACCGTCTTTCAGGTCGATAGCGGGAAACAGGATCATCGAAGGCCTCGTTGGGTTTGGCGCTGTTTAGGCAGGCTCCGGGCGGGATGCAATCGGCGGACCTAACGTCAGGGTTGATTGGAATCGGAGGATCGGCACAGATACGGCGACAATTCTCATGGGAGGAGAAGTGATGAACAAGATCATCTTGGCCGCAGTCGCCGCGATTTCGATGACGGGGGCCGCATGGGCCGACCCGCTGGAAGGCATGTGGCGCACAACCGCCGACGATAACGGCAATTCCGGCCTGATCGAGGTCGCACCCTGTGGCACCATGTTGTGCGGGACGCTTGTCAAATCGTTCGATGCTGGTGGTGCCGAAATGCAGTCGCCCAACATCGGTCGGCAGATCATTTCCGAAACCGTCGCCAGCGGCGGCGGCAATTATCGCGGCAAGGTCTGGTCGCCTGATCGCGACAAGACCTACAATTCGCGACTGGTGCTGAACGGCGATACGCTGTCGGTGTCGGGCTGCGTTCTGGGGATTTGCCGCGATGGCGGCACGTGGAGCCGGGTGAACTGATCTCGGATTACACTGTAAGCATGGGGCGGGCTGTCAACAGCGCCCGCCCATTGTCTTGCCTCGCCATTCCCGACACTGCATCTTGACCGCAACCGATGAGGGCGCCGCGTCAATGACCAAGAACCCGGAACTGATTTGCGCGGTCTGTGGCCAAACCTTTGACCGGCAAGACCTGCGCGCCTGGATCAACGTGCGCGCCGGCATATCGGCCCTGATCCGCGCCGATTATCCCGCTTGGGCCGCTGGCAGTCACATTTGCCAAGCCGACCTGGCCCGCTATCGCCGTCGCTATGTCGAGGCGATGCTTGAGGACGAACGGGGCGACTTGGGGCAGCTGGAACGGCAGGTGATCGACAGTATTGCCGAGGGGGGGCTGATTTCGGTGCCCCCCGGCGAGGTCATCGCTGCACCCACGACCTTTGGTGAAAAGATGGCTGACCGGGTCGCTGATTTCGGCGGATCATGGACGTTTATTCTGGGCTTTCTTATCGTGCTGATCGTCTGGGTGACGTTCAACGCCATCGGCCTGATGGCAAAGGCCTTTGACCCTTATCCGTTCATCCTGCTGAACCTTGTCCTGTCCTGCATCGCGGCCTTGCAAGCCCCGATCATCATGATGAGTCAGAGCCGCAAAGAGGCCAAAGACCGACAGCGTGCCGAAAACGACTACCGCATCAACCTCAAGGCCGAGGTCGAGATCAGGCAATTGCACGAAAAGATCGACCATCAGCTCGCCCGCCAATGGGAACGCCTTGCCGAGATGCAGCAGATCCAGATCGAAATTCTGGAAGGGTTGGGAGAGGTTCGCCGCTAAAACGGTTCGAATTCCGTCGAAACCTGAACCGTTTTACGCCCGCCAGCCCAGAAAATTCGCAATCAGCCGCAGCCCTGTTGCCTGACTTTTCTCCGGGTGGAACTGGGTGCCGATGATGTTGTCGCGCCCGATGATCGCCGTCACATCGCCCGCATAATCCACATGCGCCAGACGGTGCGCCGGGTCTGCGACTTGCATCGCGTAAGAGTGGACAAAATAGGCGTGGTCGCCCGTTTTGATCCCCGCCAAAACCGGGTGGGCATGGTCAACCACCAGATCGTTCCAACCCATGTGCGGAATTTTGAGCGCCGGGTCGGCGGGCGCGATCCGGTCGATTGTGCCGCCGATCCAGTCAAGGCCGGAGGTTTGTTCGTATTCAAAGCCGGTCGTCGCCAGCATCTGCATCCCGACGCAGATTCCAAGGAACGGCACGCCGCGCCCGATCACCGCCTGTTGCAGCGCCTCGGCCATGCCGTCGATGCCCGACAGTTGTGCCCGGCAATGCGGAAATGCGCCATCGCCCGGCAGCACGATCCGGTCGGCGCGGGCGACAACGTCCGGGTCGGATGTGACGACAACCGGCCCATGCCCGCCTTCCGTCGCCATCCGTTGAAACGCCTTTTCGGCGGAATGGAGGTTGCCCGAGTCGTAGTCGATCAGGGCAGTCGTCACAGCGTGCCCTTGGTCGATGGCACGGCGTCGGCCTTGCGGGGGTCGACCTCGACTGCGCTGCGCAACGCCCGCGCGACAGCCTTGAACGTCGCTTCGGCGATGTGGTGGCTGTTGATGCCATGCAACTGGTCGATGTGCAGGGTGATCCCACCGTGGGTCGCCAGGGCCTGAAAAAACTCACGCACCAGTTCGGTGTCGAAACTGCCGATTTTGGGTGTCGGCATGGCGACGTTCCAGACCAGATAGGGCCGCGCCGACAGGTCCAGCGCACAACGCACCTGCGCGTCGTCCATCGGCAAATGACATTCGCCATAGCGACGGATGCCCTTTTTGTCGCCCAAGGCATCGGCAAGCGCCTCACCCAGCGCAATTCCCACATCCTCGACCGTGTGATGGTCGTCGATGTGCAAATCGCCGGTGGCCCGAACCACGATGTCGATCAGTGAATGGCGGGCCAACTGGTCCAGCATGTGGTCAAAGAACCCGACGCCGGTCTGGTTGTCATAGGTTCCGCTGCCGTCCAGATTGACACTGACCGAGATGTCGGTTTCGGCGGTCTTGCGGGTGATCTTGGCGGTCCGCATCGGCGTATTCCTTATGGTTCGACGCGGCTTATAAGGGCAGGGGGGCGGCAGGCCAAGCGCCTTGCAGCCGCCCCGTGCCCGTGCCAGCCTGCGCCAAACCGAAAGGCCCTGCCATGACCACCTGCGTCTTTGTCCAGATCCGTTGCCGCCCCGGCACCACCTACACGGTGGCCGACGCTGTTGCGCTGAAGGAAATCCATTCCGAACTGTATTCCACCAGCGGCGAATTCGATCTGCTGATGAAGATGTATATCCCCGGCGACGCCGATGTCGGCCACTACATCAACGAAGCCGTGACCGGCATTGACGGGATCGAACGGACGCTGACGACGCTGACGTTCAAGGCGTTCTGAAGCGGTTCGGGGTTGGTGCCGTCGGCGGCTTTCTGCCCGACCGTCATACAGATCCCGCCACAAGATCAGGCACGGCCCGGTCCTTGTCGGCCATGATGTCACGCAAGTCGCATCAACCAGCCAAAAGCGCGTGCGCCTCGTAGCTTTTCAGGGTCGGCCGGGCGGCGGCATAGGCGGCCTGCGGTGAGGTGGTATCCAGTTCCGGGAACAGCTTGAACAATTCGGCCCGTTGGTCTGCATCAATACCGTTCAGGGTGCGGATGCCGGGCTGGAAACTTTCGCTCCATGCAGCGTCGGCCATGACGACCTCGTGATGGTCGAACATCAGGTGCAGGTAAGTGATGTCAGGCACGATGGCGGCGCAGACGCCGGGCAGGGCGGTCAGGTGGGCGGCGCAGACCAGCACCTCGTCGATCCCGAACATCAGTTCGGCGCGGGGGCCGGTGATCAGCATGCGGTGCTGGCGCGACACCAGCATGTCGCGGTCGGGGGTATCGTGACCCAATGCGCCACGGCGGATCAGAATCGGTTGCAGGGTCGCGTCGCTGCGCAGGCGGTCGCCGTCGACCCAAGATCGGCCGATCCAGCGCACCGCCTGATAGCCGTTGTCACGGGTCAGGATCATGTCACCGATCTTCATGTCCTCGACCGCGCGCCGTCCGTCGCGCGTTTCGATCAGGGTGCCGGGGGTAAAGCAGGGAAGGATGTTTTCGATTTCCGAGAACGTCAGGAAACCGATGATATTGCCGTTGGCGTCAAGATAATTGACGATCCCGCTTAGTGGGTCCAGCGGATTGTAAACGATGCGCAGCGGCCCCGTGCCGGTCAGGTTCAACACATCGGTGTCGCCAAAACCGCCGTCGATGACATCGCCGATGCCGCCGAAAAAGGTGTCGTTGCCCGCGCCACCGAACAGCAAATCCGGCCCGGCCCCGCCTACGATCACGTCATCGCCGGTGCCGCCGTAAAGAATGTCGATCCCGTCGCCGCCATAGATCGTGTCGTTGCCTGCGCCGCCGAAAACAATGTCGTTACCGGCGCCGCCGTCCAACAGATCATTTCCCGCGCCGCCATCAAGGGTGTCATTGCCCGGCCCACCATACAGGCTGTCCGTGCCGTCACCGCCGAACAGGCGGTCGTTGCCTGCCCCGCCATACAGCGTATCCGTCCCGTCGCCGCCCGACAGGGTGTCGTTGCCGTCGCCACCATCCAGCGTGTCGTTGCCGGACCCGCCGTCCAGCGTGTCGTCGCCGGTGCCGCCGAACAGGGTGTCGTTGCCGTCGCCACCATCGACGCTGTCGTTGCCGGCGCCGCCATAGATCGTGTCGTTATCGGCGCCGCCAAACAGGGTGTCGCCGCCATCCAACCCGTCGATATAGTCGTTGCCGCCACCGCCATAAATGATGTTGGTGTAGACGTCGCCGATAAAGCCCTGATTGTTGAATCCGATCAGAATGTCGTCATAGGCCGATCCGATGATCCCATCGACACCCTGCAAAACGTCGCCCTGCGCATCGCCACCAGCCGCCGTGCCCGCGCCAAGGTTGATCTGCACCCCGGCCGACGAGGCGGAGTAATCGATAAAGTCCATCCCCTCGCCGCCGTTAAGCACATCGGCGCCGGGTCCGCCTGCCAGCGTGTCGTCGCCAGTGCCGCCAAACAGCGTGTCGTTGCCGTCACCGCCCGACAGGTAATCGTTGCCCGTCCCGCCATAGAGCGTGTCGTTTCCCGCGCCGCCATAAAGGCTGTCGTTGCCGGTGCCTCCGTCGAGCGTGTCGTTGCCCGCATCGCCATCGATGCTGTCATCGCCGTCGCCACCAAACAGGTTGTCATTGCCAAGCCCGCCGGACAAGGCATCGTTGCCGGTGCCGCCATACAGGCTGTCAGTGCCGTCGCCGCCATAGAGCGTGTCGTTTCCGGCCCCGCCGTAAAGCGTATCGTTGCCGGTGCCGCCGTCCTGCAGATCGGCGCCACTGCCGCCTTCAAGGGTGTCGTTGCCCGCGCCGCCATACAGGCTGCCGCCGCCCGGCCCGCCCACAAGCCGGTCATTGTAATTCGATCCGATGGCATTTTCGATACTGTAGTAACGATCGCCCGCCGCGTCGCCGCCAGTGCCCTGCCCAAAGCCCAATGTATCGTCGAGCAGTACCGTGACCCCGGACGTCGATGCACTGAAATCGGCGGTGTCGATACCTGTGCCGCCGTAAAGGCTATCCTTGCCACTGCCGCCGTCGAGAGTATCATCGCCGGCGCCGCCATACAGCCAGTCATCGCCCGACCCGCCAAAGATCGCGTCGTTGCCGTCGCCGCCATAGGCCGTGTCGTTGCCGCCATAGGCGTTGATGACATCGTCGCCCGACGTCCCCGTCAGGGTATTTTTTCCGTTGTCACCGTTGATTGTCGCCACGCCCGAACTGCCTGCTCTGCCTGTGGCAAACGGGTCTTATCGCCCGGAATGCCAGATTATACGTGGCCAGAATCCGACTTAATTGTGGTGAAATTAGGGCAAACCCATCGGCTCTGCCCCCGGTTAGGTTTGCTCTGGATGCGTTCAGACGCGCGCTGCGGCGCCGCGCGCCTTTCAAATTCGTTCATCCGGGATTCGCAGATGTGTTAGTGTCCAGAGTTTGGCAGGGGGGCAGTTCGGCGCGACAGATAAATCTTTTCGGACAGAAATACTGTCGCGATGCCAAGAGCGGCATAAAGCACGATCAACGGGTCCGATCCCAGTTTCATCGTCGTGAACGCGACGAGAACAATGGCGTCAAATGCCAATGCGCTCAGCAAAATAATCCCGCTCGCACCGATTTCGTGCCGCACATGTCGAAATACGCCCCAATGAACCAACATATCCATGATCAGGTAAAAGAATGCCCCAAGCGACGCGATCCGACTAAGATCAAGGAACACGGCCAAGACAGACGCAACAACAACTGTATAGACCAGCGTGTGGCTGCGGATCGGGCCGGACATTCCGAAATGGCGATGCGGGATCATCTTCATGTCCGTCAGCATCGCCAGCATACGAGACACCGCAAAGACGCTGGCCAGCACGCCCGAGGCTGTGGCCACAGCAGCCAGAACAACCGTGAAATAGAACCCGAATTGACCCAAAGCGGGCGCTGCGGCCTCGGCCAGCGAATAGTCCTTTGCAGCGACGATCTGGTCAATGCTCAGGCTGGCCCCAACGGCAAGGGCGACCAACAGATAGACCACAACGCAGATCGCGATCGAGATCATGATGGTGCGCCCGACGTTGCGATGCGGGTCGGTGATTTCGCCGCCGCTGTTGGTGATCGTGGTAAAGCCCTTGAACGCCAAAATCGACAGCGCCACCGAGGCCACAAAGCCGGTGGCGTCAAATTCACCGCCGCTGCTGCTGGCGGCCGGAAAGCCAAAACCGCCGGACCAAAGTGCGACGATCCCGAACAGCGCGATGCCGCCGATCTTGATGACAGCCATGATGATCGAAAGCAGGCCGACCGATCGGTTGCCCGAGATGTTCACAACATAGGCAAAAAGGATAACCCCGACCGTCAGTACCGGCACCAGCGGGCCGTCCGTGATGTCGAAAGGGCGCAAGACATAGGTCGCGAAAGTGCGTGCCACAAGGCTTTCGGAAATCACCATCGACAGCGCCATCAAAAGCGCGGCAGCGGCGGCAATGGTGCCGGGTCCATAGGCCTTTTGCAGGATCATCGCGATCCCGCCCGACGACGGCCAGGCATTCGACATCTTGATATAGCTGTAGGCACTGAACGAGGTCACAATAGCACCCAGCACGAATGACAGGGCAAAGTACGGCCCGGCCAGCTGGGCGATCTGGCCGGTCAACGCAAAGATGCCGGCGCCGATCATCACGCCGGTTCCCATGCCGACCGCGCCGCTCAGGCTGATCGATCCCTTTCTCAAACTGTCGTCGCTGTTTGCCTGCTTCACGCGCCTGTCTTTGTTTTGGTTACTTGATTTGATGGTGTCGGTGCTGTGCGAGAGCGCACTACCGTCAACCACAACGAAGGATTCAGCCGCTCACAATGCAGCGCGTCAATAAACTAATGAGATTCCTCCTCTTCCATGTGGCCCATCATCGCTTCGACCTCTTCGGGGATGTCATTTTCGGAAAACTTTGCCTGTTCATCGGCGTCATGGACAAACGCGATGATCGCGGCCAGTTCTTCGCCATTCAGTTCGATCACATTGCCCAACTCGTCGCGCTGCAATGCGACCATCGCCTCGGCACCGCGCCACATGCGGGCGGCAAATTCAAACGGATTCATCGGGCTGTCCATGAACTCGGCGTCCAGCATCGGTGCGTCCGTACCGCCAACTCCGTTGATCGAATGGCAGACGACGCAGCCTTTTGATGCAAACAGTCTGCGGCCTTCGACCGCGTTCATCTCGGGCAATATCAGCCCGGGTGCCATCATTCCGGATGCCATCATTCCTGTGGCGGCGCTGTGGCTTTCAGCAAACGACGGTCCTGCGGATGCCGCAACAAGTCCGGCAATGGCGAATAGTTTGGCGATTGTCATAGTCTTTTCCTTTCGTGGATTACGTTTTTCCGGCGCAAGATTTCGACACGGTTGAGCATGCGCCAGTCGCCCAGATAGCAAATTCATCGACGCATTTGCGGCCAGTCTCGTGCCCCCGACGCGCAGATCGCGTCGAGGGCCGGTCGCTTGCAAACCTAACCGTCCGATTTGACAGTACCAGTTATCGGGTCCAAGGCAGTGAATATCTCGGGATTCTCATCGCCCTCGACAATAAGATAACCGGCAAGGCCGCGTTCGGCCCGCGACAGGGCGTGATCGACCAGCACAAAACGTCCCGGCACCTCGCACTTGAACTCGACGATCGCGGCGCCGCCCGGCGGCACGACGATAGTCTGAACGCTTTCAAGCGGCGGGCTGATCAGCGAGCCGTGCAGATAGACCCGGTCAAAGATCTCGCCGATCACGTGAAAGGCCGAGGTGTAGTTTGGGCCACCGACGCCGAAATAGATGCGCACGGTTTCTCCGACCTTTGCCTTTAAGGGATAGTGGTCGGTCAGTGCGCCGACATGGCCGTTGAACACCAGATATTCCGCCCGTTCGTCAATCAGCTTGTCGTAGCTTTCGGTCAGCAGGCCGCTGGTGCCGAGCCGCTCCTCGGTATAGATTTCGCCCTGCATCACATAGAATTCGCGGTCAACCGGTGGTAGCCCGCCTTCGGGTTCGACCAGGATCAGCCCATACATGCCGCTGCTGATGTGCATCGCCACCGGCGCCACCGCGCAATGATAGACGTAAAGCCCGGGGTTCAGCGCCTTAAATCGAAAGCTGTAGTCTTCGCCCGGTCCGGGCGTGCCCAGAGCCGCGCCGCCGCCCGGCCCAGTGACAGCGTGGAAATCGACGTTGTGGGCATACCAGCTTTCTTCGTTGTTCTTGAGATAGACCTCAACCGTATCGCCGACGCGGACGCGCTGGAATGGTCCGGGCACGGTGCCGTTAAAGGTCCAGAACCGATAGAGACTGTTGGTATCGAGGTGTGCCTCAATCTCGATCGTCTCGAGTTCGATCCGCACCGTTGTTGGTTCGGTCCGGGTAATCGGCGGCGGCACATTTACCGGATTTTCGCTGATGTCGGCCATGTCGGGATGTTCGGGATTGGCGCTGTAAATCCGGTTTCCCAGACTGCCGATCGTCGAAGTGTGCGGATTTGCGCTCGGGGGATTGGTTTGCGCACTTGCCGTCGATGCGCCGACCATGCTGCCGAGCGTCAGGCCCGCCGATCCGACCAGCAGGTTGCGACGGCTTAGCCCGGCACCTGTTTCCAGTGTTTGTTCTTGACCTGACGTCGTCTCGGAAAGCGTCGCGGGATTGTGTGGTTTGCAAGACATGTAACTGACTCCTTGGCTTTGCAGTTGTCGCTGCAGAATGGGCGATTCGCGGTCATCAGCCTTTGTTCCGGATCAAGTTGCCAAAATTTATTTTCTGCCCGCGTTTGCCCCCGGTCAGAACTCTAGCCTTCGATCTGGCTATGGCGCCATGAAACTCAAGTCACATCCGACGGTCAAAACCGCGCCGAACATCACCGAAATAACTGCCGACTGTAACGTTTCGCTCGTCGGCGCGTCAGTAGAGGCGTGGCCATTCGTGCCCCATCGATTTTTGGCCACATAGATTTTTGGGCGATTGAACAACAGGCCGCGAAAGGTGAACTGACCATGAACGCATCGGATATCATGACCAAAACCGTCATCACGGCAACGCCGGACATGACCGTCAGTCAGGCGGCCGAACTGATGATGCAACACCATATCAGCGCAATTCCCGTCCTCGACACGGACGGCGGGATCGTTGGTATCGTCAGCGAAGGCGATCTGATGCGCCGCGTCGAGGGCGCAAACGATCCGACCCGGTCTTGGTGGCTGTCGCTTTTCGTGAAATCGCCATCAGATGCCCGACACTTTGTTCAAGAGCGGGCCCAGCACCTCAAGGATATCATGACCACGCAAGTGACGACTGTGACGCCCGACACGCCGGTCGGTCAGATCGCCAAACTGCTGGAAACGAAACGTATCAAACGCGTTCCGGTCGCCAATGACGGCAAGCTTGTCGGCATCGTCAGCCGTGCCAATCTGTTGCAGGCGCTTGCGGCGCAACCGATGTTACAGATCCGCGCCGATGCAGACGTGGATGAAAAGCGTGATATCGTTCTGGGTGCGCTTGGCCAGGTGCCCGGCCTGAACCCGGTCCATCTGAATGTCATCGTCACCGATAATCGGGTCGACGTCTGGGGCGTTGTCGGATCCGACGACGAAGAAGATGCGGCGCGGATCGCGTTAGAGTCGATTGACGGTCTGGGCAAAGTATCCGTTCGTTTGGGCCGTGTTCCCGACTATGCTTGGGGAATCTGAGTCAGTGACATCGTTCGGGCGGTCGCATTGCGCACAGTGCGACGACGCACGCTGACCTGGTCCGCTGTTGTTCGCAGATACCTTGGATCAGACGATCAGAACCGGCGCAAAGCCGCCGCCGGGGGTGCGGAAATTGGTCGTCTGGCCCTGATAAATCCGCGCCACCACCAGCAGCGGTTGTGCGCCGTAGGTAAAAAGCCGCAGATCGACCTTGCGCGGCGTGGGGACGCCGTCCAGCCGGATCATCCGCTGGCTGGGGGTTGCCAGCGCCTGCGCCACATAGTCGGCATTCAGGATATCCGCCCAGACCGATTTCGTCAGTTTGTCGCCGCGATAGACCGCCTTGCCGCCATGTCCCGACACAGGTTTGAAGAACAACTGCCGCCGGGTCTGCCACAGCGCATCCGCGTTGTCGGGCGTGACCATCCGGGTCTGCGGGATCGAGAGCAATCGTGCTGCCAGCGTTTGTGGGATCCCAAGCGCGTCCAATGCAGCAGGGTCAGACAGCACCGACAGATTGCGTTTATGCGCCAGCAGCGCATGGTTATGCGGATTGGGTGTGACCACCACGGCGCCGGTCTGATAGGCGGCGCCCAGGGCTGCATGGCGCGGTTCGGACAGGGTGAAATCCACCAGCCGATTATAGACCAGATCGACCGGCAGATCGCCGAAATACAGACCGCCATTGCGCAGGATCAGATCCTGCGGATCGCAGATCACCGCGTCAATGCCGTGTCGCGCCAGCATTTTTTGGGCCAGCACGAATTCGGGATAAAGATATTGGTCCTGCGGCGCATCATCGACGATGGCGATACGCCGCAACGGGGCTGACCCGCGCTGAAGCTGCCATTCAGCGCGGAACATCGCCATCGCCGCAGCCTCGAACCGTGCTACCAGGCTGTCATCCGCCATCTGCACCCGCCCGACACAACACAGGGTCTGCGCCTGTGCCAAAAGCGCGTTCAGAAACGCACCGCCTGCGTTTGTATTCACCTCGATCAGTTTGGGCGCGTCATCAGACAGATGAAAATCATAGCCCATCAGTGCCCCCCGCGGTCCATGATCGACCTGCGAGTTCGGCGGTGCCCAGCTTAGAACCGCCGCCTTGTAGGCTGGAATTCGTGCCACCTGTTCGATGGCCGCGATGACATCCTGCATCGCGTGCAGGGCTGCGGCGGGCAGAAACACCGGCACGTTGGAAAACAGATGTGGCTGGTTGGCGGCGATCCGGTCCTGAAACCCCGGCTCGCCCGAGGCCGCGTCCAGCGCCTGCGCCAATTCCCCCCGGTCCAGCGAGATGCAGAAGCAGGATTGGTTCAGTTGTTCGGGGGCAGAAGCATTGTTGCAAGAGCTGTTGGCAGGTGGCATCGGCGGTCCTTTGTCATCGGCGCAGGTTTTCTGTGCGGCACAGTTGAAAGTTGGGCAATCCGTCTGCTGTTGCCAATCTTGCCCACAAAGGCGCGGGCCGCAATCGTGATCCTTGCCCGGCCTAAGCCTTCGCAGGCGCGGTTTTGACGATCCCCTCCAGTTTTGTGCGTTTCAGCAGCAGCGCGTTTACCGCGACAAGGGCCGAACTGCCCGACATCGCCAGT
>JBBQHC010000042.1:0-19914 GCA_038323615.1 Rhodobacterales bacterium | reverse complement strand
ATGATCTTGCGGTCGGCGTTCATATAAGGAGAAACGACGAGAGAGGAACCCGAAAGTGAGAAAAGTTTGTTCTCGGACCCGATAAAGATGCGCACTCCGTCGCCGCCTTCGGCCAATTCCAGAAATTGGGCGATATCACGTTTGCGTTCAAGATCGTCGAACAGGCTGCGGATGCGGTCCATGTCGGCGGCATCCTGATCGGCAAGCAGATTGCCGCGACCGCGCACGATCAAACGTTCGGTCGATTCGCCCTTGTCCGCCCAAAGCGCCAGACCGCTGGTTACCAGCTCTTGCGCCAGTTTGTCGATCTCCTGCCGCCGCTTGCCAATCTCGGCGGCGATGACGGTGCCAAGATCAGACAGGGTGCGCCCTTCGGCCAGCGCATTGACGAAATTCGCCGCCTCGCGCATCGAGGACGGGGTTTGGCCGGGGGGCGGGGTGAACAGGCGATTTTCGACGTGGCCATCGACGAAGACCAGCACCACAAGGGCGCGGTCGGCGGACAGCGACACAAACTCGATATGCTTGATTGCCGCTTCGTGTTTCGGGGACAGGACCAGACTGGCGCCCTTGGTCACACCGGACAGGGCCGACCCGACGCGGTCAAGCAAGCTGGCGACATCGCTGCCATCTGCGCCAAGCGTCTGGTCGATCACGTCCCGGTCGTCACCGCTCGGATCGCCAACCTCGAGCAGGCCGTCGACGAACATGCGCAGGCCCGCCTGCGTCGGGATGCGTCCGGCGCTGATGTGCGGACTACCCAAAAGACCCATATATTCAAGGTCTTGCATGACATTACGAATCGTCGCCGCGCTGACCTGTTCGGACATGGTGCGAGTCAGGGACCGCGACCCGACGGGAGCCCCAGAGTCGAGATACCCCTCGACCACACGGCGGAACACCTCGCGGGAACGCTCGCTCATCTCGTCAAACTGGTGAGTCTTGTCGGGCATCGGTGACTTTCAACAGGCGGTCCACTTAAAGCCATGCGGGCGGGGGCGTCAATCGGGGTTGGATTTCGCAGGCTGTGGGCGTATCCACCGCGCGAACTTGAAAGGAATGTAATTATGCGGCCATCCGGGCGAAAGACTGACGAAATGCGCAACGTGGTGATCGAAACCTGGGTGACGCGGCACGCCGAGGGATCCTGCCTGATCAAATGCGGCGATACCCATGTGTTATGCACGGCGACGATTGACGAACGGGTGCCGCCGTTTCTGAAGAATTCGGGCCTTGGATGGGTGACGGCGGAATACGGGATGCTTCCGCGGGCCACGAACACCCGGATGCGGCGCGAGGCGAAGGACGGTCAATCGGGGCGGACGCAAGAGATTCAGCGGCTGATCGGGCGGTCTTTGCGGGCCGGGGTCGATCGGGTGGCGCTTGGCGAACGGCAGATCGTGGTGGATTGCGACGTGCTTCAGGCCGATGGCGGAACACGGTGCGCATCGATCACCGGCGGTTGGGTGGCGCTGAAGTTGGCGGTCAAGAAGTTGATGAAGGCCGGGCTGATCACGACCGATCCGTTGGTCGATCCGGTATCGGCGGTCAGTTGCGGGATTTACGCGGGGCAGCCAATTCTGGATCTGGACTATCCCGAGGACAGCGAGGCCGGGGTTGATGGCAATTTCGTCATGACGACCGACCGATTGATCGAGATTCAGATGACCGCCGAGGGGGCGACATTCAGCCGCGATCAGATGACGACATTGCTGGACCTTGCACAAAAAGGCGCGGATGTGCTGGCCGAAGCGCAGCGGAACGCGGTGGCATGACGCGGGCCTTCACCGGGTCCGATCTGGTGCTGGCAACCCATAACCAAGGCAAGCTGGACGAGATTGCGGCCTTGTTGGAGCCTTATCGGGTCCGCCTGACCTCGAACGCCGACCACGGATTGCCCGAGCCGGACGAAACTGAGACGACATTTGCTGGCAATGCGCGGATCAAGGCACATGCGGCAGCGCGGGCAACGGGCCTGCCTGCATTGGCCGACGACAGCGGGATCGAGATTGAGGCGCTGGACGGCGCACCCGGTGTGCATACGGCGGATTGGGCCGAAGGGCCGGATGGGCGCGATTTTGTGCGCGCAATGCAGATGACCTGGGACAAGTTGGAGGCGGCAAAGGCAAAGGCACCGCGCCGCGCCCGGTTTTGCTGCACCTTGGCGCTCGCGTGGCCTGACGGTCATGACGAGGTGTTCGCTGGGACGATGGCGGGGCAGATCGTTTGGCCGATGCGCGGCGATCAGGGACATGGCTATGACCCGATCTTTCAGCCCGACGGTTACGCCAAGACGTTTGGCGAAATGGACCGCTGGGAAAAGAACCGGATCAGCCATCGGGCCGACGCATTTGCAAAACTGATAAGAGGTTGTTTTGCCTGAAGATTGGCAACTGGGCGGGTTCGGTCTGTATGTGCATTGGCCGTTCTGTCAGGCCAAATGTCCGTACTGCGATTTCAACTCGCACGTGGCGCAGAACATCGATCAGGCGCGATGGGCGCGGGCCTATGTGGCTGAGATTGCGCGGGTTGGTGCGCTGACACCCGGCCGCGTGTTGCGGTCGATATTCTTTGGTGGCGGCACGCCGAGCTTGATGGCCCCGGAAACGGTTGGGGCGATTTTGAGCGCGGCGCAGGCTGTCTGGACCTTTGCCAACGATGTTGAAATCACCCTCGAGGCGAATCCGACCTCGGTTGAGGCGAACCGCTTTGCGGCCTACCGTGACGCCGGTGTGAACCGTATTTCGATGGGAATTCAGGCGTTTAACGAAAAGGACCTGCGGGCTTTGGGGCGGCTTCATTCGGCGACCGAGGCATTCGGAGCATTCGACGTGGCACGCCGCCTGTTCTCGCGAGTCAGCTTTGACTTGATCTATGCGCGTCAACACCAGTCGCTGTCGGAGTGGCGAACTGAATTGCAGCAGGCGCTGACGATGGCGGTGGATCACTTGTCGCTCTATCAACTGACCATTGAACCGGAAACCGCGTTTGGGGCCCGATATGCGGCGGGAAAATTGGGTGGGATGCCTGACGAAGACCTGTCGGCAGATATGTATGCGTTGACGCAAGACCTCTGTGACGCAGCGGGGTTTTCGGCATATGAAGTGTCCAACCATGCCAAGATTGGGCAGGAAAGCCGTCATAATCTGATCTATTGGCAGGCTGGCGATTACGCCGGAATCGGTCCGGGTGCGCATGGTCGTCTGACGTTGGACGGCAAACGGTTGGCGACGGAAACACCACTGGCGCCCGGCGCATGGTTGGACCGGGTCGAATCCACCGGAGTTGGCGAACTGCCGTCCGAGGCTCTTTCGGCGCAGGCACAGCGGACCGAATATCTGTTGATGGGGTTACGGTTGGCCGGGGGCGTTGATCTGAGCCGGCTTGGTCTTTTGTCGGATGGTGATTTTATTAATAGAATCAATAAGTTAGAGAAAGAAGGGGTCGTCTGCCGCACGGGGTCCCAGTTGACTGTTTCGCCAGATGCGCGGCCCGTGTTGAACGCAGTTCTTAACCGGCTGTTGGCGGATTAAAGCGGTTCAGATTTCAACGGAATCGGAACCGCTTAGTCGCCCGTCAAAGCACGCATGAGATCGTCAAGTTGAGCAAGATCGCGGTAATTGAGGATCAGACGGCCTGAATCCTGTCCGGCATGATGTTCGATTGACACCTTCATCCCCAGTGCCGCGGCAAGTTCACGTTCGATCTGAACGGTGTCTGCATCTTTTTCAGGTTTGCCGCGCGTCTTGCCAGATTTGGTATCAGTGGCAGCGGGTCGCTTGACGAGCCTTTCGGTATCGCGCACCGAGAGACCCTTTTGAATAATCTGCCGTGCCAGTCCCGCAGCATCCGCATGACCGACCAGCGCACGGGCGTGACCCGCAGTCATCCGGCCATCGATCAAAAACTGCTGCACATCGTCCGGTAGGGCCAGCAGGCGGAGTAGGTTTGCGATGTGACTGCGACTTTTGCCCAAGGCGGCGGCAAGGTGTTCCTGGGTATGGCCGAAGGCGTCCATCAGCTGACGGTAGCCTGACGCCTCGTCGATCGGATTGAGGTCGGCGCGCTGAATATTCTCGATAATCGCAATTTCAAGGACTTCAGTGTCGTCGTACTGGCGCAGAATGATCGGCACCTGATGTATGCCCGCCAGTTGGGCCGCGCGCCACCGACGTTCGCCCGCAACAATCTGAAAGCTGTCAGGGTATTGCGGATCGGGACGGACGATGATTGGTTGTATGATCCCTTTTTGACGGATCGAGGAGGCAAGTTCTGCCATTGCTGTGTCGTCAAAGGTGCGTCGGGGCTGATTCGGATTCGGGCGGATCCGTTCGATCGGCAAGGTCGCGTCAGGACGGCGTCCACCCGACTGCGACGTATCGCTGTCCTGTGCGGTGACATCGGACATGAGCGCGGACAGACCCCGGCCCAATCCGCGTGGTTTTGCAGGTTTATCGACCATGTTTGACCTCGATCATGACTGACCCTCTTTCTGCATAAGTTCGATGGCAAGTTCGCGGTAGGCTTGACTGCCTTTCGATGCACTGTCGTAGTCGAGCGCGGACATGGCGAACGACGGTGCCTCGCTCAACCTGACGTTCCGGGGGATGACTGTGCGAAAGACAATTTCGCCGAGGTTCTTGCGGGCATCGGCCTCGACCTGAATGCACAGGTTGTTGCGGCGGTCATACATCGTCAGCACGACTCCTTCGATCCTGAGATCCGGGTTCGCGGTTTGACGAATGTCGCGCAGGGTCAGCATCAACTGCGACAGACCTTCGAGGGCAAAAAACTCGCTTTGAAGGGGCACCAAAACGCTGTGGGCGGCAACCATCGCATTCACGGTCAAGATGTTGAGTGACGGCGGACAATCGATCACCACATAGTCGAACGCGAAAGCGTCCATTGCCGGCTGCCGCAACGCATCATGGAGCATGTAACTGCGTTTTTCATTGGAAATCAGATCGATATCGGCAGAACTGAGTTCGGTTGTCGCCGGTACGATCATAAGGCCGGCGACGTTGGTTTTCTGAATGATATCATGGGGCTTGGTATCGCCGAGAATCAGATCGTAGGTCGTGTGATGCCGCATGCGCGCCTCGATCCCCAATCCGGTCGAAGCGTTGCCTTGGGGATCGAGATCGACCAAAAGCACGCGCCTGCCCGACTCGGCCAGCGCAGCGGACAGGTTTATTGCGGTGGTGGTTTTGCCAACCCCGCCTTTTTGGTTCGCGAGTGCGATGATCCGGGGTCCATCCGGGCGGCTAAGGTCAGGCACGGGCTAGTCCCTTGAGGCGAAGAATAGTTGCGTCTGGGTCGGTCCTACTCGGGATCGAGGTCAGATCAAAGCGCCATTCGCGCCGTGCCGCCTCGATTTCCGCTGCGACCTGGCGCCCTTTGGGAAAAAGGCAAACACCGGACACGGAAAGGTGCGGTTGCGCAAGCCCGATCAGGGTTGGCAGTGCCGCCAGCGCACGCGCAGAAATCACATCTGCGTTTTGTGGCGCGATGTCGGCGATCCGGTTGGCGTGGACAACCGCATTCAGTTGGAACTGGCGGATCGCCGTCCGCAGGAACGTGGCTTTCCTCAAATCGCTCTCGACCAGGACGATCCGGCGGTCAGTCGCCGACTGTTGCGCCATAATGGCTATAACGATTCCGGGAAAGCCCGCACCGCTGCCAAAATCAAGCCACAGACGCCAATTTGGCTGTGCAATGTTGAAAAGCTGGGCCGAATCCCGAATATGACGGTCCCATAGCAATGATCTGTCGGATGTGGATACGAGATTGATGCGTCGAGTCCAATGTTGAACAAGCTCCGAAAACTCCAATAAGCGTGCCATTGTTTCACGTGAAACATCATTCGGCTCGAAAAGGAACGCGGCGGGCGCGGCCATCAGGCTGATTTGAGACTAGGCTTGCGCAAGTGCGCCATGATCAACAACACCGCAGCAGGCGTCATCCCTTCCAACCGGGCGGCGTGACCGACTGTGGCGGGACGGCTGGCCGAAAGCCTTTGGTGCAGCTCGGCGGACAAGCCACCGATTGTTTCGTAGTCAAAATCCACCGGAATGGTTAGCAATTCATCGCGGGTCAGCGATTCAACGTCTTTGGCTTGCCGGTCAATATAATACGCATAAAGCGCGTCACACTTCACCTGCGACCCAATCTCGGGTGCGACTGATTTGAAGGCCGGTCGTAGATCAGCAATCTGCGCGAAACTAACATCTGCCAACGCCAATGCGGCCAGTCCATCGCGATTCGGGCCATCCGGATTTACCGCACTGCCCGATGCAGCAAGTTCGCGGGCGCCGAACGATGAATCGGCCAATTTCGCCCTAACCTTTTGGATCGCCGTCATTTTATTAGAAAATTCGATCCACCTCGACTCAGAGACACATCCCGCGCTTCGCCCGAATGCGGTCAACCTTTGATCTGCGTTATCAGCACGTAGGGCCAGCCGAAACTCGGCCCGCGAGGTGAACATGCGATATGGTTCGGTGACGCCCCGTGTCACAAGGTCATCGATCATCACGCCAATGTAGGAATTGGTCCTGCTAAAAAGCAACGGTGGCTGATCGCGGACGCGCCGGACTGCATTCAAACCCGCGACCAGCCCTTGCGCCGCCGCTTCTTCATAGCCGGTGGTGCCATTGATCTGCCCGGCGAGAAACAAGCCTGGGACGGATTTGACCGCGAGCGATGGGTCGAGTGCGCGAGGATCAACAAAGTCATACTCGATCGCGTAACCCGGTTGTAAAATCGTCGCGGCTTCCAAGCCTTTGATCGACCGCACATAAAGCTCTTGAACATCGGCCGGCAGAGACGTCGAAATGCCATTCGGATAGACCGTATAATCGTCCAGCCCTTCGGGTTCCAGAAATATCTGATGCGCGGCCTTATCCGCAAACCTGACAACCTTGTCTTCAATCGATGGGCAATAGCGCGGCCCGACGCCCGATATGTGACCGCCGTACATCGCCGACTTTCCCAGATTCTCGCGGATGATGTCATGCGTCAACGGATTGGTGTGGGTTATACCGCAGCGGATTTGTCTGGCAGTTACGCCCTTCGACAAAAACGAAAACATAACAGGATCGTCATCTCCCGGCTGGGATTCTAAACTATCCCAATCGATCGTGCGGCCATCCAGACGCGGCGGAGTTCCGGTTTTCAGACGCCCAAGCGGTAATCTGAACCCATCCAGTCTTTCGGCCAGACGGCATGACGGTCGTTCGCCAACCCGGCCACCCGGTCGCGAAATATCGCCTGTATGGATCACCCCGCGCAGAAACGTCCCCGTCGTCAAGATGACCGATGTCGCCGACAAGACGACACCATCCCCAAGTATCAGACCGCAAACAGAGTCGCCCGCCATAGCCAGATCAACGGCCTCACCTTCGATCAAAATCACTCCGGGTGCATTGGCAACCTCGGCTCGCATCGCTTTTTGGTACAATGCCCGGTCCGCCTGCGCACGCGGTCCCTGCACTGCCGGACCCTTTCGCCGATTGAGCAACCGAAATTGGATACCGGCAACATCCGCCACGCGACCCATCGCACCATCCAGCGCATCGATCTCGCGCACCAAATGACCCTTGCCCAATCCGCCGATCGCCGGGTTGCAAGACATCACACCGATGTTGCGCCGATCCAAGGTCACCAAACCGACACGCGCGCCCATGCGGCCAGCAACTAACGCCGCTTCGCAACCGGCATGACCGCCACCTACCACCAGAACGTCAAACGATGGATGTTTCACGTGAAACACTCCTTACTTTCCGATGCAAAACCGGGAAAATATTTCATCCAGGATCATCTCCACATCTATTTTCCCGACCAAAGAGTCAATCGCGACGACCGCCACCCGCAACTCTTCGGCAACAAGGTCAGCCGCATCCGGACCACGCGCCAGCAGTATCTGTGCCGCCTCCAGATTTTTGACGCCTGCCATCAAGGCCAGCCTGTGACGTTCCCGCATCGCGATACCTGCACTGGCAACACGGCCCCTCAGGCGATCGGTAACCTGTTCGATCAGCCGATCAACACCCAACCCGGTCAACCCCGACACCCCCCCGACGCCGCTTTGCAAATCTGCTTTCGCCTCGACAATCAGATCATCCGTATCCGGAGTCAGTATCGGCGTTTCACCCGTCAAAACCAGATGTATGCGCAAATCTGCCGCCTGCGCCCGCTTGATCCCCAACGCAATCCCTATCCCCTCGACCGGATCCTCGGCTGTTCGCAAGCCTGCCGTGTCCAGCAACGTCACCGGCAACCCGTCCAGATCCATCCGAACCTCGATCACATCGCGCGTTGTTCCCGCAAACTCTGACGTGATCGCCGCTTCGCGCTGGGCCAGCCGGTTCAGCAATGTTGACTTCCCGACATTCGGCAACCCCACGATTGCGACCTCGAAACCGTCCCTGATCCGTTCGGCAATCGCGACACCCGCCAGTTCGACGCGCATCTCTGCCAAAACTGTTGCGATCAAGCTCGAGACTTCGGGCACAACGTCAACCGGCACATCTTCATCGACAAAATCTATCGTCACCGCGATCAGTGCGGCCGCCCGAATCAACGCACTGCGCCAACGCCCAGCCAAATCTCCCAGCGCCCCGGTGAATACCCGCGCTGCCTGACGGCGCTGCGCCTCGGTCTCGGCGTCAATTAAATCGGCCAAGCCTTCGACCTGCGCCAAGTCCAGACGTCCGTTTTCCAATGCCCTGCGCGTAAACTCTCCGGCGACCGCCGGCCGCAGCCCATCTTGATCGCCGAGATAACGCAAGACCCCGGTGACGACCGCCGTGCCGCCATGCAGATGCAGTTCGACCGTTTCCTCGCCCGTAAAACTTTGACCGGCAGGGAAAATCAGGACCAGCCCCTCGTCCAACAAGGCGCCATTGCGATCCCGCAATCGCCTCAGGGTGCGCCCGATTGTTGGCAAAGGCCCCGCCATCTGCGCCACCGACGCAATCGCATCCGGCCCCGATATCCGCACCACCGCCAACCCGGCCTTGCCCGCCGCCGTCGCTTGGGCGAAAATCGTATCCATATAACTAACCCATTGTCAGATATAGGTTTTTAGGTGTTCATCGAGTCGAAAAAGTCCGAATTCGTCTTCGTCTGTTTCAACTTCGACAGCAAGAACTCGATTGCGTCGGTCGTTCCCATCGGGTTCAGAATCCGGCGCAGCACATAGGTCTTGGCCAGATCAGTCTTGTCGACCAACAGCTCTTCCTTGCGCGTCCCTGATTTGAGGATATCCATCGCCGGGAACACCCGCTTGTCCGCCACCTTGCGGTCCAAAACGATCTCGCTGTTGCCGGTTCCTTTGAACTCCTCGAAAATCACCTCGTCCATCCGGCTGCCGGTATCGATCAGCGCCGTGGCGATAATGGTCAGCGACCCGCCTTCTTCGATATTCCGCGCCGCACCAAAGAACCGTTTCGGCCGCTGCAACGCATTGGCATCGACACCACCAGTCAGCACCTTGCCCGACGACGGCACGGTCGTGTTGAAGGCCCGGCCCAATCTTGTGATCGAATCCAGCAAGATCACCACATCCCGCTTGTGCTCGACCAGCCGTTTGGCCTTTTCGATCACCATTTCGGATACCGCGACGTGCCGCGAGGCCGGCTCGTCAAAGGTCGAGCTGACGACCTCACCTTTCACCGACCGCTGCATATCGGTCACTTCCTCGGGCCGCTCGTCGATCAGCAGCACAATCAGATAGCACTCTGGATGGTTGGTCGCGATTGACTGGGCGATATTCTGCAACAACACCGTCTTGCCGGTCCGCGGCGGCGCCACGATCAGCCCGCGCTGGCCCTTGCCGATCGGCGCCACAAGGTCGATGATTCGCGCCGATTTATCCTTGATCGTCGGATCGCTCTCGATCTCCATCTTGAACGGCTCGTCGGGATAAAGCGGCGTCAGGTTATCGAACGCCACTTTATGCTTGGCCCGCTCGGGATCCTCGAAATTGATCGATTCGACGCTGGTCAGCGCAAAATAACGCTCGTTGTCATTCGGCTCTTTGATGACCCCCTCGACAGTGTCGCCGGTGCGCAGCGAATGCAGCCGGATCATGTCAGGGCTGACATAAATGTCGTCGGGCCCCGGCAAATAGTTCGCCCCAGTCGATCGCAGAAATCCGAAACCGTCCTGCAACACCTCCAGCACACCATCGCCGCCGATGATCCACTCTTCGTCAGCCCGCTCGCGCAGGATCGAAAACATCATGTCGCCCTTACGCATCGTAGATGCGTTTTCGATTTCCAATTCCTCGGCCATCGACAAGAGGTCTTTGGGGCTTTTCGCCTTGAGATCGGCAAGGTTCAGACGGTCTGATGACATGGGAAATCCTGTTGCAGCCGCGCGGGGCTGTCATTCTGGCGATCAGTGATCGGAAACATCCTGTCCGGACGGTCAGGCGAGACGCATATAGGCGCTGCGTCCCCTCCCGTCAATCACCCCCTAGAACGGCCGCACGATTACCATGACGACGATCACCAGCATCAGCACCGTCGGCACCTCGTTGGCCAGCCTGTAGGTCCGCCCGCTGCGCCTCACGGCACCCATCGCCAGTCTGTTGACCTCGCCCGCCAGCCAAAAATGCATTGCTGTCAATGCGACGACCGCTCCCAGCTTGACCCAAGCCCAACCGGCCCCCCAGTCGAACCCGCCCATGCCGATCAGGATCAGCCCGCAAACCCAGGCCACCAGCATCGCCGGCGTCATGATCAAGCGCAGCAGTCTCCGCTCCATCACCTGAAACATCGCATCGCTCTGCGACCCCGGCACTGCCCGCTCGACGTGATAAACAAACAACCGTGGCAGATACAGCAGCCCCGCCATCCAGCTGATCACCGCCAGCACATGCAGCGCCTTGATCCAAAGATAGAACATCCCAATCCTTCCATTCCTTGCCCCTCTCAATAAATACTTAAAGATAAAAGAAAAGATGATGATGTAAGGCGGGGGATAACCCGGCCTGCGCGATTCCTCCGCAGACTTATCCCAAGGCTGCCAACGCCGTTAATCTTAACAAAGCTGCCAAGTTACAAAATTAACTAAACATTATCAATGAGTTAATCGCAGCAACAGTACCAGACTCTTTCTCCACGCCGCTTGACTCCGCCGATCACTGCATTCTGCCCACAGCCCGTCTTATCCTTCTCCACCGTGGATGATTTCCGCCAACCCAAACGGTCCTCCACCCCGATTTCCATGCTTCCCCTTTTGTTCCAAACCCTGCACAGTCGCCGCCAAATCCGCCCCTCTGGTTTCCCGCAGGCTTATCCACATGCCGCCCCGCATCATCCTGGCCTCTGGTTCGACCATCCGCGCCGATCTTTTGCGCAACGCTGGCGTGCCGTTCGATGTCGCCGTCGCCCGCATCGACGAATCCGCGATCCGCGACAGCCTGCTGGCCGAGGGGGCAACGCCGCGTGACATTGCCGACACCCTCGCCGAAATGAAATCCGCCCGTGTTGCCGCCAAACACCCCGATGCCCTTGTCATCGGTTGCGATCAGGTACTGGCGTTTCACGGCCGCTGCCTGTCCAAACCCGCCAGTGCCGCCGCTGCCCGCGCGCAACTTTCCAGCCTTGCGGGTCAAACCCACCAGCTTTTGTCGGCCGCCGTCATCTATGCCGATGGCGTGCCGCAATGGCGTCACGTCGGCCAGGTTCGGCTGACCATGCACCCGCTGTCCGAGGCCTATCTTGACGCCTACCTCTCCCGCAACTGGCCCGACATTGCCGACGCCGTCGGTTCCTACAAACTCGAGGCCGAGGGCGCCCGCCTGTTTGCCCGAATCGACGGCGATTACTTTACTGTCCTTGGCCTGCCGCTGCTTGAACTCTTGTCTTATCTGGCACTTCGGGGAACATTGCCGCGATGAACACCCATCGTATCCCTCTGGCTGGCGTCATCGGCAACCCGGTTGCCCATTCCCTGTCGCCGCGCCTGCATAAACACTGGCTGCGCAGCCTTGCACTGCCCGGTGATTACGTGCCGCTCCACGTCGAAAAGGACAGTCTGGCCGCGGTGATCCGCGCCCTGCCGCAGATGGGCTTTGTCGGCGTCAACATCACTATCCCGCACAAGGTTGCGGTGATGGCGCTGGCCGATCAGATCACCGACCGCGCCACCCTGATCGGCGCCGCCAACACCCTGATTTTTCGCAAGGACGGCAAGATTCACGCCGATAATACAGACGGTTACGGGTTCATCGCCAATCTGCGCCAAGGTGCCCCCGACTGGCGCCCCGATGCCGGACCTGCGGCGGTCCTGGGGGCTGGTGGCGCCGCCCGCGCTGTCATCGCCGCCCTGATCGACGTCGGCGTGGGTGAGATTCTGCTCGCGAACCGGACCCGGCCCAAATCCGAGGCGCTGAAATCCGAATTCGGCCAGCGGATTACGATCGTTGATTGGGTACAAGCCGGCAACATGCTTGAAGACGCCGCCACGGTCGTCAACACCACCTCGCTGGGCATGACCGGGGCCGCCGAATTCCGGGTGCCGCTGGATGGCTTGCAAAAAGGCGCGACCGTTACCGATCTGGTCTATGCCCCGCTCGACACCCACCTGTTGCAGGCCGCCCGCGCCGCCGGTTGCGTCACCGTCGATGGCCTCGGCATGTTGCTGCATCAGGCCGTTCCTGGCTTTGAACGTTGGTTCGGCGTGCGCCCCGACGTCGATGAAGCCACACGTGCGGCAGTTCTGCGATGACCTATTGTCTGGGCTTGACCGGGTCCATCGGCATGGGCAAATCCACCACCGCGCAGATGTTCCGCGATGCAGGTCTGCCGGTCTGGGATGCCGACGCAACGGTCCATAAACTATATGCCAAGGGCGGAGCCGCCGTCGCGCCGATCCGCGCCGTCCTGCCCGACGCGGTGATCGACGATGCGGTGTCGCGGGCCGTGCTCAAGGATATGATCACCGCCGATCTGGCCGTGCTGGCGATCGTCGAAGGCATCGTCCACCCCCTCGTGGCGCAGGACCGGAAGGCTTTTCTGGCCCGCACCACGTCCGACATCGCCGTTTTCGACATTCCTTTGCTGTTTGAAACCCGCGCCGACACCTGGCTGGATGCGACTGTCGTCGTCAGTGTCCCGCCCGAGGTTCAGGCCGCCCGCGTCCTTGCCCGCTCCGACATGACGCGCGCGCAATTCGAAACGATCCTGTCGCGTCAACTACCCGACGACGAAAAACGCGCCCGCGCCACCCATATCATCGAAACCCTGACGCTTGACGGGGCCCGCGCCGCCGTCGATGCCCTGATCGCGTCCATCCGCAAAGAGCTGACCCATGCGTGAGATCGTCCTCGACACTGAAACCACAGGATTCGAACCATCCGAAGGCGACCGTATCGTCGAAATTGGTGCGGTCGAACTGATCGGCCACATGCCCACCGGGCGCACTTATCACCAGTATATCAACCCGCAACGGTCGATGCCCGCTGGCGCGTTCGAGGTACACGGACTGGGCGACGAATTCCTGCGCGACAAGCCGCTGTTCGCCGATATCGCCGAGGCCTTCCTCGATTTCATCGGCGAGGATTCGCATCTGGTGATCCACAATGCCGCTTTTGACATGAAATTTCTGAACGCCGAACTCGGCTGGATCAACCGCCCCCACCTGCCGATGGACCGTGCGATTGACACGGTGGGCATGGCGCGGCGCAAATTCCCCGGATCGCCAGCCTCGCTCGACGCACTGTGCCGTCGGTTCAATATCGACAATACGGCGCGCACCCTGCACGGCGCGCTGCTTGACAGCGAGATTCTGGCCGAGGTTTATCTGGAACTGATCGGTGGCCGGCAGCCCGATTTCGGATTGGGCGCACAACAGCAGGCAACACCCGGCCAGACCTCTGAAGCGTGGCGGCCCGGACCACGGCCAACACCGCTACCGCCCCGTCTGACCGATGCCGAAATCGCAAACCATGACGCTTTTGTCGCCAAAATGGGCGACGGTTCGGTCTGGGCCAAACTTAATTGATCTTGGTCTTTTCAGCCTTGTCCGCCTCGACCCGGCGGGCCAGTTCGGCCCGGTAAAGCGCCAGAAAATCAATGGTTTCAAGGTTCAGCGGCGGGAACCCACCGTCGCGCGTCACATCGCTGACGATCCGCCGCACGAACGGGAACGTGATCCGGGGGCATTCGATCAGCAGATAGGGATGCATCTGATCTTCGGGCACGCCGTCGATCTGGAAAACCCCTGAATACTCCAGCTCCAGCACGAACAACGGGTCGCCGCTATCCTTGGTCTTGGACGTAATCTTGAGCTTGGTAATGACCTCGAACTGGTTATCGGCCCCGCGTTTGCGGGCATCCAGATTGACCTGCACCTGCATTTCTGGCTGCACCTCGCCTTTGGTGCCTTTCTGGGCCAGAATGTTTTCAAACGACATATCGCGGATGAACTGGGCCAAGACCTTGGCACTGATCTGCGGTTGTTGTGCCGGCGCTGCCTGCGGGGTCGTATCGTCGGCCATCTGTCATCCTCCAAATAAATTTGGACATTTCCTATCAGGCCTTACCGCCCGCCTCAATGCCCGCCCTCAATGCTTGGTCCAGCCCGATCCGCCATGCGTCGGGCGCACCGGCGGCGTGACCTCTTCAAATTCGCCGTCGATCACCCGGTCGTCAGGGCGCTGCGGACGCGGATCGCCGTATGCAAACCCCTGCACCCGGGTTCGCGATTTCACGAATCGGAACGCCGCCGCCCTGACGGACGGGATCAGCAAGGCAAAACCGACCGCATCGGTAAAAAACCCCGGCGTCAGCAGCAATGCCCCGGCCAGCAAGATCATTGCGCCATTCGCCAACGGTTCCGACGGATCGCGCAATTCGGCGAACGACTGGCGCAGGTTGGCGATTTCGCGCGCGCCCTGACTGCGCACCAGCCAGGTGCCGAAAATCGCCGTCAGCACGACGATGCCCAATGTCGGCCACAACCCGATCAACCCACCAATCTGGATGAACAAGGCGATCTCGATCAGCGGAATCGCCAGAAATGCCAGAAAAATCCACATATCGACCTCTTTTCAACCTCAGCGGCAGGCGGTGGACTTGACCCCACCCCTGTCCTACATAAGTGCTGGACAGCCCGGTTTCCATGCCGGCGGTTTTGAGGTGGCAATGAACTCTCCGATTATACAGCTTTTGGTGCTTGCCGGGATCGCGGTTTTTCTGATCCTGCGGTTGCGCGGCGTGCTTGGCACCCGCGAAGGGTTTGAAAAGCCCCCCGTCACGGGTGCGCCGACCCGCAAACTGGGCCGCAAGGATCTGGCCGTGATCGAGGGTGGCCCCGATCCCGACATTGCCGACCACGCCGCCGAAGGGTCCGAAACCGCCCTGAACCTGGCCGCGATGAAGCGGATCGACCCGGAATTCAATGTCGGTGAGTTCTTGCAGGGTGCCCGGGGTGCCTATGAAATGATCCTGATGGCGTTCGAACGCGGTGATCTGGCCCCGGTCAAGGCGTTCATTGCCCCCGAGGTTTACGCCGCCTTTGACAGCGTTATCGCAGAACGTGAAAAACAGGGCCTCAAGATCGAGGCGTCGTTTGTCGGCATTTCCGATCTGGCCGTCCAGTCCGCCGAATTCGACAAAGCCACGAACGAGGCTGACGTGTCGGTCCGGTTCATGGGCGAGTTGAACCGCGTCGTGCGCGACAAGGGCGGCGACATCGTCGAAGGCAGCCGTACAGCGATACACCGCCAGAAAGACATCTGGACGTTTTCGCGCACGATGGGCAGCGACAACCCCAACTGGCTGCTTGTCGCAACCGGCGAATGATTCAAACGGCCCTGTCTTTTGCCGATCTGGCAGGCTGGGCCGACGACGACCACCATGCGGCGCTGGATGTTTTCCTGCAAACCTGCGCCGCCGTGCCGGGAGACTGGACCGATCCCGGCACCGACCCCCGCGCGTTTTTTGAATCCCGGTTTCAGCCGACCCTGACCGCCGACGGCACGCCGATGCTGTTCACCGGCTATTACGAACCTGAACTGCCCGGGGCCTTGCAACGCGGCGGCATTTTCCAGCATCCGATCTACGCTCCGCCCCCTGACTTGGTCGCTGGTCAGCCGTGGCTGTCCCGCCGCCGGATCGAGGAAACAAATGCCCTTGCCGGGCTTGAAATCCTCTGGTTGGCAAGTGCGGTCGATCGTTTCTTTTTGCAGGTTCAGGGCTCTGGGCGAATCACTCTGCCCGATGGCCAAACTATCCGCGTGGGGTTTGCCGCCAAGAATGGTCACCCCTATGCCTCGATTGGGGCCGAATTGATCCGGCGCGGCGAACTGACCCCCGAGCGCGCCTCGGCGCAGGCCCTGCGCGACTGGATCGCCGCGCATCCCGACCGCGAACAGGCGCTGCTCTGGACCAATCCCAGTTACGTTTTCTTTCGCGAAATCAACGCCGTCCCGGCCACCGATGGTCCGATCGGCACCCTTGGCGCATCCATCACCCCGCTGCGCAGCATCGCCGTCGATCCCGCCTTTACCCCGCTCGGCCTGCCCGTCTGGATCGAGATGGACAATGACTTGCACCGCCTGATGATTGCCCAAGACACCGGATCGGCGATCAAAGGTGCCCAACGCGCCGACATTTTCTATGGGACGGGCGACGCCGCCGGCGATCAAGCTGGCCGCACCAAAACCGCCGGCCGCATGATCACCCTGCTGCCGAAATGAGACGCCCGCGCCATTTGTCGCCCGAAGAACGCGCCCTGTGGGATCTGGTCGCCCGCCGGATGAAGCCGATTGCACCCGTCGCCCATCCGCTGACCGTGCCCGCCGCCAAACCAAAACCGCCGCGCCCGGCGATTGCCGACCCGATCCCGGCCTTTCGGATCGGCCAAAAGGCGATGCCGGAACCGCCGCAAAACCTGCGCACCCAGACCGCGCCGCTGAACATGGATGCCAAATCGTTCGGCAAACTGAAGCGCGGCAAACTGGTGCCCGAAGGCCGGATCGACCTGCACGGGATGACGCTGGCGCAGGCCCATCCGGCGCTGACCGGGTTCATCCTGTCTGCCCACGGCGCGGGCAAACGGCTGGTGCTGGTGATCACTGGCAAGGGCCGCGACAGCGACGGCATCCTGCGTCATCAGGTGCCGCAATGGCTGAACATGGCCCCCCTCGGACCGCTGGTTTTGCAGATCGCCCCGGCGCATCTGCGGCACGGCGGGCAAGGCGCGCTGTATGTCTATTTGCGGCGGCGATAGCGAAAAACGCCGATGGTCGCGGTGACACCGGCCAGCACGAAATAGACAGCATAGCCGATCATCTGCACCGGAAAATCGACGCCTTGGTCGATCAGCACGCCCGAAATGCCGGGCCCGATCGCTGACCCGAACACCATGATCGCCACCGCGACAGCCTTGATCGCGCCCAGATGTTGTGTGCCGTAGAACTCGGCCCAGAATGCCCCCGGCAGGGTCGCCTGCATCCCTGTGCCAAGCGCGAAAATCACCAGACCCACCGCGGCCATGCCGATGGATGGGAACCAGCCGATAATCAGGAACGCAACGACATAGGGGACCAGATAGACCGGAACGATCCGCCATGTCCCGAACCTGTCGATAGCTGCCCCCGCCGCGAATGTCGCCGCGACCGACACGACGGTGAACAGCGGATACAATGCCACGAACTGCCCAAGCCCCCAGCCCTTGACCGTCGCCAGATGGACCTGTTGAAAGAACAGCGCGGTGCCCCAGGCAGGCGGTCCGATCAGCGCCGGCATCATCAGACAGAACAGCGGATGGCGCACCGCCTGTCCGCGCGTCCAGTGCCGACCTTCCATCCCCAGCGCCACCGAATCCGACGCCATCGACCGGGGCGACCGTTCCTGCCGCAGCAGCACGTTGAACGCCGGGATAGTCAGCAGAACCAGCCCCGCCGCAATCACCCACAACAGCCGCCAGTCATACCGCGCCAGCAGCGCCACGAACAGGATCGGCAGCACCGCCTGCCCGATGTTGAACCCCATCGACGCGACCGAGAGCGCCCGCCCCCGCGCCCCGACGAACCACCGCGCCATTGCGACAATCGCCAGCGTGCTCATCATTCCCTGGCCGAAGAACCGCAGCGCGAAGATGACCCCGACCAGCAACGCCGCCCCCGGCACCACCGCCATCGCGAGGCACGCCAATGCCAGCCCAATGGCAACGAACGCGCTAAGGCCGCGAACTCGAAACCGATCCGTCAGCACCCCCGCCTGCACCATGACAATGGCCGAAAGTGTCGTGCCGGCGGTATAAATTCCACCCCATTGTCCGTTGGTCAGCCCGAAATCCCGCATGATGTCGGCGGCGAAGATCGAGATGAAATAGGTCTGCCCATAGGACGAGGTAAACGACAACAGCACCCCGGCCAGCAGGAACATCCGGTTGTCGAGAAGAAAGCGCAGGAATCCCATGCGCGATTGCTGTCAGCTTGGCGCAGGAATGAAAAGACCCGTCAGACGCTACAGCACATAGCGGCTCAGGTCGGTCGACCGCGCCAGTTCGCCCAGATGCGTTTCGACAAAGGCGGCGTCCACCGTCACGTCCTCGCCGCCGCGATCTGGCGCGGTGAACGACAGATCTTCGAACACCCGCTCCATCACGGTATAAAGCCGGCGCGCGCCAATGTTTTCAATCGCGGTATTCACCTCGGCGGCGATCTTGGCCAGTGCCGCGATGCCGTCGTCGGTGAACGTCACCTTGACGTCCTCGGTCCCCATCAGGGCGGTGTATTGCAGGGTCAGCGCATTGTCCGTTTCGGTCAGGATGCGCACGAAATCGGCCTCGGTCAGCGCCCGCAGTTCGACCCGGATCGGCAGCCGCCCCTGCAATTCGGGCAGCAGGTCGGACGGTTTGGCGACGTGGAACGCACCCGACGCGATGAACAGGATATGGTCGGTCTTGACCGGCCCGTGTTTGGTGGAAACGGTCGTGCCTTCGATCAGCGGCAGCAGGTCGCGCTGCACCCCTTCGCGCGACACGTCGGCACCACGGGCGTCAGATCGCGCACAGACCTTGTCGATCTCGTCCAGAAACACGATTCCGTTCTGTTCGACAGCTTCGAGCGCGGCCTTTTTGATCACCTCGTCATCCAGCAGTTTGTCGGCCTCGTCCGAAATCAACGCCTCGTAGCTGTCAGCGACGGTCATTCGTTTCTTGATCTTGCGCCCGCCGGTCATCTTGCCGAACAGATCGCCGAGGTTCATCATTCCCGGCATCCCGCCCGGCTGTCCGGGGATTTCGAAACCGCCCAAGGGGTTGGTCGTATCTGCCAGCTCCAGCTCGATCATCGTATCGTCCATTTCGCCGGTTTTCAGTTTCTCGCGAAACATCTCGCGGGTGCCTTCGCGGGCCTCGGCCCCGGCGATGGCGGAAATCACCCGATCCTCGGCGGCCTGTTGGGCGCGGGCCTTGACGTCTTCGCGCATCTGCTCGCGGGTGTCGTGGATGGCGATATCGACCAGATCGCGGATGATCTGCTCGACGTCGCGGCCGACATAGCCAACCTCGGTGAACTTTGTCGCCTCGACCTTGATGAAAGGGGCGCGGGCAAGTTTCGCCAATCGGCGGCTGATCTCGGTCTTGCCGACGCCGGTCGGCCCGATCATCAGAATGTTCTTGGGATAGACCTCGTCGCGCAGATCGGCGCCCAGCTTGGCCCGTCGCCAGCGGCTGCGCAGGGCCACGGCAACGGCGCGTTTGGCGTCCTTCTGGCCGATGATATAGCGGTCCAGTTCGGACACGATTTCGCGTGGGGTCAGGTCGGTCATGACGGGCCTTTCAGACAGAGGGGGGCAAGCGATGCAACGGCAGCAGGCCGCCGAACAGCCGCAACAGACGGGCGCGGATCCGTTCCCAGAACGCGCCAAGCAACAGCAGGGTGATACCCAG
>JBBQHC010000041.1:0-20025 GCA_038323615.1 Rhodobacterales bacterium | reverse complement strand
GGTGCTGGGCGGCGACGATGCGGGCGGCGGGGTGATCTGGGCGCCGCAGGTGATTACAGACGCTGCGGGGCACGGGTTGGTGCTTGGCGCGAACGGCAAGCTCTACGACTCCAAGAAGGGACAGACCTTGCCCGAAGGCGTCAAACCGATGCCGCTGCTGACCGACGCCGAATTGCAAACCTTTCCCGAACCGACCACCGCCGAGGTCGTGCCGCACTACGTCGCCCGCTATTGGGATCTGTATGCGCTCGCCGACAAGACGCCCGCCAAGGTGATCGGCGCGCAGGGCAAACTGCGCGACAAGCCGGGGTTCGAGGTTGATTTCTACACCCGCGGATCGGCCAGCACCGACATGCACAGCCACCCCTTCCCGTCGGTCCTGATGCCGATGCGCGGCCACTGGCGGGTGACATGGGATGGTGGCACGGCGACACTTGCCCCCGGCGACACGATGTCGGTGCCCGAAAACCTCGCCCACAGCGCAGTGCCGTCGATGACCGGCGAGGCGTCGTTGTATCATGTCGTCGCCACCGGCGATCCCGCCGGACTGACCTGGAAAGGCTGACCCATGACCATTCTCGCCACCCATGTCGGCAGCCTGCCCCGGACCCAGAAGGTCGTCGATTTCATCTTTGCCCGCGAACGGGGCACGCCTTATGACGCGCGCGAATTCGATGCGGCGATGACCGAAGCGGCGTCAGACACTGTCCGCAAGCAGGTCGCCGCCGGGGTCGATATCGTCAGCGATGGCGAAACCTCCAAGATCAGCTATGCCACCTACGTCAAGGACCGCTACACCGGGTTCGACGGCGACAGCCCGCGCAATGCACCGGCCGACCTCAAGCAATTTCCGACCTTCCTGAAACGGCTGGCCGATGAAGGCGGCAGCCCGCAATACGCGCGGCCGATGTGTGTTGGCCCGGTCAAATCCAAAGGACAGGGCGAGTTGGAAAAGGATATCGCCAACCTCCAGGCGGCGATGAATGAACACGGCGCCAAGCGCGGTTTCATGAATGCGGCCAGCCCCGGTGTGATTTCGCTGTTCCTGCAAAATGCCCACTACAAGACGCGGGAGGCTTATCTGGCGGCATTGGCCGACGCGATGAAGGCGGAATACGAAACCATCGTCGCCTCCGGTCTTGACCTGCAACTCGACTGTCCCGACCTCGCCCTGTCGCGGCACATGCTGTTCAACGATCTGTCCGACGACGAATTCGTCAAGGTTGCCGCCAGCCACGTCGACGCCCTGAACCACGCACTGTCCGACATCCCCGAGGACCGGGTGCGCATCCACATCTGCTGGGGCAACTACGAAGGCCCGCATACCTGCGACATTCCGATGGCCAAGATGTTCGACACGCTGATGTCGGCCAAGGCCCGCTATGTACTGTTCGAAACCTCGAACCCGCGCCACGGCCACGAATGGGCGGTGTTTCGGGACCGCAAGCGCGATATTCCAGACGCCAAGGTGCTTGTCCCCGGTGTGGTGGACACGACGACGAATTTCGTCGAACACCCCGAACTGGTGGCACAGCGGCTGGAACGCTTCACCGGCATCGTCGGCAAGGACCGGGTGATCGCGGGCAGCGATTGCGGGTTCGGCACCTTTGCCGGATTCGGCGCGGTCGATCCCGACATCGCCTATGCCAAACTGGCGGCACTGGCGGCGGGGGCGCGGCTGGCGTCGTGACGCCGCTGGTCTGGCTACCCGGCATGATGTGCGACGCGCGGATGTTCGGGCCGCAGGTGACGGCGTTCGGCGGGCTGGTGGGCGACATCGACGGGCATGACACGATGCAGGCGCTGGCGGCGGACGTTCTGGCGAACGCGCCGGAAAGATTTGCCCTTGTTGGCCTGAGTATGGGCGGGATCGTCGCGATGGAGATTATGGCCCAAGCCCCGGACCGGGTAACGCGGCTGGCGCTGCTCGATACCAACCCCCGCGCTGAAACGCCCGACATGCAGGCCCGGCGCGGGCCGCAGATGGACGCGGTTCGCGCCGGGCATCTGCGGGCGGTCATGCGCGACGAGATGAAGCCGAATTATCTGGCCGACGGGGCGGGCAAGGCTGCGATTCTGGATCTGTGTATGGATATGGCCGAGGCCCTTGGGCCGGATACGTTCATCCGCCAGTCACGCGCCCTGCGGGATCGCCCCGACCAGCAGGACACCCTGCGCGGCGTTACTGTCCCCACGCTGATCCTGTGCGGACGCGAGGATCGGGCCTGTCCGGTCGAGCGGCACGAGGTGATGCACGCGCTGATCCCGCACTCGACCCTGACCATCATCGACGGTGCCGGGCATCTGCCGACACTGGAAAAACCCGAGGCGACGAACGCCGCCCTTGCCCGCTGGCTGTTGCCATGACCCATCCCGTCGATCTGACGATTGCACAGGCAGGCGCGGCGCTGCGTGACGGAACGCTCGGGGCGGTGGCGCTGACCGCCGCACATCTGGAACGGATCGCCCAGCGCAATCCGGCGATCGGGGCCTTTGTGCATGTCGCGTCCGAGGCCGCGATGCAAGCCGCCCGCGCCGCCGACGCGGCACTGGCCGCTGGCCGCGACCTTGGCCCACTGCATGGTATCCCCTTTGCGATCAAGGATATTTTCGACGTAGCCTATTGGCCGGTGCGCTGGGGGTCACGCCTGACCGGGGCGCGGGTCGCCACCGAAACCGCGCCAGCGGTGCAAACCTTGCTGGACGCGGGCGCGGTGCCGCTGGGGCTGGCGGCGACCTATGAACTGGCGACGGTGGGGCCAGACGCCGACAGCCTGTATCCCCAACCACGCAACCCCTGGAACCCCGCCCATATCACCGGCGGATCGTCGTCGGGGTCGGCGGCGGCCGTGGCTTCGGGGATGGTGCGGATTGCGCTTGGCACCGATACGGGTGGATCGGTGCGCAGCCCGGCGGCCTATTGCGGGATCGTGGGGCTGAAACCGACCTTTGGCGCGGTGGCGCTGGACGGTGTCATGCCGCTGTCCCCGGCGCTGGATCATGTCGGGCCGATGGCACGAACAGTGGCCGAGGCGGCGGCGATGTTTGCCGTTCTGACGGGCCGTCCGACGCCACTGTCCGGTATCAACGGCCTGCGCATCGCCTATGGTCGCGACTGGTGCGCCGACCCGGCGGCCCATTTGGCCCTGATCGGGATGATGGACGATGCTGCGGCGGCGTTGTCGCTCTGCGGTGCGCAGATCGCGCTGACGCCTCTGCCCGACAACGCCGAGATCGAAACCCATGCCGCCCGGATCATTCTTGCCGCCGAATTTGCGACGCATGGGGCGGCGATCAATGGCAAGGTCGGACCGATGGCGGCGGCCAGTATCCGGTCAGGCAAATTGGTGACGGCAACGCAGTTGCGTGAATCACACAGAGTTACCGACGCTTTCCGCGCTACCATCGACACCCTGCTCACAACACACACCGTTCTGATCTTGCCAACGACGATGGCCCCTGCCCCGCCATTCAGCGCCTTTGCCGACGCCAAGGCGGTCTGGACTGCGATGCGCACGCTGCCCTTCAACGTCACGGGTCACCCGGCGCTGTCGGTGCCGATGGGGTTCGCTGATGGTCTGCCGCTGGGCTTGCAGATTATCGGGCGGCATGGCGACGAGGCGACGGTGCTAAGGGTCGGCGCGACATTCGAGGCCGCGACCGATCATGGGGCGCAGACCCCCTAAAACGGTTTGCGTTACGCCTGAAGCCGGTCCAGCCGCAGTTGCGCGGCGCGGCGGTGGCCGTCCAACCCTTCGCTGGTGCTTTGGCGCACGGCGGGGGGCGCAACGGCCATGACGCCCGCAGGCTCCATCCACTGATGCGTCGCGATCTTGACATAGGCGCCAACCCACAGCCCGCCGGTATAGCGGCCAGCCGCCATCGTCGGCAGCGTATGGTTGGTGCCGCAGCATTTATCGGAATAGACCACGCTGGCCAGTTCGCCGATGAAAAGCGAGCCATAGTTGCTGAGTTTCAGCGCCATGCCCTTCGGATCGGCGGTATGCACCTGCAGGTGTTCGGCAGCGATATGGTCAGAATAGGCGATCATCGCCGTCTCGTTGTCGCAGACGGCAATCTCGCCGTAGTCGCGCCAGGCCTGCGCGGCGGTGCTGGCGGTGGCGAGGTCTTTGAGCTGGCGATCCACCTCGTCGGACACGCGCTGCGCCAGACCGGCGTCGGTGGTGATCAGGCCGACGCGGGTGCGCACGTCATGTTCGGCCTGCGCCAACAGATCGGTCGCGATCATTTCGGCGTCGCCGGTGCTGTCGGCCAGCACGTAAATCTCGGACGGTCCGGCCAGCTGGTCGATTCCGACCGGGCCGAAAACCTGCCGTTTCGCCTCGTTCACAAAGGCATTGCCGGGGCCAACGATCTTGTCCGCCGCGGGCACGGTTTCGGTGCCATAGGCCAGCGCCGCAATGGCCTGCGCCCCACCGATCCGAAAAATCCGGTCGGCACCCGACAGGTGACACCCGGCGATCATTGCCGGATGCGCGTTCGGAGGCAGGCAGGCGATAACCTGTTTGACGCCCGCCACCTTGGCCGGGACGATGGTCATGATCGGGGCCGACAGCAGCGGATAGCGTCCGCCGGGGACGTAGCAGCCGACCTTTTCAATCGGGATGACGCGGTGGCCCAGATGCACGCCGGGCAACACCTCGATTTCCAGCGTGCCGATGGTGGCCATCTGCGCCTCGGCAAATCTGCGAACGTTTGCAATCGCAAATTCGGTATCGGCGCGGGTTTGCGGGTCGAGCCCGTCAAGGGCCGCCTGACGGTCGGCGGCACCGACCTCGAACACGGTCAGTTCGGATTTGTCGAACCGCGCGGCATAGGTCGCGACAGCGGCATCGCCGCGCGCCTGAACGTCAGAAAGTATTTCTGACACAAGGGATTGAACGTCAGACGAATCCGATGCGGCGCTGCGTTGCGGAGCGCGAAACAAGGTGACGCCGGGGATCATGACTGTGGCAGATGACATGGCTGATTCTTTTCGCATGGATGGGGCTAAGGGATAATTTTCAATTTTACAAAAGCCAAACGACTTTGCAAACGTTTTCAAATCGGATCACCAAATGACATGCGTGGTCCCGCCGCAGCGTTGATATTGCGCGGGATTTGGAACTAAGTTGCCGACTGGCGGTAACGCCCCCTTGTCTCGTGCGGGTACGGCAGGCAGGTATGCGGTGTCCAAACTGCGGAATGAACACTGGCCCATGACGACCGACGACACGTCTTTCTCTGCGCCTGCCTGCCGGATCGCCGTGATTGGGTCAGGCGGGCGGCTGGGGCGGATGCTGCGGCAGTTTTGGACCGGCAGAACGGATCTTGCACCGCGCTGGACGGCGCGCAGCGGGTCTGGCGATGTGGTCGACCCACTGACCATGTCGACAGAGGCGCTGACTGCCGCGCTGGTCGGAAGCGACATCATCCTCAACCTCGCCGGACCCACACCGCGACCGGGGCAAGACAGCGATCCCGCCGTGATGGCAGCACATTCTGGTCTGGCGACGGCTTTGCTGGCTGCGGCGGTGGCCCCCGTCGTGCTATTGTCGTCGGCGGCAGTCTATGGCGATACACCCGGCCTGCTGTCCGAAACCACCCCGCCAGCACCGCAATCGACCTATGGCCATGCCAAGCTGGCGATGGAAAAAATCGCCGCAGAGTGGTCCGGCCCAACCCGCGCTACCGTCCTGCGGCTGGGCAATGTCGCGGGGGCCGACATGCTGCTGGGGGCAAATGTCCTGCGCGACGGGCCGGTTCGCCTGCACGTCTTTCCTGATGGCACGACCCCGCTGCACAGCACCGTCGGGCCGGCAACGCTGGCGCGGCTGCTGGCGGGCATCCTGCTGGCCCTGCATCGCGGTGCGCCGGTTCCCAACCTGATGAACCTCGCCGCCCCCGGTGCGGTGGCGATGGGCGATCTGCTGAACGCGGCGGACCTGCCTTGGGAACCCGTTGCAGCACCACCCGGAACGATTGCCGAGGTGACACTGGCGACGAAACGACTGCAACGATTTGTCGAATTTTCCGCCGATGAAAGCACGGCGACCGGGATCGTCAGGCAATGGCGCACCTATCAACGCCAAACCGTGGGGGTCACGCCTTGAACCCGCCGAAACGTCTGTTCGACATCGTGCTGGCGCTGGTGCTGGGCCTGATGCTTGGCCCGGTTCTGGCCCTGCTGGCCCTGCTGGCGCTGGCGATACAGGGTCGCCCGGTGTTCTATCTGTCTGAACGGATGCAGACCCCGACCCGTGCCTTTTCGCTAATCAAACTGCGCAGCATGACCGTCGCCACGACTGACCGGGGCGTGTCGGGCAGCGACAAGGCGGGGCGGATCACGCCGCTGGGCCGGTTCCTGCGCCGCACCCGCGCCGACGAAGTCCCGCAGTTGTGGAACATTCTGCGTGGCGACATGAGCTTTGTCGGCCCGCGCCCGCCGCTGCGCATCTATGTCGAACAGTTTCCGGCGCTTTACGCCAAAGTGCTGCACAACCGCCCCGGAGTCACCGGCCTCGCCTCGCTTGTCTATCATCGGCACGAAGAACGGCTGCTGGCCCGGTGTGATACAGCGGACGAAACCGACGCGCTTTATGCCCGGGTCTGTGTGCCGCGCAAGGCCCGGCTGGACCTGATCTATGCCCGCCAGAAATCGCTGTGTTTCGACATGGTTCTGATCGGGCAGACGGCTCTTGGTGTGTTCGGCGGACATCGGCGGTCGCGGCGGAAAAGCGCACGGCGGCAATTCTGTTGAACGCGCCCAGTCAAACCCCTATGCGCTAGGGATGCAGAACGCCCAGACCTCAGGACCCGCAACCAGACAGACCGATATGGCCGTCGTTGACGACCGGCTGGTATTGTCCGGGCCGCTGACCATCGACACGCTGGCCGGGTTGGACCATCAAGGCGCGCTGGACTTGGCCAAGGGCGTCAGCGGCATCGACATTGGCGGGCTGACCGGGATGGACACCGCAGGGGCGTGGTTTCTGACCCGGTTGCAGGGCGACGGCCAAAGTATTGCGATTGATGGCGCGACCAAGGCGCAGACCGAACTGCTGGCGACAGTGCAGAAAAATCTGGCCCCGCCGCCCGAGGAATTGCCCCGCACCAACCCGTTCACCGATTGGCTGGAACAGATCGGGCGCGGCGTCGCGGGCAGCGCTGGTGTGGCGGTGGAGCTGATCGGCTTCCTCGGCCAGGTCATCGCCACCCTTGGCGGCATATTGATCCGGCCCAAACGCCTGCGCCTGACCTCGCTGGTGCATCACTGCCAGGAGGTCGGAGTGCAGGCGGTGCCGATCGTCGCGCTGATGGCGTTCCTGATCGGTGTCGTCCTGGCGTTTCAGGGCGCGACCCAGTTGCGCCAGTTCGGAGCCGAGGTGTTCGTCGTCGACCTCATCTCGATCTCGGTCCTGCGCGAGTTGGGCATCCTGCTGACTGCGATCATCGTCGCCGGTCGGTCCGGTTCGGCCTTTACCGCTGCAATCGGGTCGATGAAAATGCGCGAGGAAATCGACGCCATGCGCACCCTCGGGCTTGATCCGGTGACGATCCTTGTGGTGCCGCGTGTTCTGGCCCTGATCCTCATGCTGCCCGCACTGGGATTCATTGCCGATATGGCGGGGCTGATCGGCGGCGCGGTGATGTCCTGGGTCGCGCTGGGGGTGTCGCCGCAGGTTTTCATGACCCGGCTGGTATCCAACACCGACGTCTGGCACTTTGCCGTCGGCATGATCAAGGCCCCGTTCTTTGCGCTGATCATCGGCCTGATCGGCTGTTACGAGGGGATGAAGGTGGGCGGCGATACGGAATCCCTTGGGCGGCGCACGTCCACGTCCGTGGTGCTGGCGATTTTCATGGTGATCGTGATGGACGCGATGTTTTCGATCTTTTTCGCCATCGTGGGGGTCTGATGCCGAATCCCGACACCGACCTCGATAACCCCGACGATCACATCATTCGGGTTCGCGGACTGGTGACGCGGTTCGACACCCATACGGTGCATGACGGCCTCGACCTTGACGTGCGCCGGGGCGAGGTGATCGGGATCGTCGGCGGCTCGGGCACCGGCAAATCGGTGCTGCTGCGCACCATCGTCGGGCTGCAAAAACCGGCCGAGGGCACGATCGAGGTGTTCGGCCAATCCGTGCGCGACACGCCCGAGGCCGAATATCGCAGTCTGCGCCGCCGCTGGGGCGTGATGTTTCAGGACGGGGCGCTGTTTTCGGCGCTGACGGTGCGCCAGAACGTCGAGGCACCGATGCGTGAATTGCTGGATCTGGACCCGGCGATGCGCGAAACCCTTGCCGCGATCAAGGTCCGCATGGTGGGCCTGCCCGAGGTGGCGCTGGATAAATACCCCTCGGAACTCTCAGGCGGAATGCGCAAACGCGCTGGTTTTGCCCGTGCTATCGCGCTGGACCCGGAAATTGTTTTTCTTGACGAACCGACAGCGGGCCTTGACCCGATCGGCGCAGCAGCCTTTGATATTCTGATCAAACAGTTGCAGGCCGCACTGGGCTTGACCGTGTTTCTGGTGACGCACGATCTGGACAGTCTATATGCAATCTGCGACCGGGTAGCGGTGCTGTCCGAGAAAAAAGTTTTGGCCGTGGGGACCATCGAAGAAATGCAGGAAATCGACAACGCCTGGGTGCGGGAGTATTTCCACGGGCCCCGTGCGCGCGCCGCAACGGCACAGATCAACCGGATCGGCCAGACCGCCTGATGGAAACCCGCGCGAATTATATCCTGATCGGGGCCTTTACCCTTGCCGCGCTGATCGGCACGCTGGCGTTTTTCATCTTTTTGGCCAGCGTCAAGATCGACCGCCGCTACAACTACTACGGCATCCTGTTCGATGATGTCTCGGGCCTCGATTCCGCGGGCGATGTGCTGTTCAACGGGATTTCGGTCGGGTCGGTGACGAACCTGCGGATCTACGAGAAAGACCCCTCAAAGGTGTTCACGGAAATCCGGGTTGATGCGACCACGCCGGTGTTTCGTGACACCGTGGCGCAGCTGCAGTCGCAGGGGGTAACGGGCGTCGCCTATATCTCGCTGTCGGGCGGCACCCCTGACTCGCCGCGGCTGCGCACCGACGACGGCACCCTGCCGATCATCCCGTCTGAACGGTCAACCGTGCAGGCCCTGATCGAAGATGCCCCGGATGTGTTGCAGCAGGCCAAAGACCTGCTGGCCCAGCTCCAGACCCTGACCGGGCCGGAAAACCGCGCCCTCGTCACCGCGATTCTGGGCAATGTGGCAGAGTCGTCGGGGCGGCTAAATCAGGCGATTGACGATTTTTCCAGCATCACCGGCACAGTGCGCGATGCGACCGACCAGATCACCCAGTTCACCGGTCGGCTGGATGCTATCGGCGCGACCCTGACGACCACGCTGGAACAAGCCGACGCGACGTTTGCCGCAGCCAAGACCGCGTTCGACACTGCCAACACGACCATCGCCGGATCGGCGACAGCCATCGAAAGCGCACAAGGCGCGTTTGCGCAGGCCCAGGTCATCATGACTGACCAGGTCCCCGGAATTTTGGCCAGAGTGACCGACACCGTGGACCAGACAAACGCCGCCATCGCCGACCTGTCAGTGCGCACCGGAGCGACGATCGACAGCTTTGGCCAGACCGCCAATCTGATGAACGCGCGGTTGACCGAACTTGAAACCACGCTGTCGGACGCCACCCTCGCCTTTGCCGCCGTGACCGAAGCGTCGGATGGCTTTACCACGCTCGTTTATGGTGACGGCGCTGCATTGGTCGCCGAATCCCGCGCCGTGCTGGCCGATGCCAAAACCGCCCTCGGCACGGTCGAAACCGTGATGCGCGACGATGTGCCGGCGATTGTCGCGGACATCCGCGCGGCGGTCACCACAGCCACCAACGCTGTGGACAAGATCGCCATCAACGTGACCAACGCGACCGGCGGTCTGGAACCCCTGCGCGCCGAAGCCCAGGCAACCCTGACCTCGGCGAACGCGCTGTTCACGCAGGCTCAGACGACGCTGACCGCGCTGGAAACCACGCTTTCGGGGGCCGACGATACGCTGACGGCCGCCGAAACCGCGTTTGGCACCGCGACGGGCGTCATGAACACCGATCTGGGCCCGGTGCTGGCCGACATCCGCACCGCATCCGACCGGATCAGCACCGCGGTCGAAGATGTCACCGCAGATGTCCCGGCGATCACCCAGAGCCTGCAAGACCTGATCGCCCGCGCCGATGCTGTCGTGGCACAGGTGCAGGCCGCCGTCGCCGCCGCCTCGCCGGGAATCGCGGATTTCGCCGGGTCCGGTCTGCCCGAACTGAACCGGCTGGCGGTCGAAGCGCGCGGCCTTGTTACTACCCTGAACGGCCTTGTGCGCCGGATCGACAGCAACCCGGCCCGCTTTTTGCTTGATGACCGGGTTCCCGAATATCGGAGATGACATGACAACCGCCGCAATCCTGACCCGCCGCACCGCCCTTTTGGGGGCCGCCGCCGCCCTAAGCGGGTGCAGCGCCCTGTCGGCGCTGAATTCTGCCGCACAGCCACTGGACACCTATGACCTGACCCCGGCCAGCGGATCGCGACAGGGGCGCCAAACCGGCCGCACCCTGCTGGTTGCCCGGCCCGAGGCCCCGGCGACCATCGCCTCCGACCGGATCATGATCAAACCGAATGCCGTCGCCGTCACCTACCTGCCCGAAGCCCGGTGGAGCGACGCATTGCCCCTCGTCATCCAGTCCGTCCTGATCCGTAGCATATCCGGCACTGGCCGCGTCGGCTATGTCGGGCAAAGCGATGGCGGCCCGGTCCCCGACACCGCTCTGCTGGTCCGGCTGGACGCGTTTCAGGTCACCGTTTTGGCCGACGGTCGGTTTCAGGCGACGGTCGATATCGCCCTGACCGCGCTTGACGATCGCAACCAGCAAGTGACTGGCAGCCGCAGCTTTGCCCAAACCGCGATCGCTGCCGATACCACGCCAGCCGCCGTTATCGCTGCATTCCAAACCGTGTTGAACACCCTGCTGCCCACCATGGCCGATTGGGCCGTCGACCGCGCCTGACGTCCGATAAACTTCAGCGTCGAGACGCCGCCAAAGCCGTTCCGACACGGTCGCCTGCATGAACCGTTATTTACTGCCCCGGCCCGATCGTCGGCGCGCGTCGCTGGCCGACGTCCTGTCATCGCCTCACGAACCTTTCATCCGGGTTACGACCCCACTCTGCTAGGCTTTCTTTCATTCAAAGGGGGAAACTTGATGAAAAAATGCAAAACAGCAGCGGTGCTGGCGGCAGGTCTGGGCGGGTTCGCGACCATCGCAGCAGCCGGATCGGACGGCGAAAAGATGACCGTCACCGGCGAGATGATTGATACCTGGTGCTATTTTTCAGGCGTGATGGGTGGCCCGGATGCAGTTGTCGGATCGGCGCATCACACCTGCGCGCTCTGGTGTTCGGCAGGCGGAATTCCGGTCGGCATCCTGACCGATGACGGCACCGTCTACATGGTGCTTCAGATCGGCGGCGACAGCATATCCAATGGCGGCGACGCGGCCTTTGCGATGGCCAGTGACGTGGTGACAGTCGACGGCACGGTGTATCGGCGCGACGGGATCAACTACATCACGGTCGACACTGTGGTCGAAAACGCCGGCGTCCAGAACGTCAACCATCCCGACTATGGCAATGTGCCGTCATTTTCCATTCCGGAGCTGAACTGATGACCAAATTCGGTGCAATCACCGTCCTGTTCGCCCTTGGTGCCACCGGCATGGCTGCAGCTCAGGATTTTTCCGAAGGCTCGCAAGCCGACGAATGGGGCCTTAACGGCGAATCCAAGGCCCGATTTGCCGCCACCGTCGTCGATCCGCTGTGCGAACTGACCGGCGACTGCCCGCAAAACTGTGGCGACGGCGCCCGCCAGCTTGCCCTGCTGCGCACCGCCGACAACGTGATGGTGATGCCGCTGAAGAACGTGCAGCCTGCCTTTACCGGGGCGGCGAACGATCTGATCGCCTATTGCGGCATGGCGGTCGAGGTGGACGGGCTTTTGGTCAGCAACGATTATCCGGGTGCCCGGAACCTCTATCAGATGCAGATGATCCGCGCCGATGGGGCGACCGACTGGGTCAAGGCCAACCAATGGACCAAGGACTGGGCCGCAGCCAACCCCGAAGCTGTCGGCGACGGCCCGTGGTTCCGCCGCGATCCACGGATCCTGTCAGCGATTGCCGCCGATGGCTATCTGGGGCTCGGACTCGAGGCTGACCGGGAATTCATCGCCGAAGAAACCAAATGATCCGGCAGCTTGTCGCGGCGCTCGTCATCGGCCTTTGGGCGATGCCGCTGGCGGCCCAGCAAACCCCGTTTCCCTTTGCGATCGGCGGCCCCTACAGCCTCCAGTCCAGTGACGGCACAACCCGGACCGAGGCCGACCCGGCGGGCCGCTATCAGCTTTTGTTCTTTGGTTATACGTTCTGCCCCGGCATGTGCCCGACGGTTCTGCCGACGATGGCCGATGTCGTTGACCGGCTGGCGGCGCAGGGGATGACCGTGGTGCCGCTGATGATCACCGTCGATCCGGCCCGTGACACCCTGCCAACCCTGGCCGAAGCGCTGGCGGTGTTTCACCCCGATTTCGTTGGGCTGACCGGCGATCCGGCGGCCTTGCAAACCGCCTATGACGCGTTTTCCATCGACGCGGAACCGCTGTTCGAAGATGCGGTCGCGGGCAATATCTTTGCCCATCAAAGCCACCTTTTCCTGCTCGACCCGCAGGGCGCGGTGGTGTCGATCATCCCGCCGGTGTTGCCGGTGGACCGGATCGCGGCAATCGTCGCGGGCTATGTCGGCAACGCCTATCAGCCAACCGGCGACCCCGATCAGGGCGTGGCCGCAAGTGTGACGAAAACCGGAGGCGAGGATGGCTGACACAACCGCCGCACCGCAGGCAAAACGGCTGACGACACGGCGTGCCTTGCTGGCGGGCGGTGCCGCCGCGCTGGCCGCAAGTGGCGGCTATCTTTGGTGGGCCCGGATGCCGTTCGACGGCGCGACAATTGATTCACCGACAGCGCACCGGATGGCGGTTGCGGGCAACCTGCTGCTGATTGACATTCGCCAACCCGACGAATGGGCAGCAACAGGCATCGGCGAGGGCGCCAACCCGCTGGACATGCGGCGCGACGATTTCGTGGCGGCGCTGACCGATCTGGCCGGTGGCGACAAAGGCCGCCAGATCGCCCTGATCTGCGCCCGTGGCGTCCGCTCGAACCGCGTCGCCCAGCGCCTGATCGACGCCGGTTTCACCCGGATCATCGACAGTCCCGAAGGGATGCTCGGCTCGGCTGCCGGTCCCGGCTGGCTGCAACGCGGCCTGCCCGTGCGGCGACCCTGACACCACGAAAGGTCACTCCATTGCAATTTAACCACAGATTTCTTGGGCTTGCGCTGGCCCTTGCCGGCGCCATCGGCGCGACCCCGGCAGCGGCAGGATGCGCCACGCTGCAAGACGCCCCCTGCGAGGTCGCCAGCGGCAACTATGACATTGCCCTGCCCGACAATGTGACTGCCGGGCCGATCCCGGTGGTGATGTTTCTGCATGGTGCTGGCGGCAGTGGCGCAGGCACCATGCGCAATACCGGCATGGTCAACCGGATCCTGGAGCGCGGCTATGCGGTGATCGCGCCGACCGCCGAAGTGGGACATGGCCAGGGCGGTCACTGGAATTTTCAGGGGGCGGCACAGGGTCGCGACGAGTTGGCGTTTCTGACCGAGGTGATGGCGGATGCGACGGCGCGCTTTAACGTCGATCCGACCCGCAGCATTCTGGCCGGATTTTCGGTGGGCGGGTCGATGACCAGCTATATCGCCTGCGAAGCCCCGGATGCGTTCAGCGCCTTTGCCCCGATTTCGGGCAGTTTCTGGGAACCGATGCCCGAAGCCTGCGCCGGGCCGGTGCGCCTGTTGCACACGCATGGCTGGAGCGATGGCACCGTGCCGCTCGAAGGACGGCCATTGCGCGGCGGGGCGTTGATACAGGGCGACGTGTTCCAATCCATGCAGATCTGGCGGGCGGCGAATAGCTGCACCGGGTTGAAAGCCGATGAATTTGTCAGCGAACTGCCGTTTCTGCGCCGAAGCTGGACCCGCTGCACGCCGGGTTCAGCGCTGGAATTCGCCCTGTTCATGGGCGGCCATATGATCCCGGCGGGGTGGGTCGATCTGACGCTCGGCTGGTTCGAAGCCCTGCCGCCGCGCAGCTGACCGATCACTCGGCGGCGATCCCGGCCGCGATGCTGACGGTTTGCACGTTGTCGCTGTCGCCCAACCGCAGGAACTGCCGCCAGTGCCGCGCCCGCGCGACGATCTGCGGTTCGGCCACGGTTTCAGGCGTTTCAAGCAGGCCCTGCATCGCCCTGATCCGCGCCCCGCTCAGCGCCGAAAGCGGCACCGCCGCCAGCAGGCTGAGCCCGATCGGCAGCAGCCAGAGCGACACCAGTCCAGCGGCGATACCGGCTACCAGCATACCGCCGCCGACCGTTTCGATAGTGTGAAACCGCAGCAGCATCGCCAGCCCATAGCGCCCGCCAGCAGTGCGCGGCGGCGGCATCCAGACGACCTTGACCCCCCCAAGCACGCGCAACACCGCGACCACCTGTTGCACCATCAGGATCGGGGCAACGACGATGGCCCCGGCAATCTCGAACAATACCGACCCCAGATACCGTCCCGGCCCGCCAAAGCGGCCAAACCCGGCCCGCGTCCCGCCCTGCGCCAGAACCGCCAGCAGTTTCGGGGCCAGCAGCAGGGCATACATGAACAACAGCAGGTCGATCCCCAGCGTGCCGATCGGTTTTGGCCAGTCGGGCATCAGCGGATTGCCGGAACTGAAATAGCTGATGACGCTCGCCTCGCCACCATCCCCAAGCAGCGCCCAGATGATCAGCAGAACGAACCAGACCGGCGATTGCAGATAGGACATCGCACCCTGAAACAGATGAAACCGCGATACCGGATGCAGACCGCGGCCACCCAGCAGGCGCAGATGCTGCATGTTGCCATGACACCAGCGCCGGTCCCGCAGCGCATAGTCGATCAGACTGGCGGGACATTCCTCGTAGCTGCCGGCGATCCGGGGCAGGAACCGCACCGCCCAGCCAGCCCGGCGCAGCAGCGCCGCCTCGACAAAGTCGTGGCTCATGATCAGGGCGCCCGGACCGCGCCGCGACGGTAGCCGTGGCAGGCCCGCGGATCGGGCAAAGGCGGCGGTGCGGATGATCGCGTTATGACCCCAATAATTGCCCTCGCCATCGCTCCACCGGGCCAGCCCCTCGGCCAGCAATCCGCCATAGGCCGCGCTGGAAAACTGCTGCAACCGCGCAAACAGGCTGCGCGCCCCGATCAGCAGCGGCATCGACTGGATCAGGCCCGCCGACGGATCGCGGGTCATCGCATCGGCCAGTTCGTTCAGCGCCTCGGCGCTCATCAGACTGTCGGCATCCAGCACAACCATCGCGCCGTAACCCCCCCCCCAATGGGTGATCCAGTCCGTGATATTGCCGATCTTGCGGTCAGTATTGACGGCGCGGCGGCGATAAAAAATCGACTGATCCGTGGCCGCCCGCAGCCGGGCCAGAACCCGCTCCTCCTCGGTGGCGATAGTATCGTCCTGGGTATCGCTGAGGATGAACAGCGTAAACCTGTGGGCGTTGCGGCTGGCAGCCAGATCCTCGAGCATTGCCGCCGCATTGCCCAACGTATCTGCCGGCACCTCGTTGTAGATCGGCACCAAAAGCGCGACGTGCAGGCCCTGCACCGGACCTTGCATCGCGGTGTCGGCGGGCAGCGCCTGCGCCGTCACGCGGTGCAGAAGTCCCGCAAGGGCGGTGCTGACGCCAAGGCAGATCCAGAAGAAATTCAGCGTCACCAGACCGACGATCAGCATTTCCAAACCGCCGACCCCACCGGGCGCGACCCAATCGACCATCGCCGCCGCGATCGCCACCGTCGCCAGGACCGCCGGAACAAAGACCGCCAGCCGCCACCAGCCGGTGTGCGGCGATACCGCCCAGACCGGGGCGTCCGCATCGTGGAAGGTGCGGTGCAGCGGCTGGACTCTCTGGGCCAACGGCATCGCCGCCGGCATCTGCCGGTCCCGTTCGCGGATCGGGGTGATATAGGTCATGCCGTCCACCGATAGAGCCAGACTTCGGAAATCACCGCGCCGTCCAGCTCCAGCGCGGCGCGCATTTCAACCACCTGCGCCCCGGCCGGATCAAAGCTGATCGCCAGCCGCGCCCCGCCGGTGTCGGGGTTGCGTTGCAGCGCCGTGCCTTTGATCTGTCCCGCCGAAACGGTCAGCCGCACGGTAACAAGATCAAGGTTGCCCGGAACCGCGCTGTGGTCCGCGAAATCCACCGTCGCCACATGGCCGCCGGAATAGGTTCCGCCCAACCGCGTGTTGGTGATCCGCACGATATCGCTCGGCAGCGCGGGTTCGACGCCCCAGTCCATCCGATAGGAAAATCGCAGCGGGGTGCCCGGCGTGATCGGCACCTCGGGGCGCCAATAGGCGACGATATTGTCATAGAATTCGCGGTTGGTCGGAATTTCGACCAGCGTAACCGCGCCCTTGCCCCAATCGCCTTCGGGCGTGATCCAAAGGCTGGGCCGGTCCTGATAATGCGCCTCGAGATCGGCAAAATCGGAAAATGCGCGGCTGCGTTGCATCAGACCGAAGCCCTGCGGGCCATCATCCAGAAACGCGCTGATCTGCAAATCGCGCGGATTGGCCAGTGGCCGCCACAGCGTCTCGCCCGCGCCATTGCGGATCAACAGCCCGTCGGAATCGTGTACCCCCGCCCGATAATCATCAAACCGGGCGCGGTTGGTTTCATCGAACAGAAACATGCTGGTCAGCGGCGCCAGCCCGACGTTGCCCAGCGCGGTGCGGACAAACAGGGTTGCGGTGACATTGACGACGGTGGTCGCGCCGGGGGTGATGTCAAAGCGATAGGCACCCGTCGCGCTGGCGCCGTCAAGCAGGGCATGAACGACGAAATTCGTGGCACCGACTGCGGGTGTCTCGATCCAGAAACGGCTGAAATCGGGAAACTCCTCGCCCGCAGGATCAGCGGTGTTCAGCGCCAGACCACGGGCAGACAGGCCGTAGGTCTGCCCATTGCCGATGGCGCGAAAATAGCTGGCACCCTGAAACACTAGAAATTCCTGATGAATTCCGGCCTTTTCTGTCTCGGCCCGGATCCGAAATCCGGAATAGCCCAGGCCCGGACCGCCCGGCAGGTCGGGCACCTGATCGGTGCGGTCAAACAACGCCAGATCGAACAGCACCTCGCGGGCGGTGGTGCCGGTGACGACGTTGATCTGCGTCGGTCTGGTATAATAAAGTCCCGGTTGCAGTAGATCGACCCGCAGCGGCCCGCCGGTATCCTGCCATAGTGCCTGATCGGTCTTGAACCAGATCGCACGATATTCGTCGTAGGACAGTTCGATCCATTCGTCGGGCACAAGGCGGCGCGGTCGGTAGGGCCGCTGCGCCAGCGCCTCGGCCTCGGCCAGCAGCAGGTCAGCCGAAAACGACTGTGGTTCGCCCAGCGCGGGGCCGGTCGCGGTCTGCGCCCCAGCCCGACCGGCAAAGGCCAAGCCGCCCAGCATCGACAGAAACCCACGACGTTTCATGCCGGTGCCTTTGGGCGCCAAGGCTGCGCCTTGAACCAGCCGACGCTATAGGCCAGCGCCACGATCAGGACAAAGCCCAGCAGATTGAACAGCGCCATCACCGGCTTGCCACCGCCGGTCAGATCAAAGCCAACGCCGATCAACCGCGCCAGCACCATCGAGAACACAAAGACCGCCAGCGATTGCTGACCAACCTTGAGGATCGCCGCGAGAATCCGCCGCCAGACCCGCGCCGCCGGCCCATCGCCGCGCGCGACCAGCCGCGCCCCACCCGGCCCGGCAATCACCCAGGCCAAATAGGCCAACGCCAGAAAGTGGACATAGCGGAACAGGCCGAAGTCGGTCTTTTCGATCAGAAAGGTGATCGCGTCGCGCCATTCCCGCAGCAGCGCGACCTCGTTCAGGATCCGGTAATAGGCAAACGGCACACTGGCCAGCACGACCAGCACGGCCAGGACGATCAGCCAGCGGCGCACCGGGGGCGCCGGAATCCAGCCGCGCATCAGCGCAAAGCCGGTAAAGAATACCAACTGCCAACCGAACGGATTAAAGAACCATTCGCGGTCCGACCAAGGCTCCGCCGGCATCCTCAAAACATCGAAATTCGCCATCAGCCAGATACCGACGACAAACGCCGCCGCCGCCCACTGGCTGAACTGCCGCAGCCCCACCACCACCGGCATCATTGCAAGGATGCCCAGATACATCGGCAGGATGTCGAAATAATTCGGCACATAGGTCAGCGTCAGCAGCCCCGGCAGCTGGCTGGCCGTATCGTTGAAAAACGGCGTCAGGTTCAGCGAATTGACATAGTTGCGCTGGAACGCGCCGGTGCTGTCCAGTAGCGCCATCAGCGTCGCGATGACCAGAAACATCCCGATATGCGCCCAATAGACCTGCCAGACCCGCAACGCGGTGCGCGCCGTGCCCATCGCCCAGCCCCGCGTTTCGAAAACTTTGCCAAATGCAATCGCCGACGCCATGCCCGAGCAGAAAACAAAGATCTCGGTGGCATCCGAAAATCCGAACCGGGCCGGAATCCAGAGGGTCAGAAAGTTGTCGGGGATATGCGCCATCAGGATGATGAACATGGCCAGACCGCGAAAGAAATCGAGCCGCAGGTCGCGCACCCGTGCAATTGCCGGATCCGTGACAGCGGCGGCAACCGACGCACGCCGGTTTTCCTTTGCCGGGGTGCTGAAAAAAATATCTGCGGTCGTCATCTTGCAGTGTCGTCCGGCGTGAACACGGTCAAAGGACAGGAATGTCAAAGCGCGGCATGACGCGTTTCCAGTTCTTCCTGGCGCGCTATAAGAGCCAAGCGGGCGGCACAATAGCCATCCTCGTAACCGCCGCGTTTCTGCCGACGGTCAGCCAGCAGCGCCTTGGCATCGCTGTGAAAACCGCCACGAAATGCAGCATCAATCGTCAGCCGCTCGAACACATCGCGCTGCGCGTGACTGCCCCCGGCCAGTTGCATCGCCGGGCGCGCGGCCCTGAGGTGGGTGTAGGCCGCCGCATAATTTCCGTCGCCAAACGCATCCAGTCCGGCCGCCGCGGCAAGACCGGGGCGCGCCATCCGCTGCGTCATCTCGGTATCGGCAACTGCGGCGTCGCGCCGGACCCGCCCGATCAGCGCCGTGCGGGCGGCGCGACGATCGCCACCGATCAGCGCCAACAGATAGTGCAGATCGGCAAAGATCAGCGATCCGTCCTCGGTACGGTTCTGCGCCAGCGCCGCCAATTCGTCCCAGCGGTTGCCGACATCGACGCCGTCCAGTTCCAACCGGCACAACAGCGAGGCGGCGTTGGAAATGTCGCGGTAATCGTCGGTCTTGTCGCAACGGATCTGGCCATCGTACAGCGCCAGAACCGCATCGGTCTGGCCCAGATCAAGGTGCATCAGCGCCTTGTGCCACCAGACATGATAGCGAAAATTGTTGCACTGCGCCCAGGCAGCCTCGCGCCCGGCGAACCAGCGCAGCCCGTCAGCCGCCCGCCCGGTCATGTCATGCACATGGGCAACGGCGTGCAGGCCCCAGGCATCGTCGGCGGCCAATGCCAGCGCGGCATGCCCGGTGCGTTCGGCGGCGGCATAGTCGCCGGTTTCCTCAAGCGCAAAGGCGTGACAGCCAAGGATGTAACCCCGCGCCGGATGATCGCCGAACCCCGGCAGCGCCCGGTCGATCGCACGGCGCATACCGGCGCCATCGCCAAGGATGAACCGGATCGCATGATCGATCTTGACCGCCAGCGCATCGCGCGGATGCGCTGCGATGATCCGTTCCATCGCGGCAACCGCGATGCTGGGGCGGCC
>JBBQHC010000040.1:0-20641 GCA_038323615.1 Rhodobacterales bacterium | reverse complement strand
CTCAAACATCCAACTCCTCCACAAACCGCGCGTTCTCCTGGATATACTGAAACCGCAATTCCGGTTTCTTGCCCATCAACCGCTCGACCAGATCGCCCGTCTCTCCCGGCTCATCCTCGTCGATCCGCACCCGGATCAGTTTGCGGGTTTCGGGGTTCATCGTCGTGTCCTTCAGATCCTTGGCGTCCATCTCGCCCAGACCTTTGAACCGCTGCACGTCAATCTTGCCTTTGCTGCCCAGCCCTTTCTCCATCCAGATCGCCTTTTCGACGTCATCCGCCACATACAGCCGCCGCGCCCCTTGGGTCAGCCGATACAAGGGCGGGCAGGCCAGATAGAGGTGGCCGGTGTCGATCATCGGCCGCATCTGGGTGAAGAAGAACGTCATCAGCAGCGCCGCGATATGCGCCCCGTCCACGTCGGCGTCGGTCATGATGATGATCTTGTCATAGCGCAGATCGTCGATATTGAACCGGCTGCCCAGTCCGACGCCCAAGGCCTGCGTCAGATCGGCAATCTCCTGATTGGTGCCAATCTTGCCGGAAGCCGCGCCCAGCACGTTCAGGATTTTGCCGCGCAACGGCAGCAAGGCCTGCGTGCGCCGGTCCCGCGCCATCTTGGCTGATCCACCGGCGGAATCCCCCTCGACGATGAACAGTTCCGTCCCCTCGCGGTTGGTCGCCGAACAATCGACCAGTTTGCCGGGCAGCCGCAGTTTCTTGGTCGCGGTCTTGCGCGCGGTTTCCTTTTCCTGCCGCCGTTTCAGCCGCTCCTCGGCCCGCAGCACCAGAAAATCAAGGATCGCGCCCGCCGATTTGGTATCCGCCGCCAGCCAGTTGTCGAAATGGTCGCGCACCGCGCCCTCGACCAGCCGCTGCGCGTCTGCCGTCGCCAGCCGGTCCTTGGTCTGGCCGACAAATTCCGGCTCGCGGATGAAACAGGACACCAGTGCGCAGCCCCCGGTCACCAGATCGTCGCGGCTGATCTGGTCGGCCTTGCGGTTTTTCGTGAGCTCCCCGTAGGCCCGGATGCCTTTCAGGATCGCGGCCCAAAACCCGGCCTCGTGAGTGCCGCCCTCTGGCGTTGGTACCGTGTTGCAATAGGACTGGATGAACCCGTCGCGCGACGGCGTCCAGTTGATCGCCCATTCCACCTTGCCCGGCAGCCCGAATTTCTCGGTGAAATCGACGGTGCCGGCAAAGGGCGCTTCGGCATAGGTCGACGATCCGTTCAGCTGCTCGCCCAGATAATCGGCAAGGCCCCCGGGAAAGTGGAACACCGCCTCGGTCGGGGTTTCGCCGTCGTCGATAGCGGATTTCCAGCGGATTTCGACGCCGGAAAACAGATAGGCCTTGGAGCGGATCGTCTTGAACATCCGCGCTGGTTTGAACCGGTGATGGCCGAAAATCATCTCGTCCGCGTGAAAGGTGGTGGTGGTGCCGCGCCGGTTCGGCGTGCCCCCCAGTTTCGCGATCGGCCCCAAGGGGATGCCACGCGAAAACCGCTGTTCATAGAGTTCCTTGTTGCGGGCCACCTGCACGACCATGGAATCCGACAGGGCATTGACCACAGACGCGCCGACGCCGTGCAGACCGCCGGAAGTCTGATAGGCCTTGCCACCGAATTTGCCGCCTGAATGGAGCGTGCAAAGGATCACCTCGAGCGCGGATTTATCGGGAAATTTCGGATGCGGATCGACCGGGATGCCGCGTCCGTTGTCGCGGATTGTCACCGCGTAATCGGCATGCAGCTCGACCTCGATCCGGGTCGCATGGCCCGCCACCGCCTCGTCCATGGAATTGTCCAGCACCTCGGCGACGAGGTGGTGCAGGGCGCGTTCATCGGTGCCGCCGATATACATACCGGGGCGCTTGCGCACGGGTTCAAGCCCCTCCAGCACCTCGATGCTGTCGGCGTTGTAATCATCGGGTCCGCTGGCGGAGAGAAGGTCGTCGGCCATGACTGCTCGTTTTCTATGAAACTGATTGGCCGGTATTGTGGCAGGGCGGTCGGCGGGGGGCAACTGCTGGTTAGCCCACCGCGCCCCGTCAGCGTTCAGTTTCCGGCGTCAAGCGTCTCGAACCTCAGCCCGGCGGCGGTACGGTCGGGGAAACCATCCCAATAGGTGAAATCGGGGGTTCGCTCTCCGGCCTCGTCCACCGCCCAGACACCGTCGGCGGCGCGGGGGACAAGCGTCAGATAAGACTGCATTTCGGCGTCGCCCTTGAGGTGCAGGTCAAGGAAAGCGGTGATGAAATGCTGGCTGATGTTATTCATCCGCACGTTGTCCCAGACCGCATCGGCGTAGTGATCGAAGGGTGCGAAGCCCAATTTTTCGTCAAACGCATAGCTTTCGGTCGGGGCCGGGATCGGCGCACCGGCATTATGGTTTGCGTTCTCAAAGGTCAGCAGGTGCCGGGTGGTGCCGGTGGTTTCGTCGAAAATCTGGCGGATCGCACTGTAAACCGCCACATCATCGACGCTGCCGCCGATCAGCAGCAGCGGCTTTTCTATTGCCGCCAGCCCGGCGGCATCCCAGAAATCGGTGTTGCGGCCCCAGGGCGCAAAGGCAACGACCGCCTTGACCCGCGGATCGACCAGCGAGGCGAGGTTGTCGGTGCCCACCATGTTGCGTTCCAGCAGGCGTTGCGGCCCGGCATAGCTGAACGATGGCGCGTCGGTGGTCACGCCCGCGCCGGTAAAGATCAGCGCCCCATAACCGCCCATCGAATAGCCGATGACGGCGGTATTGTCGGCGTCGATGATCGCCCCCAGATCGGTCTCGAGCCCCGCCAGACTGTCCAGCACGAACCGCTGATCCCAAGGCCGGTTAACGAGGGTCGAACCAAAGGCGGTCATGTCGTCATAGGTGCTGTCAGGATGGTCGATCGAGGCGACGACATAGCCCTTGGAGGCCAGATTTTCGCCCAGATGGCTCATCAGGAACCGATTGCCCGGATAACCGTGGCTGAGGATCACCAGCGGAAAATTTTCGTCCTTGATGGGGGCTGCGTCGCGGGCGGCCTGACCCAGCAGCGTGACCGATGTCACGCCGTCGCGCAGAAGTGCGGTATAGGCGCCGCCGGGTTGGGTATCGGCCGCCGCCGGATACCACACTTCGACTGTCAATTTGCGGTCATAGATCGGTGCCGCATCCGCGGTCGCGTTCACGATGTCGATCTGATCGGTGTTGGTGAATGTCAGCGTCGTCACCCCGACCTTGAAATCGCCCGGTGCCGCAAGGGCAGGCGCGTCGGGTCGCTGTCCGTCGATGCGGTTTTCGGCGGTGGCGGCGGTAACAAGACTGGCTGCAATGGCCATTCCGGTGATCAGACGCTTCATCGCGTTTCTCCCTTGGGTTGCACCAGGACATAGCACGCGCACGGCACTGCAGGTATGAAAAATCAGGCAGGCTCGGCTGATCGGCGGTCCATCACCACCTTGAAGGCGGGGCGGGCCTGACAGGCCTTCAGCCAAGTGTTCACCGCCGGAAATCCGGTCACCAACGTCGGATGCGCCTGCGCATAGCGCAGGATTTCGGCCATGTTGATGTCGGCCACGCTAAAGCGTTCGCCGATCATATGTGTCCGCCGGGCCAGATGCGTCTCAAGCACTGACAGCGGTCGCTGCAATGTCGCTGCAGCCGCGGCCACTTCGGCGCTGTCGCCGCGCCCCTCGGCCATCGCGTACATGATTTCAAGCGCGCAGGGCTCGATCGCAGTCAGCCCATACATCGCCCATTGCATCATCAGCGCATCTTCGGCCAGATCCGCCGGGGCCAGCGGCCCGCCATGTTTGCGGGCCAGATAGAGATTGATGGCAAGAGACTCTGACATCACCAGATCGCCGTCCTGCAACACCGGAATCGCGCCCGCCGGGCTGATCGCCAGAAACGCCGGATCTTGCGTTGTCATCGGCAGGTCGGTCTGGCCCGGTTTGACACGGTAGGCCTGAATGACCGGCACGTGATCAAGGGTGATCCCCAATTCCCCCGCCAGCCAAAGGTTGCGGGTCGCACGACTGCGATAGACGCCATAGAGGGTCGGCATGGCTTGCTCCTGTGATTTTGCGGCCAAGTCGTAACAGGCAGGCCGGAAATGCAAAAGGGCCGCCAGTGACAGCGGCCCGATCGGCGCGCTTTCGTCAGGTTACAGGATAGCCTGCACCAGAATCATCACCACCAGCGCCACAATCCAATACCCTGCGTCCACCGCCTTGGCATAGTCGCTTTTGCCGCTGAAACTGCCGCCCGAATAGTTCAGCACAGTGAAGGCCACGGTCGCCAGAACGACCGTCAGCAGCGCATTGGAGGCTGCCGTGACGCCGACGAACCAGCTCATCAGGAACAGCCCGACGAACTGCGCCACCATCGCCCCGACCGGCATCGACGTGGCCGACCCGAGATCAACACGCGACCCTGCGGCCCATTTGGTGCCGAACAGCTTCGGTGAATACCACAGCCACCCGATCAAAAACGCCACGACTGCACCGACGATCACCGCCAGCCAGTTCACTCCTGTCATAATCTCGGCCATGTCCGTTCCCTCCTGGTTTTGTTGTTGTTGCGCGTCGACCAGAATAGCATTTCGCCGCCATCGCCGCTAATGTTTTGACAAGAGGCACAAAATGGGGCGGCCAATGCGGATATTCTTTACCGGCGGCAGCGGCAAGGCCGGCAAGCACGCTGTCACATACCTGCGCGAACAGGGGCACCGGGTCACCAATATCGACCTCAGCGTGCCGCTGGGGGTCAGCGATGCCTTGCAGGTCGACCTGAGCGACGCCGGACAGGTCTTCAACGCGATGTCGGCCTATGCCGGTTTCGACGAGTTGGACGCCCCCAAAGGTCCGCCCGCCTACGACGCCGTCGTCCACTTTGCCGCCGTTCCGCGCATTCTGCTACGCCCGGATAACGAAACCTTTCGGATCAACACCATGTCCACCTACAACGTCATCGACGCGGCAGCAAAGCTGGGCATCAAAAAGGTGATTTTCGCAAGCAGCGAAACCACTTACGGGGTGTGTTTCGCGCAAGGTGTAAAATTGCCCGACTTTATCCCGGTCGATGAAGATCACCCGACCGTGCCGCATGACAGCTATGCCATGTCCAAAGTCTGTAACGAGGCAACAGCGCGCAGCTTTCAGGCCCGCACAGGTATCGATATCTACGGATTGCGCATTAACAACGTCATTGAACCGCATGAATACGCAACTGATTTTCCGGAATACATTTCTGTCCCGGAAACCCGGCGCCGCAATATCTTTGCCTATATCGACGCCCGCGATTTGGGCCAGATGGTCGATTGCTGTCTCAAGACCGATGGCCTCGGCTATCAGATATTCAACGTCTCGAACGACAACTTGTCGGTCGGGCTGACCACGGATCAGGTCATCGCGCGGTTTTACAAAGGCGTCCCGCAGACCCGCCCGATGGGCCCGGACGAAACCTTTTATGCCAACGACAAGGCGAAGCGCCTGGTTGGGTTCCAGCCGCGTCACAGTTGGCGCGATGTCCTGAAATGACATTCCCCCATTTCGACCTTGGCGCGTTCGAAACCGCCACCGGGATGACCCGCCGCGCCCGCGCCGCCGAGATCGACGCGATTTGCCGCGAGACCGGGTTTCTGGTGCTGACGGGGCATGGTGTGCCAGACGCGACGATCGCTGGCATCTGGCAAGCCGTGCGGAGCTTTTTCGCGCAGAACGCGGACGCCAAGCAACAGGTTGCCGCGCCCTATCCGGGCTATCCCTACGGCTACCTTGGCCCCGATAAAGAGGCGCTGGCGAAATCCAAGGGGATCGACACGCCCCCCGACCTGAAAGAATCCTTTAACGGTGGTCCCCTTGCCACGCCGCCGGGCGTCAGCGATCCCGACGCGCTGGCGTTCTGCTATCAACCGACACTTTGGCCCGCCGTGCCGGGGTTTCGCCCGGCGTGGGAAGCCTATTACGGCGCGATGGAGAGCCTCGCCGCCCGGATCATGGCCGCCTTTGCCGCCGCACTGGATCTGCCCGCCGATTATTTCCCGCCCTTCATCGGGCAACCGATTTCGGCCCTGCGCGCCCTGAATTATCCGGCGACCCAAGGCCTGCCGCTGGACCGCCAACAGCGGGCCGGGGCGCATACGGATTACGGATCGCTGACGATCCTGTTGCCGCAACCGGGGTCGCAGGGGCTGCAAATTGCACGCGGCGACACGTGGATCGACGTGCCCGCACCACCCGGCGCCTTTGTCATCAACATCGGCGATCTGATGGCGCGCTGGACCTCTGACAGATGGGTCAGTACCCTGCACCGCGTTTTCGCCATGCCCAACCAGCCGGCCCGCCAGTCGCTGGCGTTCTTTCACCAGCCGGACTGGGACGCGGTGATCACCCCGCTGGACGGGTCCGCTACCTATCCAGCTGTCAAATCGGGCCCGTATCTGATGCAGAAATTCCGCGCCACGGGCAGTTGAAGGTCGCGTAATTCAATTTCACTTTGCAAAACCAATTCCCCCCGGAGGGTCAGCCCGTGCAGCGCCCGCGCCGCTAGAGGATCGAATCCAGCATCCGCAACACAGGCAGCGCAGGTGCGACGCCAGCCGTGATCATATCGTCCGGTTCGCCCTGATCGCCCAATTCTGTTTTCAGGATCAACCCCTTACAGCGCAACAGGTCAGCCAGCGGATGATCGGCGGGATAGGGCGATGGCACCCGCTTGAGCGCCGGTTCCCACATTGTGAACCCGGCCCGCCGCGCATCGGCAATCACCCCGCCGATCCGGTCGCGGTCCAGATCGACCATCCGCCGCCAATCGTCCAGCACCGGCTTGTCGAACGCCATCACGCCAGCCCCAAGGGTCACGTAGTCGGGTGCGATGCCAAAGAAAACGACCGGATCCTGCCGCCCGCCCGCCGCGAGGGTCCACATCATGTGCAGATGCGTGGTGTAGGGCGTCTTGTCCTTGGAAAACCGCACGTCGCGGTGCGGGCGGAACAGTTTGCCGGTGGCCGGATGACCCGTCAGATTGGAAAGTCGCGGGGTCATCGCGTCGATCAGGGCAAGGGCGGGGGCCTTGAGCCGGGTATCATAGGTCGTTTTGTTCGCCTGCCACCAGTCTTTGGTATTGTCAGCGGTCAGCCCGGCGTAGAATCGGCGGGCATCGGCGATCAGGCTGGCATAGGGCATCGCGGCGACTTTCACGGCAAGGTGGGTTTTGCCAAAACTAAGCGCGGCGATAGTTTCTGCAAGCCCGCAGCGCGGGGAACAATCGGGCGCGTCCCATTCACCTTGCCCTCACCTTGGGCTATGGCGGCACGATGATCCTTTCACCTGCCGCCACATACCGCCAACATTTTGCGTCGTTGCTGTCGCTGGGCCTGCCCCTTGTCGGCGCGGCGCTGGCCGGGTTCGCGGTTCATATGACCGACACCATCATGCTGGGCTGGTATTCGGTCAGCGCCTTGGCGGCGGCGACGCTGGCGACCTCGTATTGGTTCGTTCTGTTCATTGTGGGGGCCGGGTTCGGCAATGCCGTCATGCCGATGGTCGCCGCCGCTGCCGCCGCGGGCGACGAAACTGCGGCCCGGCGGATCACCCGCATGGCGCTGTGGCTTAGCCTTGGATACTGCGTGCTGATCATGCCGCTGTACTGGTGGTCGGGCGCGATATTCGCAGCGTTGGGGCAAGAACCCAGCGTCGCCGCCGATGCCCAATCCTATCTGCGGATCGCCGGATGGGGGGTGATCCCGGCACTGGGGGCGGTGGTCATGCGGTCCTACCTTGGGGCGCTGCATCTGACGGCAATGCAGTTCTGGGTGACGCTGGCCAGCCTGTTTCTGAACGCCATGATCAATTATGCCTTGATTTTCGGCAACTGGGGGGCGCCCGAACTGGGCCTGCGCGGTGCCGCCATCGCGTCGGTCGCGGTGCAGACGGCGACCTTGATCGTGCTGATGCTTTATGCCGAACGCCGTTTGCCCGAGTACAAGCTGTTCCAGCGGATCTGGCGCGCCGATCCCGGTGCGCTGGCGTCGGTGTTCCGCCTTGGCCTGCCGATCGGGATGACGTCGTTCGCCGAAACCGGCCTGTTCACCGCGACCGCCGTGATGATGGGCTGGATCGGCAAGATCGAACTGGCAGCCCACGGCATCGCCCTGCAACTGGCCGCGATGGCGTTCATGTTCCACGTCGGCATGTCGCAGGCCGCGACGATCCGCGCCGGAGCCGCGATGGGCCGGCGCGACGAGGCCGACCTGCGCCGCATCGCCAAGACGGCCATCGTCGTGTCGCTGGCGTTCGGCGTTGCGGTTGTCGCTCTGTTCGTGGCGATTCCGGCGGTGCTGGTGTCGCTGTTCATCGACCCCGACGAACCTGCCCGACTGACCCTGATCGGGATCGGCGTGACGCTGGTCTATATCGCGGCGTTGTTCCAGTTCGTCGATGCCACCCAGATTATCGCGCTTTCACTGCTGCGCGGGGTTCACGATACGACCGTGCCGATGTGGCTGGCCATCGTCAGCTATTGGGTGATCGGCCTGCCATGCAGCTATCTGCTGGGGTTTGTGGCCGGATGGGGGGCCGCAGGGGTCTGGATGGGGCTTGTCGTGGGCCTGGGCGCTGCGGCGGGACTGCTGATGTGGCGGTTCTGGGCGCGGTCGGTCCGGGTTGGGCTGCCGGGCTGATTTGGCCCAATTGCGGGGCAAAGTGCCGACTCGCTAGGTCCGCTGCCGCAGCCAGCTGACCAGCCGCGCTGCCCGCAACGCGGCGGTCAATGCCGTGCCGACAACCAGCACCCAGAGGGTTGCGGTCAAAACCCAGTTGGTAGCGATGAATGCTGCAATCACGGCGCCGGTGGTGACCACGGCCATTCGTTGCGGTTTGGCCAGCGGGCCGCCGAAATCTGCGACCATCCCCTCGGCCCGGCCCAATTCACGCAGGTAGGCTGTCAGCACCGCCAGCGCGGCAACGGCCCAGCCCAATGCGGGATGCTGCGCCGCAAGCCCGATCCCGGCAAGAATGAGGATGTCGGCGATACGGTCGGGGACCTCGTTCCAGAATAGCCCGTCGGGGGTCTTTTGGCCGCCTTCGATCGCAACCATCCCGTCGATCAGGTTGCAGACCAGCCGCGCCTGACAGGCCACCGCGCCAAAGATCAAAAGTATTCCGCCCAACACCGGGCCGGTGCCGGCCGATGTCCAGAACGCCAGCCCCGCGACAAGGGCAAACCCCATCGAAGCCTGCGAAATCTGGTTTGGCGTCACCGCAGACCCCGCCAATCGCCGCGCCAAGGCCTGCGCCCAGCCTGATGACCGGCTGGCAATCGGGCGGCGCGAAAAATTTTCGGTCATATCGTCTGCATCCTTCGCCAGCGAATTGTGCTGTAAACCAGCGCGTATAGCGACACCGCAAAAATCGGGACCACAATCGTCGCCCCGACCTCGGGCGTTCCGGCCTGACCATGCGCCATGCGCAGGATGGCATTGGACAACAAAAACACCGTGGCGGTCGGCACGGCTATGGCCAGACCCGTCCCGATCCCGGTGTGGACCCGGAGCAACGGCAGGCGGATCAGCAGCGGCAGAATCCAGTCCATAATGGCTTTGAACATCAGCGTCAGGACCGCTGACAGCGACCCCTGCACAATACCCGCAATGATCGGCGCGGGCATCGGGTGCGTGCGGTTGGCGAACCACGCCCAGGCTCCCATCAACGCGAAGCCGAACGTCATATGCGTGATCCGGTGGCCTGCCAGCGCGGCAAATGTCATTGGCCGCTCCAAAAGAACCGGGTCAGATGAAAGAACAGCGGCGCCGAGAACACCAGCGAATCCAGCCGGTCCATCACCCCGCCATGCCCCGGCACCAGTTGCCCCCAGTCCTTGATCCCCTTGTCGCGCTTGACGGCCGACATCACCAACCCGCCTAAGAACCCCATCAGCGTCACGATCAGCGCCATGCCCAATGCCTGCCACGGGCCGAACGGCGTCGCCCAGAACAGCGCCATCCCGAGCAGCGATGCGCTGGCGATCCCGCCCGCGAACCCCTCGACCGTTTTGGACGGCGACAGGCGCGGGGCGATCTTGGTTTTACCGGTCAGCTTGCCCCAGATGTATTGTGCCACATCGCTGAACTGCACGACAAAGATCAGCCATGCGATCAGCAACACATTCTGACCGCTGAACCCGTCGATGTTCAGGAACAGCAGGGCGGGAACATGGCTGACCGCATAGACGCAGACCATCATCCCCCAGTGGGTTTCGGCCACCCGCACCAGATAGTTGTCGGTTTCCTGCGCCAGCACCGACGCGACGGCCAGAAAGATGAACCCGTAGATCGGGATGAAGATGGCGAAAAATCCATACCAACCGGCCCAGATGGCGAAATATTGGACGGGCAAGGCAATGCCATAGACGGCGACAACTGCCAGTCGGTCACCGCGTGTTCTGGCCGTCAGCGGCAGGAATTCACGCAGGGCGGCAAACGACAGCAGGGCGAACAGGCCGATGATCCCGACCCGGCCCAACAGAATCGCGCCCGCCAACAGGGCGACCATGACCCACCAGGCGTTGATCCGCGCGATCAGGTTGTCGATGACATCTGAGGGGCCGCGCGACGCTTTCAGGCGTTGGCCGGTGAGGCTGGCGACAATCAGGATCACGATCACCGCGCCGATCAGGATGAAAAACGGGGTGGGGGGCATGTTCGGTGTCAATACAGCGACTTGGCATAAAGATCGTCGGCGGCGGCTTGTGTCACCTCCATATCCAGCCCGGAATGATCCTTGACGATCTGGCCCAACGTGGCGACGGGACGAGTCGCGGGCCAGGTGTCCGGTTGCCACAACCCCGACCGGATCGGGGCCTTGCCACAATGGCTGAACGCTTCGACGACCCTGATGCGCAGAACGGTCAGGGGTTGGCGGCCTTTCATCGCGAAGCGGGCGCACAAATCGGCGTCGTCGTTGATCGTCGCGGTGCCATTGACCCGCAGGGTTTCGGCCACGGTCGGGATCAAAAACAGCAGGGCGACGGCGGGGTTGGCGATGATGTTCAGCAACCCGTCGATCCGGTTGTTGCCGGGACGGTCGGGGATCAGCAGGTGGTGGTCGTCCTCGACCTGCACAAACCCCGCCGGATCGCCCTTTGGCGACACGTCAAGGGTTTGTCCGTCCGTGCTGGCCAATACCATGAACGGTGCGGCAGCGATGAAATCGCGGCAATGACGGTCAAGATGGGTGATGACCTTGGCGGCGGCAAGGTCGGACGGCAGACCGTAGATGGCACGCAGGCGGGCAGGGGTCATGGACATCGGGGGCCTCCGGGATGGTGCGGTGACCCTAGCGCGGGCACCACAGAGCGACAATCACCATCGCATCGCATGGGGGCCGCACCGTTTCAGGTTTCGGCGCTGTTTTCTTCGCGGTCGGCCATCAGCCTGTCCGCCTTTTTGCGCACCAGAACCGTCCGCAGGTCGTGCATCGCCAGCAGCAGGGCGTCGGTCACGTTGTCGAGCTGTTCGTCGCTTGCCTTGGACTGGACCCACTGGGTCGTGATGTTCAGATAGTCCACCGCGCGGTGGATGTCGTCGATGTCGCGTTGGGCCAAAAGCGCGGTTCGTTCCGCGATCCAGTCCTGAATTACAGCCATATCCGCGTCCGACAGAACCCGGTCACCCTGCGGCTTGACCTCGCCGTTGCGGATATTGACCACGGCGATTTGGTCCATCTCGATCCGGCGCTGACGGTTTTCGGTGTCGATGCGAAACACCGCAGCACCATTCTCGCGGATGCGAAAGTAAAAGTCGGGAAGTTCGGTGCCCATTGTGCCTGTCAGCCTTGTTGTCGTGTCGCCCGTGGCCGTTTGATAAACTGTAGCAGGCCACGGTGTGCAACGCTATGGCTTGGCGGCATTCTGTCTGCTGCCGATTAGGTGGCCATCAGCGGCGATCGGACCGTTTGCCATCCGGACGGGGCTTGCGGTGGCGGTCAATTTTCCTCGGACGGATGGGCGAGGAGATTGCGCGCCTCGATGCCGATCAGGGCCAGCTCTTCGTCACGGGCGGCCAGAATGGCAAAGGCGCGATCGGGAACGGCACCGGGGTCTTCTTGCCCATCCTGCGGCGAAAGATGGCGGGGAAACACGGCATCTAACCATGCCGCACCGTCGTCCAGCGTGGCGATTCGCGCGATCAGGCGCGCCAGAGCGTGCCGCTGCGCCATCAACTGACCTTCGACGACGGCGGGAACATGATCTGGCATGGCGTATCCTGCAAAGTTGTTCGCGACCTTAACCGGCGAACATGAGCATGGTTCCGCACTCTGCGACGCGGAATGGCCGTCGATCGAAACCGTTGCTTCAGGCTATTCCGGTTGCTGCCCGCCGATGCCCCATCACCCGCAAGGAACCGCGGGCCGGATCGCGTGTTGAACCAACGTAACCGATGGGGGGATCGACCATGCCTGCCAAATCCAAAGCCCAGCAAAAGGCCGCCGGGGCCGCATTGGCCGCCAAACGCGGCGAAATTCCAAAGTCGAAACTGAAGGGCGCGTCGCGCGACATGGAAAAATCGATGACGGAACAGGAATTGACCGATCTTGCATCGACCCCGCGCAAGGGGAAACCCGACCATGTAGACGACAACGACTAACAACAGGAGTTAACGATGACCGATATTACCAAATCCCGGATCGCCATTCTGGCCACCCACGGATTTGAACAATCCGAACTGATGCAACCGATGAAGCAGTTGAAAGACGCCGGCGCAGAGGTGCGGATCGTGTCCTTGAAACCCGGAGAAATTACCGGCTGGAACGACAAGAACTGGGGCGAAAGCGTTGCCGTCGATCTGACGCTGGACGATGCCCGCGTCGATGATTTCGATGCCCTTGTTCTGCCCGGCGGCCAGATCAACCCCGATCTGCTGCGCGTTGAACCCAAGGCAATCGCTTTTGTGCGCGACTTTTTTCAGTCGGGCAAAGTCGTCGCCGCAGTCTGCCACGCGCCCCGGCTGCTGATCGAGGCGGGTGTGATCGAAGGCCGGCAGGTGACGTCCTATCCATCGATCCGCACCGATGTCGAAAACGCCGGCGGGCGTTGGCAGGATGCCGAGGTGGTCGTTGACAAGGGTCTTGTGACCTCGCGCAAGCCTGCGGATCTGGATGCGTTCTGCGCCAAAAATCATTGAGGAGATCGGCAAGGGCCGACACGATCGGCGCGCCGCCTAAACCTCCACTGGCTTCGCTTGACCGTGAAGTCAGACTGGCGGTTTCCACGAAACCTGAATGACTTTAATTCAGGATGAACAAAGGACAATTGAGATGAGCAGCCATCATGCACATTACGACAGGGCGCTGAAAACGGCGTTCCGGATCAACCCCGGCGACACACATCTGTCGGACAGTTTTCATGCGTTGATCGAAAAGATCGCGCAAGCTGATCGACTCGCAACGGATCAGTCGCGGAATCGCACCCATGCGGTCGGCGGCGGTGACGTTCAGTCGATCCCGATATCGCCGACGTGGCGCAGCAATTCGTCATAGCGGATCGGCTTTTGCAACAACGGGCGGGCGCGAAAGCGGTCTGGCAGGACCTCTTTGGTGCCGCCGGACAGAAACAGGAACGGCACACCCCGGGCGGCCAGATTGTCGGCAACGTCGTACGACGTCTTCCGCCCCAGATTGATATCAAGCACGGCAAATCGCGGATGCGTCGCCTCGAGCAGGTCCAGCGCCTTTTCCGAGGTTCCGGCAGGGCCGATGACCGACCAGCCGCCATCCTCAAGCTGCAACTGAATGTCCATCGCGATCAGGGCTTCGTCTTCGACGACCAGGACGGCGCGCGCATCAGGTGTCATCCGACGTCTCCCTTGGGGATCAGCAACACAGCATGCAGACCACTTGTGTCGTAGCTGATTTTCGCCTGCCCATCAATAGCATGCGACAGCGAGGTTTCAATCAGGCGGCTGCCAAATCCGGTGCGCGTCGGCGTCGCAACGGGCGGGCCGCCGACCTCGCGCCATGTCAGGCGGACATGCGGCGGACATCCGTCGGGAACCTCGAGCCAAGCGATTTCGATCCGGCCGGCAGCAGTGCTCAGGGCGCCGTATTTTGCCGCGTTCGTCGTCAGTTCGTGCAGCACCAGACCCAAGGCATGGGCCAGATTCGGGGCCAGCGTCATGTCGTCGCCGTTCAGCACCAATTGATCGCGGTCCATTGCCACGTAGGGGCCGATCTGGCGCTGGATCAGATCGACCAGTCCGACCTGCCCGCCATCGGTTTTGGTCAGGATTTCATGTGCCACCGCGATGGCGTGCAGGCGGCCGATAAAGGCCTCTTGAAACGCTTTGGGGTCGGGTGACCCGCGCAGGGTGTGAGTCGCCATGGCCTGAATTGTCGCCAGCGTGTTCTTGACCCGGTGGTTCAATTCTTCGACCAGCATTTCGCGGTGGCTGTCGGCCCTTTTCTGCGCGGTCTGATCGACGATAAAGGTCACGTATTCGTTCGTTGATGCGCCGACCTGCGCGGCGCTGACCAGACAGGGGCGGGATACCCCGTCGCGGCCGCGCAACACCACATCGACCGGGCCGACACGGCCCTGACGAAACAGGCGGGCGGTGATCCGGCGGGCGACGCCGATGTTTTCGGGGTCAATCACGCCACGCCAGTTCAACGCCGAATCGTGGCCATTCGCAGGCACCCCCAGCAGATCGCGGGCCGCACCGTTCAGGTCGAATATCGTCCCATCGCGGCGTGACAGGGCGATGCCGACCTGCGATGTCGCCATCATTTCGCGCAGGCGCAATTCCGAGGTTTTCACTGCGCTGACATCGCGCAGCACACCGATCATCCGCACCGCGCCGCCATCGTCGTAAAAGTAGGACCCTGAGGCATCGACCTCGACCACCCGCCCGTCGGGATGCAGCATGCGGTAGGTCGACGCGAACTTGCGCCCGTTGGTCCTTGCCGCTTCTAGTTCGGCCTCGACCCGATCGAGGTCGTCGGGATGTGCCCGCTCACGCCACCGCTCGTATGTCGGCGTGACAGATCCCACATCGTAGCCGCAGATCGTAAACAGATGGTCCGACCAGTGGAATTTGCCGGTCGTGAGATCCCAGTCGAAAATGCCCAGTTGCCCGGAATCCAGCGCCATTTCCAGACTGCGCAGCGTGTCGCGCTGGCGCGCTACCGCGCTGACCCTTTCAGTGATATTCACCCCCGACGGGATCAGATAGGTGACGCCCCCGTTGTCGTCGAAATAAGGGGCAAGCTGAAAATCGATGTCGATGGTGCCGCCGCCTGAAACCTGCACATCGACGTCATAGCGCACCACTTCGCCCCGCGCCGCCATCGCCACGGCGTTGCGCAGGCGCTGCTGGTTGGGGGCGGAATGGGTCCACCAGAAACACTCCCAGAACGGCTTGCCGATCACCTCGTCGCGGGGCACCCCAGCGGCGGCAATGGCGGGTTCGTTCGCCTCGAGCAGGATACCTTCGGGCGACAGAACGCCGACGAATGCCAGCACCTGATCCATCGTTTTGCGCAGGCGGTCGGCGCTGTCGCGCAGTTCCGCGGCCTGCTTTTCGCGGTCGGTGACATCTATCGCCGACACCAGAACTGATTTGACCGTGCCTGCCGCATCCAGCATCGGCGCCCATGTCGCAAGCCAGACGTGTTCCCGATTTTGGGTTCCCGGTGTCATCCCGCGGATTTCGAGGGGCCCGATGGTCTGCCCGGTGCGCAGTACGTCGCCCAGCAAAGCCTCGATGGACGCGCCAATATCAGGCAGCACGTCCGCCACCCGTCTGCCGATGTGGTCGGCGGCGGGAATGCCATTGATCGCCGCAAGCATTTCGTTGATGCGCAGATAGGTCATATCCGGCGCGAACTGGGCCAGTCCGATGGGCGCATGGCGATAGATCGTTTCGATGTCAGTCAGACTTTCGGCCAACTGGCGGGCCACCTTGGTCTGTTCGGAAATGTCGACATAGGTGATGACCACCCCGTCAGTCTCGTTGTTGATCCGGTAGGGTGTCACGCGGCGCAGAAAAACCCGGCCATCGTTGTGGATCGCCTCGCAGTGGGTCAGGTTGGGATCGGGCCGAGCCGGATCTGGCAGCGGCGGCTGGTTGCGGAAATTGTCGGTGAAATGCGACAATGGCCGCCCAATATCAGAGTCCGAAATGTTGTAAAGCAGCGTCGCGATGGGCGTGAAATTGCGGATCGCCCCGGTGGCATCCAAAAAGATCGTCGCGATCTCCGTCGAAGCGAGCAAGTTCAACAGATCGGCGTTGGCGCGGTCGGTGGCAAACGCCGAAACCAGGATTTCATCCTTTGACGCTTCAAGTTCGTCGCGGGTGCGGTGCAATTCCGCCTCGAGCTGTTCGATCATCGGTTCCGCGTCGGGCCGCGGCGCGGCGGTGGCGTCGACCTGCCCGCCGGCCAGCGGGATCGACTGGAACACGACCATATAGCTGCCCGCCCCCTGACCCAGTTCGGGCATTGGCTGCACAGTCAGGCGCAGCATTTCGCGGCGGTCGGATTCGAGCAGTTGGACGGTCTTGGTTTCGGTGCGCCGGTTGGCGTTGGCGCGGGACCAGGCGGTGCGCAGGGCCGATCGCAGACCAGGGCGGGCCAGCCGCAGGATCGAATTGACGAAATGCCCGGCGGGCGGTTGCAGGAACCTGTCGGCCCCCGGCGAAAGGTAAGTGATCTGCGCGCCTTCGTTGGCGATGGCATAGGGCGGCGCGAATTCATCCAGCACGATACACTGGGCAATCGCACCCAGATCGACCGAATCCGGCGCGGTCAGTGGTTGCCATCCGGTCAAAAGCGGCCCCGACGCATCGCGTGCGCCGATCCGGCGCGGGGCCGCAATCTCGAGCCGCTGGGCGATCCGGTGGCGCGCGTCGATGGGGCGAAAGATGTCGCCGTGTCCGGTCACGGTTTCGGACGACCCCAGCAGCAGGAAACCCTTGGGGCGCAGGCCGTAGTGAAACACGCTCATCAGCTTTTTCTGCAAATGGCTGCCCAGATAGATCAGCAGGTTGCGGCAACAGATCAGGTGCATCCCGCCAAGCGGCGGATCGCTGATCAGGTTCTGGGGCGAAAATGCGACCAGTTGGCGAACCTGTCGGCTGATCTGCCACTGGCGGCCGTTGCGGTTGAAAAACCGCGCCAGCCGGTCGGCCCCAACCTCGTCCGCGATGGTTGCCGGATAGATCCCACGCCGCGCGATTGTCAGCGAGCGTTCGTTCAGGTCGGTGCCGAAAATCTGGATGGTCTGGACCGAGCCGCAAGCCTCGGCCACCTCGAGCGCCAGCATCGCGACGCTGTAGGCCTCTTGCCCGGTGGCGCAGGCCGGGATCCAGACCCGCACGGGTTCGGTGCCGTCGGCGGTGATCAGGGTCTCCAGCACGTGCGTGCGCAGGGCTGTGAACGCGTCGGCGTCGCGAAAGAACGAGGTGACGCTGATCAGCAGGTCGCGCATCAGGGTCTGCACTTCGTCCGGTTTGGATTTGAGAATGGTGCGGTATTCGTCGTAGGTCGTGCAGTGCAGCACGCCAATCCGGCGCTGGATACGACGCGATAGCGTGGTTTCCTTGTAGTGTCGGAAATCGTGGCCGGTGGCGGTATGGATGATGTCGCACAATTCGCGCAGTTCCGCGGTGGAAAGGGCGACCGGGTGTTTTGGGCCGCGCCCTGCCTGTTTGCCCCATTTGATGGCGGCGGCGGCGACCGTTTCGGGCGAGCCGACGACATCGACAATCCGGCCCAACTGAGTCGAGGTCGCGGCGTCCGCGCCGTCATCGACCAGCAGGGCCAGACCACTGGACGCGGTCAGCGGTTCAAGCGCCAACAGCGCCTCGGTATCGTCGGCGGTCAGGGCGATGCCTCCCGCGGCTGATCCGAACTGCCGCGACAGCGCGTCGATGTCCTGGGTCAGGATGCTGCCCCGGCGACCGGAATGGGCCGCCGCTAGCGCCCCCAGCGTGAATTTGCCGCCGGTGAAGTCAAGCTGTTGATCGGGACCGATCAGCACGATTTGATTGGGCTTTGGGGCCTTGCCGGTTTCACCGTTGACCACAGGCAGGGTGGTCAGCGCCTCAATGTCATCGCGGGTTAGCACCGGACGCCGCGTTGTGGCACGCTCAACGACGATGATCGCCACGTCAGGTGATGTGCCAAAGGCGTTCAGTAACCGGCCGAGTGGTGCCGTGTCGTCCGTCGGGACGACAACGATACACATTGCTGTCGCCCTGCGGTCTTGTCCCACCATCCGAATCCTGCGTGCGGAGCGTCCGCCGGTTTACTTTGATTCATTTTGCAAGCGCGTCAACACGTTGCTGACCCGCAGAGAAGGGGCCGCGCGATGCGGCCCCTCCAAGTGGTCTGGCTAATTGTGGCCGATGGCGATCAGCCCTGCCATTCCGGCATTGCCTTCAGTTCGTCTTCGGAAAAATCGACATAGACATTGATGGTGTCACCGTCACGGCGCAGATCGAGTTCGTCGAACTTCAGCGCGACCGGGCGTTCGCCCATCCCCAACCAGCCGCCAACATCGACAACCGCATCAGTGATTTTGCCGTCGGCACTCAAGACAAGCTCGCCGATTTCGCCGACCCATTCTTCGCCAACGCCGTAAACCCGCGCGCCTTTGAGTTCGTCCGCGGTGATGGTTGTGGCATCGACCGATTCAAGGCTTTCACGGTCGGTGCGCACCATCGTATCGGTGCCATCGGCAGCCACTGTGTCGGTGCCGTCAACGGCCGTGCCATCGGCAGCCATCGTGTCGGTGCCATCAGCAGCCATCGTGTCGGTACCCTCGGCGTTGGTCGCCGACATCGGCGTATAGGGCATGTAGCCCTGGCTTTCCATCGCGGTCTGGTCGTATTCATCGGTCCCTTCAAGGAGAGCCTTGTCACCAGTATAAACGATGAAGAAATCGCCCTCGTTGTCACTGTCCGGGATGAACTGCAACTGGTCCATCGTCACGCTGACGTTGCGTTCGCCCATGCCCAGAAAACCGCCGGCGTCGATGACGACGGAATTGACCTCGCCTTCTGCAGAAACCAAAACGTCGCCGACTTCGCCCACGTCATCCCAGTTGTCGGATGCGTCGGCGATGCCGACTGCAGGGTCCATCGTATCATCGGCGGCCATATCCGGGTTCTGGATATAGACATTCATGCCGATAATTTTGTCGGCACTGACTTCCATGTTGCCCGACATATACATCGGGGCAGACATCATTTCGGTGCTCGCCGCCGGATCAGTCGCGGTGGCGGTCTGTGCCGCCAACGGGGCGGCGGCGAAAGCCACCAGTGCGGTTGTGATAAGAAGATGTTTCATTTCTGTCTCCAGTCATTGCGGCCATGTTGGCCCTGTATGGCGAATAAAGCCGCGCGTCCGCCAAAAGTTCCGAGACGATCCGGGATTTTACAGGGTGACGCAGGGTCAAGTACTGACGAGGCTTGTCGTGGCGCCGGGCGCAGAGCGTATCACCTTCGGTGAGGGTCAGGATTGCCAGACACGTCGCCCGACGGCCTGCACTATGCCAACAGGGAACCAGGAACCGTCGCGCGGCGTTAGTCCATATTCGCCTGCTGGCAACACGGAGGACCGCAAGATGGCAAGCAAACCAAAAACCCCGCGCGAGATCGCCGATAAAGACATCGCGGTGCGGGCGCATCAGATCTGGCAGGACGTCGGCGAACCCGACGATCAGGCCGACACCCATTGGGAACAGGCCAGACAAGATCTGACAGGCCGTAAACCCAAATCGGGTACCACGAAAGCGCCCAAAGCCAAACCCTGAAGGCGGCTCAAGTCGTCGCGGTTCTTCTGGTATCGGGGCCTTCGCCAGTCTTAGGTGCTGCAATTTTCGGCCGCGTCCAGATTGCTGATCTCAAAGCGCACCGTGATCTTGTAGGTGTTGTAGCCAATCTCGTGCGACAGCACACCGCCGATCTGAAGCGCGAACGCCTGCAACAGCTGCGTGCCCAATCCGGTCGCGTCTGCCAGTCTTTCGGCCACCTTTGCGCTGTCGACCTGCGCGGCGCGCGGATTGACGACCGTCAGCAGCGCCATGTCGCCGTCTTGGCGTTTCAGATGCACCACGATGCGGGGGGTCGTGCCGAAAGGCGCTGGCGCGTATTTCAGCGCGTTCGTCACCGCCTCGGTAAGCAGCAATGACAGCGGGACAGCCTGATCGGGGGTCATGCGGATATCGTCGATATCCAGATCCAGATCGAAACGCCGGTCTGGCCCGCTGCCCAGCGTCATAATCTGGCGCACGATATCACCCAGCAATTCATCGGCGTGAATGTCGGCCAGACCGCTGGTCTGATACAGCCCGCGATGGATTGTCGCCAATGACATGATCCGGTCTTGCAGCCCTTTCAACACCTGTTTGACCTCGGGGGTATGGGCGCGGCGCATCTGCATGTTCATGATCGACGCGATCAGTTGCAGGTTGTTTTTGACCCGATGGTGGACCTCGCGCAGCAGCACCTCTTTCTGGTGGATCGTATCCTCGAGTGCGGCTTCGCCGCGGGTGATGCTTTCGGTCATCGCCACAAAGGCGTTGCCGACCTCTTGCAATTCACGCGGCGCGCCCGCCATCTCGATGTGCGGCTGGCTGCGGTCGCCTTGCGAAAACCGC